>URQU01000006.1 GCA_900550055.1 uncultured Coriobacteriaceae bacterium | reverse complement strand
GGGGACGTAGCGCTAAGTGTCCGAAAGCTTTCGGACACTTAGCGCTACGTCCCCCAACCGTCAGGCCGCCCGCCGCTCTCCCCGAAAACGTTCGCGGGGCCGCTGGCATATCTGCCGGCGGCCCCGTTTAACGAGCGTATGTTATTGCGCTTGGCACCAGGTCAGGAGGCCTTTGCAGCCGACCAGCACGTCGCGATAGGTGTCATCGAAGTTGCCGGTGAACCAGGGGTCGGCCACGTCGGCTGCGTTCGCGCCGGCTTGCGCGATCGTGCGCGAATCCTGCGCATCGGGAAGGGCTTTCCCGTCCTCGCCAATCAGCCCCGCACCGGGCGCGAACGCGAGCAGACGCACGCATTTCGTCTCCGGATCGCTTCCGAAGATACGGCTCAGGTGGCGCTCGTTCTCGTCGTCCATGTACACGAACAGGTTCCACTCATCGTACTCGTCGGCACGAACCTTGCGAGCGCGATGCGGCAGCACCGGCACGCCCACCTGCTTGAGCTTGCCAACCGTGCCGTGATGCGGCGGATGCCCGATCTCGTCATTGGTGGTGGCGGCGGAATCGACGAACAGGACGTCGGCCAACCCCGCCTTGTTCACCAGGTCCTGCATCACGAACTGGGCCATGGTCGACCTGCAGATATTGCCGTGGCAGATGAAGAGGATGCGTGAGATGGCTTGACGACGAGACATGCGACTCCGATTCGATTGTGATTAGCAGTAGCTGAATATGCTATTGCACGAATCAAGGAAGCGCAATAATGCATCCGATATTCGGCTAACTTCGCCACAGCTTAGGCACCGAACGGGGAAGCGGGGGCAAACCCTTTCAGCAAGCGTATCTGAAATGTTGTGTCATGCGTGCTTTACCATAGGGCGGCCCAACCAGAGCGCCGCCCTACGCATCGATTAAGCGGACGCCACGAGAACTCTTAACCGCAAACTTTACAGCACCGACTTTTCCCGCTTGCGGAAATCGACCCGCTATGGATTCCCGACGAACGCTTCAGCGTCGGACAATCCGGAGTGGTGTGGTAGACCTTGCCCCCGGACACCCAATAAACGATTTGCGAATTCCCGGCGCTTTTGCTCTCCTTCTCGATTCTGCGTTGCTCTTTCTCTTGTGCAGCTTTTTACCCTACTTTTGCGCTCACGATCCGGCCGCTTGAGCTTGCTAGCGAATAGGTGATTCCGTTCTTTGAGGCTTGGCCCATTCCCTTGCCCGAACCGAGCGACTCGTATTTGGCGATGACTTCGCTCCCGATAGCGCGAACTTCGTCCTTGGTCAGCGAAGGATCGCACGTCTGAATCAATGCATACATAGTTTCAGCGTCATATTCATCGCGATCAGCTTTCTGGATTGATGAGCGCTTTTGCTTCGAGAAGCAAACCTCTTTGCCTTCTTCGCCCGAATCGTAGACCGCCCTGCATAGCGCTCTTCGTGATTAGCCGATATAATCCCACCCACGGTACTAGCAAGCCTGTAGCGGGCGGCGCTTTCGTAAGGAGGCGAAGCCTATGTTCGAGCAGACTATTTATCTCGTTGCAGCCCTGGCCACGATCGGGGCATTCCTCTTCGAGGTGTGGCGATATTTCGACGATAGGAAGTAAGACAGCAGCAAGCAGGTGGCAAGGTAGGAAACAAAGAAGGGCCGTAGCTGGAACTACGACCCCTCAACCAATCCGCGCCGCCCGAGTGACTTAAACCATAGCGGGCTTCGCTAGTGCCGTCATTGTAGCATCGGCAAGGCAGTCTCTCCACCCTTTGCGTCAAAATCGCCACGATTAGCTCCCGCGCTTCAAACGTCGGGATGCGTTATACGACTCAAATCACCTTGAGGCAATTCGCTATCGCGTTGTCGTGCTTGGACTCGAATCGTTTGTTGTAAAATCGTCGCAACGAACTACCTATGAAATCTAACTATTCCCTTCTGACCCGCACTTATACACCATTACATGGTCGACCTGCAGATGTTGCCGTGGCAGATGAAGAGGATGCGTGAGGTGGCTTGGCGACGAGACATGCGACTCCGATTTCGTTGTGATTAACAGTAGCCGAATATGCTATTGCACGAATCAGGGAAGCGCAATAATGCATCCGATATTCGGCTAACTTCGTCACAGCATGGGCATCGAACGGGGAAGCAGGGCAAACCGCCCGCTTCCCCGCAACTTGACCCCCAACGCCCGGCAGGCTTACGCCCTGCCAGCTCCCTACAACCCCAGGTCGCCAGCTACCTCGGCTGCGCACTTAAGGGCGTCGGCCATGGCGTTGACCACCAGGCTGCTGCCCGTGCGGGCATCGCCGGCAACGTACACGGCGGCGTCATCCTTGCCCGCGGCACGCATAGCGCGATGCGAATCGCCGGCAGCCATCACCGGAAGCGGACGGCCCTGCGTTGCCAGCGGCACGCCGAACGCATCGAACACGCCGCCTTCCGGACCCGCGAAACCGCAGGCCACCAGCACCAGCTGCGCATCGACCTCGCGCTCGGAGCTTTCCACAGGCTCGGGCTTGCCAGCGGACCAGTCGAACGAGCGCACCTGCAGACCGCGCACATGCCCGGCGTCGTCCAACAGCACCTTCTGCGTATCGGCGCACCATTCGCGCAGGTCATCGCCCTGCAACGCGATAGCTTCCTCCTGACCGTAATCGGTCTTGGCCACGTTAGGCCATTCGGGCCACAGGTTCGACGCCGCGCGCTCCTTCGGCGCACGCGCGCCATATTCCAGCTGGCGAACCGTGCGCGCGCCCTGGCGCACCGCGGTGCCCATGCAGTCGTTGCCCGTGTCGCCGCCGCCGATGACCACCACGTCCTTGCCCTCGGCGCTGATGGCCGGCTTGCGGCCCTCGAGCAAGGCACGCGTCTGCTCGGTCAGGTAATCCACCGCGTACACCACATCCCCCGCGGCAACGCCGGCGTCGAAGCCTTCCGCTCCCACGCCGCGCGCCTTGCAGGCGCCCGCGGCAACCACCACGGCTTCGAACTCCGCCACCAGCCCCGCGGCAACATCGGCATCCGCCGCGTCGACGCCTAGACGGAACTCGATACCCAGCTCAGCCATCAAGTCGGTGCGGCGCTTGACCACCGATTTGTCCAGCTTCATGTTCGGGATGCCGTACATGAGCAGGCCGCCGGCGCGGTCATGGCGCTCGACCACGCACACGCGCGCCCCGCGACGCGCCAAGTCCCACGCGGCTACCAAGCCCGCCGGGCCCGAGCCTACCACGGCGACGCTCGGCGCATCCGGCCCCGCCGGCTCAAAGCGGCGCGGCCCGCCGTGGGCCCACTGCCAATCGGAGATGGCGCGCTCGTTGTCGTGGATGGTCTCGGCCTCGTCGTTGCGGGCAAGGTTGCACGCCGCCTCGCACAAGGCCGGGCACACGCGGCTGGTGAACTCGGGCATGGGGCTGGTCAGCGCCAAGCGCTCGGCAGCCTGCTCCCACTGGCCGCGCCACACCAGGTCGTTCCACTCGGGGATCAGGTTGTGCAGCGGGCAACCGGAAGGCCTTGCCTTCCCAAACGGCGCTCCCACCTGGCAAAACGCCACGCCGCATGCCATGCAACGGCTTGCCTGCTCACGCGTCCGCTCCTCCGGCACGGGCTCGTACAGCTCGTCGAAATCGCGGCTTCGCTCTTGCACGGGACGCAGGCCGTGGGCGCAGCGGCCGTGTTCCAAAAATGCTCCGGGCTTTCCCATCTCCTACTTCCCTTCCGTCATGGCATCGAATGCGATCTGCAGCGCATCGGTGCGCGATTTGCCTGCCGTCTCGGCCTCGGCCACCACGTTCATCACGCGCTCGTAATCGCGCGGGATGACCTTCACGAAGTGGCGCTTCAGCGTGTTGAACTGGTACAGCAGCTTGATGCCGCGCGGGCTTTGCGTGCGCTCGGCATGCTCCTCGATCAGGCCGCGGATCAGCTCGATCTCGTCGGCGGAGGGCTCGCACAGGCGAACCATGTCCTGGTTGCAGTTGGCGGCCAGCGTGCCGAACTTGTCGTAGACGTAGGCCACGCCGCCGGACATGCCGGCCGCGAAGTTCGGCCCGACCTCGCCCAAGATCAGCGCCACGCCGCCGGTCATGTACTCACAGCCATGGTTGCCCACGCCCTCCACCACCACGGTGGCGCCGGAGTTGCGCACGGCGAAACGCTGGCCGGACAGGCCGTTAACGAAGCCCTTGCCGCTGGTGGCGCCGTAGAACGCCACATTGCCGATGACCACGTTCTCGTCGAACTTGTACGTTGCGGTCTCAGGCGGGCGCACCGTCAGGATGCCGCCGGAGAGGCCCTTGCCGAAGTAGTCGTTGGCATCGCCGGTGATGTTGAGCGTCACGCCGCGGGGCAGAAACGCGCCGAAGCTCTGGCCGCCGGAGCCGTCGCAGTCCACGGTGATGGACCCCTCGGGCAGGCCCTCGGGATGCTGACGCGTCACCTGGCTGCCCAGCATGGTGCCCACGCAGCGGTTCACGTTGTCGATGTCGGCACGGAAGCGGATAGGCTTCAGGTGCTCGCGCGCGCTTGCGGTGTACGGGATGAACAGCGTGGCGTCGAGCGACTTGTCAAGCTGGCAATCCGCCGCCATGGACGGCAGGAAGTGGCGACCGTCCGCGCCGGGGATGGCACGGCCGAACTCGCAGGTCGCGGGCGCCAGCATGTCGGACAGGTCCATCTCGTTGGCCTTCCAGTTGCCGGGCACCTCCACCTGGCGCAGGCACTCGGGGTGGCCGACCATCTCGTCGACGGTACGGAAGCCCAACTTGGCCATGATCTCGCGCAGCTCCTCGGCCACGAACATCATGAAGTTCACCACGTACTCGGGCTTGCCGGCGAAACAGCCGCGCAGCTTGCAGTTCTGCGTGGCAATGCCCACCGGGCAGGTGTCCTGCTGGCAGTCGCGTTGCATCATGCAGCCCATGGCAACCAGCGGCATAGTGGCGAAGCCGAACTCCTCGGCACCGAGCAGGGCCGCCATGGCCACGTCGCGGCCGCACATGAGCTTGCCGTCGGTCTCCACGACCACGCGGCTGCGCAAGCCGTTGCGCAAAAGCGTCTGCTGGGTTTCCGCCAGGCCGATCTCGAACGGGATGCCCGCATGGTAGATGGAGTCGCGCGGGGCCGCGCCCGTGCCGCCATTGTGACCGGCGATGGTGATCTTGTCGGCGCCGCCCTTCGCCACACCGGTGGCGATGGTGCCCACGCCCGCCAGCGCGCACAGCTTCACGGACACGCGCGCATCGGGGTTGGCGTTCTTCAGGTCGAAGATGAGCTCCGCCAGGTCCTCGATGGAGTAGATGTCGTGGTGCGGCGGCGGGGAGATCAGGCCCACGCCCGGCGTGGAGCGGCGAACCTCCGCGATCCACGGGTACACCTTCTTGCCGGGCAGGTGGCCGCCTTCGCCGGGTTTTGCGCCCTGGGCCATCTTGATTTGAATCTCGATGGCGCTCGACAGGTAACGGCTGGTCACGCCGAAGCGGCCCGACGCCACCTGCTTGATGGCGCTGCATTTGCTGTCGCCGTTGGCAAGCGGCGTCTCGCGCGCCGGGTCCTCGCCGCCCTCGCCGGTGTTGCTGCGACCGCCCAGACGGTTCATGGCGATTGCCAAGCACTCGTGCGCTTCCTTGGAGATGGAGCCATAGCTCATGGCGCCGGTGTTGAAGCGCTTGACGATCTCGCTCGCGGGTTCAACCTCGTCCAGCGGCACCGGCTGGCGCGTCGGCGCAAAGTCCATGAGATCGCGCAGCGTGACCGCACGCCCGGGCACGTGGCACGCGGCGCTGTACTCGCGGAACAGGTCGTAGTCGCCCTCGCGGCAAGCGCGTTGCAGCAGGTAGATGGTTTGCGGGTTGATCAGGTGCTCCTCGCCGCCAAGCGGGCGCCACGCGGTGACGCCGAGCGTGGGAAGCTGCTCGGGCGAGGGGCTCTTCTCCAGTGCCAGGGCGCTGTCGTAGCGCTCGTTGAGCTCGCGCTGCACGCCGGCGGCATCCAGGCCGCCGATGCGCGTGGAGGTGTGCGTGAAATACTTCTCCACCAGGGAATCGTCCAGGCCCAAGATCTCGAAGATCTGCGCGCTGTGGTAGCCCTGCATCGTGGAGATGCCCATCTTCGACATGATGGAGGTGATGCCGGCCACAACGGCGCGGTCGTAGTTGGCCACGGCCTCATCGCCGGGGATCGAGATCTCGCCGCGCTCGCACAGGTCGCGGATGCACTCGTGCGCCGCATACGGGTAGATGCCCGACGCGGAATAGCCCACCAAGCAGGCGAAATCGTGCGCGCGCATCGCGTCGCCGGTCTCGACGATCAGGTCGGCGTCGGTGCGCAGGCCCACGGCGATCAGGTGGTTGTGCACGGCAGCCAGCGACAGCAGGCTGGGGATGGGCACTTCGCCTTCCGCCGTGCGGTCGGTCAGCACGACCAGGTTCACGCCATCGCGCACCGCCTGCTCGACGTCGACGCACAGCTCGGTAAGCGCCTCCTCGAGCGCGCCCTCGGCGGCATCGCGGTCATAAGCGCACGCGAAGCGCTGCGTCTTGAAGCCGACGCGATCGATGGCGCACAGGCGGTCGAACTCGTCATGCGTGAGCATGGGGCTTTCCAGGCGCACCAGGCGGCACGTGTCGCGGCAGTCCTCGAGCATGTTGCCGTGGTTGCCCACGTACAGCACGCTGCTGGTGACGAAGCTTTCGCGCAGCGCATCGATCGGCGGGTTCGTGACCTGGGCGAACAGCTGGTTGAAGTAATCGAAGAAGCTGCGCTGGCGCTTCGACAGGCACGCCAGCGGGGCGTCGGTGCCCATGGATGCCAGGGGCACCTTGCCCTGCTCGGCCATGGGGCGCACCAGCTCCTGCACGTCGTCGTAGCGGTAGCCCAGCTTCGCCAAACGGCGCGTGAAACCCACGTTCGCGTCGCGCTCAGCGGGCAGCTTGCCGGGCGCCGGGGCCTCCAGATCGTCGACCGCCAGCGTCTCCTCGTCCAGCCAATCGCGGTACGGCTTCTCGTTGGCGTAACGGTTGCGGATCTCGTCGTTCCAGATGACGCGGCCCTGGCCCGGGTCCACCTCGAGCATCTCGCCGGGGCCCAGGCAACCGGCCTGCAGCACGTTTGCCGGGTCGACGTCGATGGTGCCCACCTCCGACGACAGGATCAGCCAGTCGTCGCGGGTGACGTAGTAGCGCGCCGGGCGCAGGCCGTTTCGGTCGAGCGCCGCGCCGAGCATGCGGCCGTCGGTGAACGCGATGGCCGCCGGGCCGTCCCACGGCTCCATGAGCATGGACTGGTACGCGTCGTAGGCGCGGCGCTTGTCGGAGATGCGGTCGTTGTGGTCCCACGGCTCGGGGATCATCATGGTGACGGCGCGGTCGAGCGGACGGCCGTTCATGGTCAGGAACTCCAGCACGTTGTCGAGGATTGCCGAGTCCGAGCCCTCGCGGTTGATGATGGGCAGCACCCGTCGCAGGTCATCGCCCAGCGCCGGGCTGTACAGCTTCGGCTCGCGAGCGCGTGTCCAGCTGATGTTGCCGCGCAGCGTGTTGATCTCGCCGTTGTGGATGATGTAGCGATTCGGATGCGCGCGCTCCCAGCTGGGCGTGGTGTTCGTGGAATAGCGCGAATGCACAAGCGCCAGGCTGGTCTCCACCGCCGCGTCGTTGAGGTCGGTGAAGAAGCGGCGCATCTGCGTGGCCACCAACATGCCCTTGTATACGATGGTACGGGAGGACATGGAGCACACGTAGAAGATCTTGCCCGCAAGCGCCGGGTTGGCGTCGGCGGCGCGCTCGATAGTGCGGCGGCATACGTACAGCTTGCGCTCGAACGCCTGACCTGCGTCAACGTCGGCCGGGCGGCGCAAGAACGCCTGCAAGATGGTGGGCATGCAAGCTTGCGCGGTGGAGCCGAGGTCGTGCGGGTCGACGGGCACCTCACGCCAGAACATCAGCGGGATGCCGCACTTCGCGCAGCCCTCCTCGAACGTGCGCTTCGCATCGCGCACGCCCGTGGGGTCGTCGTGCGGGAAGAAGAGCATGGCCACGCCGTAATCGCCCTCGTCGGGCAGCAGCTGGCCTTCCTTCTGGGCTTCCTTGCGGAAGAAGCGGTGCGGGATCTGGAACAGCACGCCGGCGCCGTCGCCGGTGTTGCGCTCCAGGCCGGTGCCGCCGCGATGTTCGAGGTTCACGAGCACGGAAAGCGCGTCGTCGAGCATGGCGTGGCTGCGCTGGCCCTTCAGGTGGGCAAGCGCGCCGATGCCGCACGCGTCATGTTCGTAACTGGATCGGTACAGGCCGGGCGTGCGCGCTGCGGCTGCCGCGGGTGCGGCATGCACGCGACCAGCCGTTTCGTTCGCGCATTGCGCGCCGGTGAAGCCAGCGGCCGCCCCGGTTTCGCGGACTGCCTCGGTTCGTTCGGTAAGTTCAGCGTTCATATGCGGTCCTTCGTCTGGATGATAAGGCCGCCGGAGAACGTAAGCGGCCCGCATCCAGTGTGCAGGCCGCGTGTTACGCAAGCGTTTCCGCCGCTGTGCTTAACCAGCTGGAAACAGCATCGTTCGAATGTGGAAACATGAGGGGGCGTCCGAACCGCCGCTGCCCACCGCTGCCCGCCAACGCCCAACACCGGGGAACGCGAACGAACGGGCAAAAGCAGCGCCGCCCATCTTCGCGCCCACCCAGCCACCGCCATCCGCCGCCGAAAAAGGCGGGCCTACCCCTTCCGAAAACGATCGCGCATGTCATATCATGTGCGCAACGTTTTCACCTTCGGGGAGGAGCCCCTATGGCAAGCTTCGACGCTCGACCCGCCGGGAACGGCATCACCCGTCGCACCATGATCAAAACGTCCGCCGTGCTCATCGGCTCGTGCGCGCTCGGTTTCACCGGCGTCACCTCGCTCGGATGCAGCGCGGACAACAACGGAGGCGGCGCTTCCTCAGGCGAGTCCGACCAGGTAACGCTGCACGTAGATGGCCAGCGCTTCTTCATCAACGGCGACGCCGCGGGAACCGCGTTCTCGGGCGCGGCGCTTTCCCTGGTCCCGAACCTTGCCGACGGCACCATAGCGCTCTGCTATCGCGATGGCGAAAACCCCGATCCCTGCTGCCTGACGTTGGCGCCGCTTGGGTCCCCTGTCATCGTGACGGGAACGCTGCGCATGCTCAACGTCGACGGCGTGAACTCCGACGGCGTCGTTTCCATCCAACCTGACGCGACCATCAGCGTATTGAGCCTCGGCTCGATCAAGACCGCCGATATCGAAGGGTCGATCGACCATCTCATCGTCGTCGGCAAAAGCGACGCCGTCGCACACAACGGCGCGCGCATCGGACGGGCCACGCTGGGCGATTCGTGCGCCGACCTGGTCATCAACGCGAACAGCTCCGTGGGCGACGTCGACGCGCCCTTCGAGGCCCAGGTGTCCGGCGAAGGAGCCGGCGGCGCGCACGTGACCATCACCGGCGACGAAGGGGCCGCCGAGCAGCGCCACGGTACGCTGCTCGAGGCCGCGAACGACGATGCCGCCTGGGAAGACGCCATCGCCGCCCTGACCGGCGCCGCAACCATCCAGCAGGCGAAAGCGCCCGCCGGCAGCGGCACCGCCTCCGCAACCGCCGCCTCCACCAACCCCTTCGCCCCGCAAACCGCCTACGCAGACGAGACTGCAGGCGGCACCACCATCGACACGGAGGATACGTCCGTCGATGATAACGACGAGAACCTGCTGTCCTTCACGCCCGGGGAACCCCTGGAAAACGACGGCGAGCCCGACGTGTCATCCAATGATCAGCCCGCCGAGGACTTCCAACAAGACGTGGTCGCGCTGGGCGCGGAAGACCCTGCCCCCGAAGCCGACGTCGCGATCGAGGCCATCGACCTGTTGATCGCCGGCTTGAAATTCATCGGCGAGCAGACGGCGGGGCGCGCCTTCGAGTACGGAAGCTCATCTCTGCTCGAGCTGGTGTTCGGCGGCAACGACGAATCGGCGCAGATCATTGCGAAGCTTACCGAGATCCAAGGGCAGCTCGACGACATCGAGCGCAAGATCGCGCAGGTCATAGCCCAATTCGACAAGCAGGCCTGCTACCTGCAGGTGAACAATTACCTCAGTAAGTTCTCCGCCGAGATGCGATGGGACCTCTCGAAGCTCAACAGCATGGTGGAATCCATCGACGCGCTGCCCGATGGAAGCGAGAAGGAAGCCCGCCGCAAGGAGTTCGCCGAGAACCTATACTCGAACCCCCGCTACCAGGTGTGCGGCAGATACGTTTACGACATGGCCGGCGTCCTGGGCAACGAGATTATGCAGTGCTACACCGGCACGAACAAGAACCTGTTCGGCGCGTTCGACGAGCTCATGGTGCTGAGCTACAAGTGGGAGCACCACGGATACGAGATGCGCGCCAACTTCCAAAGCTCAGTGCTGTCGAACTTCATGGCGCTCGTCAACTATTCGACGTTTTGCCTCAACGAGCACTACCTGGCCATCAAAGACGACCCCGAGAAGAAGACCGAGCTTGCCGAGTGGTTGAGCTTTTGGAAGGGCCTGTTCGGAACCGCCACGCTACCCGAGACGGCGCTGAACTTGCTTGCCGAAGATGACGATGCCGACGGCACCGCGACGGGCGTCGCCAACGAGGTTGCGGCGATGGCCACCGCGCAAAAGCTGGTGAAACGGGCCGATAACATCCGCTACTACCAGGTGCCGGGGCATCAGGTGCAAATCGCCGCCAACGCCGCGAACGTGCGCACGACCAAGGACGGCAGCCTGACGCAAAAGCAGCTCATGAGAGATTCCGCAGGTCATTGCGTGCTCACGCAAGATCAGCTGGTCAACATGTACCTTGATTACGACAAGAAGAATACGCTCACGGATATCCTGTTCGGCGAAGGCGAGGGCAACCTTGCCGCGCCGCGCAACACGGGGGCGCCCTTTGTTGCCTATCAGCTGCCGCTTATCGACGAACGTCAGATGAAGCATCCATCGCATCTCTATCGCCACAAATACTATGCGCCCATCGTGAACAACGACGGGACGACCGACCGCGCATATGTGGCGTTACACGACAACGGCAAGCGCATATTCAACTTCACGGGCATCGCCGTGTACCGCGTGTAGACAAATTGCTACCTCTGAAAAATCGCCCGCACCAGGTACTCCACGTTGCCTTCGTGGCCGGTGATGGGGCTTTCGGTAACGCCCGTGCATTCGAAGCCGGCGGCTTCCAAGGCCGCGCGCACCTCGTCGACCGTCCGCAGGCGCACGGCCTCGTCGCGCACGATGCCGTGGTCGGTTTCGTCGTGCTGGCTTTCGAACTGGGGCTTGATCAGGCCGATGAAGATGGTGCCCGCCTGCGCGAAACGCGCGAACGTGGGTGCCAGGGCTGCCAGGCCGATGAAGCTGAGGTCGGCCACCAGCAGATCGAACGGCGCACCCAGCTCGGCGGGATCGGCCAGCTTGATGTTGGTGCGCTCGAACACCTCCACGCGCGGGTCTTGGCGCAGCTTCCACGCCAGCTGTCCGTAGTTCACGTCCACGCACGCCACACTGCCGGCGCCCGCCTGCAGAAGGCAATCGGAGAACCCGCCCGTCGAACTGCCGATATCCATGCAGCGCATGCCCGAGACGTCCTGGCCGAACGCGTCGAGCGCGCCCTGCAGCTTGTGCCCGCCGCGCGAGACGAACTTCTTGCGGCCCTTCACCACGATATCGGCGTCGGGCGCAACCTTGATGGCCGCGCTGGTGACGTACACGTCGTCCACCTTCACCTCGTGCGCCAAAACGGCGCGCAGCACGGTGCCGGCGTCGGGGAACACCCCCTGCTCGACCAGCAGCTCATCCAAGCGTATCTTTTTCGGTTTCTTAGTCATGCGGCCCATTATAGCGAAAGACCTCGTCAGCCCCGCAAGCAAACGCCCCGCCCCACAAGAAACGGGGAGCCGCGACGTCGTGCTGCAGCGAGGCAAATTGAAAAGAGGCGAGAAGAGATGCACGGGCAACGCCGCAGCATGCCCTACGGAAGCAAAGACCGGCGCGATTCCCTTGGCAGCATGCCCCGCAGAAACAAACGCCAGCGTAATTCTCTTAGCAGCATGCAAGCAACCGCCTTGACAAGACCGGCGCTCCCCACGTGCAGGCAAAGTCAAACGCGACTGCGAATAATCGTTCATTTTGGCCGCCCTTGGACAGAACGAACGATTTTTCGCAATCAGCAGGTCCCAAAAACCCTCAAACCATCGCTGGGCGTCAGGGAATTGGACATTTTTGACGATGGTTTGCAATTTTGAGTCTCACACCGTCTTTGCGAGGCCCCGAACATGCGAATAATCGTTCATTTTGTCCCCAGACGGCCAAAACGCACGATTATTCGCACCCGCCATGACCAATGCCAGCCAACAGCCGATCACGCTCGGTCCATCGCAAGCAACAAAGTCCATTCGCCTTGTGCAAGCAGCATAACCCGTTCGCCTAGCGCAGAAGCGAAAGCGCCGCCGACCGTGCGACCGACTGCCCCTTTGCACACATCGCGCAAGGGAAACTGCCTCGACAACGGCGCCGACGATCAGGTTTTCGGGCATTTGAAGGACACTGATAATGGGAATCGCGCTATCGACGAGGGTTATCGGCGAAAATGCGCATGAGCCGACGCGACGGCCCATTAAAGAACTGCCGTCGATTCCAGCGACTGGCCTCAACTCGAAGAGCCTCGCGTCGGCCCCAACCAAGGCCGGCCAATGACCTAATAGGAGCATGGGCTCGAGCGCGTGGACCTAGCAACCCGCATGGTACAGCCCCCATCAGTGTTCTGTCTAGCCAGCCTTCGGTTCGGATTGCATCGCAAGCGTTGATCTGAAGGGCTGCATATGAGCGAGCTGGAGAAAGACTTCGAGCCCTTCAGGGGGGACGTGGCCCGACTTCGGGTCCTTCAGGGGAAGGACATCGCCCGGCTTCGAGTCCTTCAGGGCGGGCCTCGACGCCTATGTGGCGCACCGGAACGCCCGGAGTCGCCAGGTTAAACTGAAGGGACTGACCCCGGAGGAGTTCCGGAGCCAGTCCCTAGTGGCGCAGTCTTTATTTAAGCCGTCCCAGTTTTGCAGAGAACCCCGTTTCCTGAACGGCAAAGAAGCGAATCAAGCGGCCCGGCTGAGCCTGTACTCGACTGGGCTGCTTCCGTCCAGGCTTCTCTTGATGCGCACGTTGCTATACCAGTCGATAAGCTCCTCCAAATCCCTCTCGAAGATATCGGGGTCGGCTCCCTCCCGATCGTAGTAAAGCTCAGCCTTGACCATCGAGAAGAAGTTCTCGGCCTTTGCGTTGTCGAGGCGATTTACTCCTGCGGAAGCAGCAGCCGGGCGATCTGCACGGCGTTGAGCGCAGCGCCCTTGCGGATCTGGTCGGCAACCACCCACATGGCCAGGCCGTGCTTGACCGTGGGGTCGCGGCGGATGCGGCCGACGTAGGTGTCGTTCGTGCCGGCCAGCAGGCCCGGCATGGGATACACGTCGTTGGCAGGGTCGTCCATGACGGTGACGCCCGGCGCGGCAGCAAGCGCCTCGCGAGCGGCCTCGGGCGGCACATCGCCGACGAACTCGACGTTGATGGACTCGCCGTGGCAGCGCAGCACGGGCACGCGCACGCAGGTGGCGGCCACCTGCACGCCCTCGTCGCCCATGATCTTCTTCGTTTCCGCGACCATCTTCCACTCTTCCTTCGTGGAATCGTCGTCCAGGAACACGTCGATGTGGGGGATGGTGTTGAACGCGATGCGGTGCTTGAACGCCTTGATGGTCAGCTCGTCCTCGGGCTTGCCGTCCAGGAACTCACGCGTCTGGTCGTACAGTTCGGCCATGGCCGGAGCGCCGGCGCCGGACGCGGCCTGGTACGTGGAGACCACCACGCGGGTGATGCGAGCCAGGTCGTAGAGCGGCTTGAGCGCGACCACCATCTGGATGGTGGAGCAGTTCGGGTTGGCGATGACGCCGTTATGCCAGCTCACGTCGCCGGGGTTCACCTCGGGCACTACCAGCGGCACGTCCTCGTCCATACGGAACGCGCTGGAGTTGTCGATCATGACGGCGCCATGGGAGACCACGGCCTCGCGCATGGCCTTCGACACGGAGCCGCCGGCGGAGAACAGCGCGATGTCAACGCCCTCGAACGATTCGGGCGTCATCTCCTGCACGGTCAGCTCGCCTGCGGGAACCTGGCCGCAGCCCTTGAACGGCAGCTTCTTACCGGCGGAACGCGCGGAAGCCAGCGCGATGACCTTCGACGCAGGGAAATCCAGGTCGTGCAGCACATTCAAGAACTCGTTGCCGACGGCGCCCGTAGCGCCGCAAACCGCAACCACCGGGTTAGCCGGCATAACTTTGGTCCAAGCCATGAGGTCCTCCTCGTTCACGTTCCGGGTTGATATATCGTCAATGATGGGTGCTTTTGCGCCCCATATTGCCTTAAGGGATGCGCGCCGGCCCCTGCCTGCGCGCAATGGGAAAGGAGCCGCGGGATGCTTCGCACCCCCGCGGCTCCAAGCGGCACTGCCACCGTATGACAGGCCTTGGTACGCGAGCTCTTGGGCTCGTGCGAAGGCGGAGTGCCACACAGGCGGCCGCAACGTCGAGCAGTCCGGCTGCCGTCAGGCAGACGGAGCTACAGCTACCTGCCCTTGTTCATCTTCGCGGCGATCTCCTCCGCGGACAGCTGCGTTTCCTCGAACACGCTGTCGGAGTCCAGGCCGAACGCCGTATGCAGGCAGCGCACCGCGGCAGCGGTCTGGGCGCCGTCGACCACCACGGACAGGCGGATGGGCGACGTGGAGATGGCCAGGATGTTGATGTTGTGCTCGCCGAGGGTCTGGAACGCCTTGGCGGCGATGCCGGGGCTGGACTTCATGCCCGTGCCCACGATGCTGACCTTGGCGATATCCTCGTCGACCACGTATTCGCGCGCGTTGACGTCGGGAAGGATGCGCTCCACCGTCTCGCAGGCGCGCTTCTGGTCGGCACCCGGGCAGGTGAAGCTGATGTCGGTGATGCCGTCCTCGGACACGTTCTGGATGATCATATCCACGCTCACCTGGTTGCCCGCCAAAGCGCTGAACAGCTTGGCGGCCACGCCGGACATGTCGGGCACGCCGCGGATGGTGACCTTCACTTCCGACGTGTCGTGTGCGATGCCGGTGATGACGGCTTCCTCCATCATGTCGGTTTCCTCCTTGACATAGGTGCCCTCGGCGTCGGAGAACGCCGAGCGGGAATGGATGACCACGTTGTACTTGCGGGCGAACTCGACGGCGCGCATCTGCAGGACGCCGGCGCCGGAGCCGGAAAGCTCCAGCATATCATCGTAGTTGATGACGTCGAGCTTCTTCGCGCGCGGGCAGATGCGCGGGTCGGCGGTGTAGACGCCGTCCACGTCGGAGTAGATCTCGCACACGTCGGCGTTCAGGCCGTGCGCCACGGCCACCGCCGTGGTGTCGGAGCCGCCGCGGCCGAGCGTGGTGATGTCGCCGTCGGCGTCAACGCCCTGGAAGCCGGCGACGACGGCGATGGCGCCGCGCTCGAGCGCATCGCGCACGCGCTCGCTGTGCACCATGACGATCTTCGCCTTGTTGTGGAACTTGTCGGTCTCAATGCCAGCCTGGCGGCCGGTGAAGCTCATTGCCTTGTAGCCACGCGCCTCGATGGCCATGGCCAAAAGCGACATGGACACCTGCTCGCCGGTGGAGAGCAGACGGTCCATTTCGCGCAGCGGCGGGTTGTCGTTGAGCGCGGCTGCCAGGCCCACCAGCTCGTCGGTGGTCTTGCCCATGGCGGACACCACGGCGACCACGTCATGGCCGGCCTGCTTTTTCGCGATCAGCTTCTTCGCAACCATTTGGATGCGCTCGGGGCTTGCAACGGACGTGCCCCCGAATTTGCATACGATTAGCGACATGCGTTTCCTTTTTCGGACGGGGTTTCGATTGTTTGCCACTATAGCAAACAACCTCGTAACCACCGCGTCAGACGATGGTTGCGAGGTTGTTTTTTCACAGCGAACGTATGGACGAGCTGGCGATATCGGGCCGAACGGCAGCGCATTATCGGTTTGCGGGATAGCCGGGGGCCGGATGAGGGCTCGGAACGCGAGACGCGCACGACGAACGCCGGCCGGAGGCGCGATCAGATGGCAGGCGCCGTCCGAGACGCGAGGAGGCCACGTGATCTTCGCCGCCCCCTTCGCCACACGCAGCCCAGGCCCTGCGACCCAGGCAATGCCCGTCCGCTACGAGAACGCGACGAACGTGAGCAGAAACGCCACAGACACGATCCACATGAGCGGCTTGACCTCGCGCCAATGGCCCTGCGTCACCTTCACCACCACGTAGGTGATGAAGCCGAAGCCTATGCCGTTGGTGATGGAATAGGTGAACGGGATGCCCATGATGGTGACGAACGCGGGGATGGCCGCCTCAAGGCTTCCCCAGTCGATCTTGCCGATGTCGCTCATCATAAGGTAGCCCACGACCACCAGCGCGCCGCAGGTTGCGGAGCTTGACACCATGCCGATGATGGGGGCCAAAAACGCGCAGACGAAAAACGCCAGGGCGATCACGATGTTGGACAGGCCCGTGCGCGCGCCGGCCGCCGCGCCCGAGGTGGACTCGGCAAACGAGGTGATGGAGCTTGCGCCGACGAAGCCGCCCACGATGGCGCCCACGGAGTCCACCATGAGGATCTCGCGCGTGTTCTCCACGTTGCCATCCTCGTCGACGAAGCCGCCCTGCTGGCCCACCGCCATCATGGTGCCCATGGTGTCGAAGAAGTCGCTCATGAGCAGGCTGAACACGAACATGAGCAGCACGGGCTGCACGAACACCTGCACGATGGCCAGGCCGCTGCCGTCGGGCAGCTGCTGGAACGGGGCGCACAGCGCGCTGAAGTCGGGAACGAAGTCGAACTCGGTGGGCAGCGCCGTGACGCCGAGCGGGATACCCACGATGGTGGCCACCACGATCGAGATGAGCAGGCCGCCCTTCGTGCCGCGCACCGTCAATATGATGGCGAGCGCGATGGAGACCACGGAAACCACGGCCGTAGGCTCGGTCAGGCTGCCCATGGTGACGAGCGTAGAGGAATCGGGCGCCAGGATGCCGCCGCCCTTCAGACCGATGAACGCCACGAACAGGCCGATGCCGATGCCGATGGCCTGGCGCAACGCCACGGGGATGGCGTCCATGACCGCCTCGCGCAGGCCCAGCATGACCAGCACCAGGATGATGACGCCCTCCAGGAACACCACGCCCATGGCGATGCGCCAGTCGAGCCCCATCGACCCGCACAGCGTGAAGGCCACGATGGCGTTGATGCCCATGCCCGATGCCAGCGCAATGGGCCGGTTGGCGATCAGGCCCATGGCAGCCGTCATGACGGCTGCGCCGAAGCACGTCGCCGTGAGCGCCGCATTGAACGGAATGCCCGCCGCCTCCATCATGGCGGGGTTGACCGCCACGATATAGGCCATGGTCAGGAAGGTGGTCAGACCCGCCATCACCTCCGTGCCCAACGAGCTGCCGCGCTCGCCTACCTTGAAGAAACGCTCGATTGCCGCTTCCATTCCGCCCTTTCCCTTTCCGGATGCGCACGCCGCGCGGCTCACCCTCTCTTTCACCCGCGCCCCCACAGCGCGGCGGCCGCCCGCGCAAGCGCACGAGCGGCCGAAAACAAATCATCATATGCGGAAAAACCGCAACCGCCACAATAGCACGCGCAGGGGCGGAAAGAGCGATGTGAGCAGCGAAACCGCCGGGCAAAAGGGCGGATGCGCGTCGAGTACGGCTAGCGGGCGGCAACTGCGGCGACTGGGCAGCAGGCGCCTGCGGACACGAGGCAACGCCCTCGCCCCACGCGCCCCGCCCCTCGCGCTAGCGGGCGGCCTTCTCCGGCATCTTCCAGAGCAGGACGAAGCCGACGATGAACAGCACGGCAACGCTAAGGACGCCGTAGCTGCTTGAGCCCGTGAGCTGGGTGAACACGCTTACCAGCAGCGTGCCCATGATGGTGGCGTACTTGCCGAAGATATCGAAGAAGCCGTAGTACTCGTTGGCGTTCTCCTTCGGGATGAGCTTGCCGAACTCGCTGCGCGACAGCGCCTGGATGCCGCCCTGGAACAGGCCCACGCACACGGCCAGCACCCAGAACTCGGCGGCGGAGCGCAGGAAGAACGCGGCGAACAGCGTGATGCAGAAGTACGCGAACACCGCGATCAGCAGCATGCGCTTAGTGCCGAAGCGCCCGGCAAGACGCCCGTAGGCGATGGCCGACGGGAACGCCACGAACTGCGTCACCAGCAACGCCAACACCAGCTGTGTGGAGTCGATGCCCAGGTCGGTGCCGTAGCTGGTGGACATGGTGATGATGGTGTGCACGCCGTCGATGTAGAAGAAGAACGCCAGCATGTACATGAGCAGGCGCTTATCGCGGGCGATCTTCTTGCACGTGCCCGCCAGGCCCTTGAGCGTGTGGCGGAACAGATGCGCCTCGCGCGCCTTGAAGTGCGTCTGGTGCACGTCGCGCAGCACCGGCACGGAGAAGGCCAGCCACCACGCCGCGGTGATGACGAACGAGATGCGGATGCCGTCAAGCTGCCCGATGCCGAAGCTGCTGCCGAACAGCACGATGACCAGGCACGCGATGAACGGGATGCACGAGCCGATATAGCCCCACGCATAGCCTTGGGACGAAACCTCGTCGTAACGCTCCTGCTCGGTGGCGTCGACCAGGAACGCATCGTAGAACACCAGCGACGCGTTGAGCATGACCGACGAGAACACGTATATAGCCAAAAACACCATGGCGTTGCCGGGCACGCCCATGACCGCGAGAGATACCGCACCCGTGCCGATGGTTCCCGCAAGGAACTTCTTCTTGTTGCCCTTCAAATCTGCCAGGCTGCCCAAAAACGGCATGAGCAGGGCAAGCGCCAGCGATGCCACCGTAGTCGCATAGCCCCAGGCCACCACGGCCGACGACCCAGGCTCGGCGATGGCCGAGAAATAGATGGGGATGAGCGTTGCCGCCAACATGACGTACGCGGAGTTTCCCACGTCGTACAAAACCCAGCTGCGCTCGCGTTTCGACAGGCTGCGAAGGCCCAATCCCATGGCTGCTCCTTGCTATCGGCAAGGCCCGCGCCGCCCGCGGGAACCCGCCGACGCGCAGGCCCGTACGGTTTCGAACACCGAATCGTGCATGTACGTTGAACGCCGCCGAGCGGCGCGCAATCCATTGTATATGATGGCTATAATCGTCCACGTAAAATGAATGTCAGCCACACGAGAAACGGGGACTCGGAATGCCAGCCATCATCACCCATGATTTCTTCGGACGCGACGTGTACGACGCGCTGTTCCAGACCATCGGCGGATCGCGCGACGAAGCCGACGCGTTCCTGCTGGGCAATCAAGGCCCCGACCCGCTGTTCTACGCGGTGGCCGACTTCCGCTCCACGGCGTTCCATAAGCTGGGCAACACCATGCACAGCCGCAAGCCCGCCGAGCTCTTGGCGGCGCTGAAGGACTCCCTCGGCGTCCTGGACCCCGAGGAGAAGCCGATCGGACGCGCCTACGCGCTGGGATTCCTCTGCCACTACGCGCTCGATTCCACCATGCACCCGCTGGTGTACTGTCACGAGCACGCGCTGTGCGATGCAGGCGAGCCGGACCTGACGCGCGATGACGGCAGCGAGGTGCACGGCGTCATCGAAAGCGAGCTCGACGAGATGGTGCTGTTCGCCAAGCGCGGCGACACCGTGGCCACGTTCAACCCCTCGCGCGAGATCCTGCACGCTAGCGAGGCGGTACTCGGCGCCGTGTCGAAGATGTACGCCTACCTGGCCCTGAACGTGTACGGCGAAGTGGTCCCGCACAACCTGTTCCGCCTGTCGGTGCACGGGTTCCGCCGGGTGCAACGCCTGTTCTGGTCGCCCACCGGCATCAAGCGCGACCTCATCGGCCGCGTCGAGCGCCTGGCGCGCCCCCATTCGTTCTACCAGTCCATGAGCCATCGCCCCGTAGCCGCCGCCGAAAGCGTGTTCGACAACCACGAGCACGCCGCCTGGACCAATCCCTTCACCGGCGACGTGCGCACCACCGGCTTCTGGGACCTCTACGATCAGGCGCAGTACAAGGCGAAGAACCTGATCGCCGCCTTCGACCAACCGGGCTTCACCGCCGAACGGACGCGCGAGCTGACCGGCGAGCTTGACTTCTCCGGCCGACCCACGCAGGCCCAGGTGCTGGCGGTGGAATAGCGCCGCCGCATGCCCTGCACGCAACCGCCCGCCCGTCCGCGGCGCAACCTGCACGCCCGCGCGTTTGCCCGCATCGGAGCGGGCGGCAACCTCATCTTGTATAACGACTCCCATATGAAAGGGTATTCATGCTGGAAGTAGCCCTGGCTATCCCCTATTGGCTCGAGCTAGCCGCAACCATTTCGGGCGCCATCTTCGGAGCGCTCAGCGCGGTGCGGGCGAAATACGACATCTTCGGCGTCTGCTGCATCGCCATCGTGGTCGGCCTGGCCGGCGGCATCACGCGAGACATCCTGCTGCAGGATTACGGCATCTACGCCTTTCAGAAGCCCAACCTGATTCTCGCCTGCATCGCCGCCGGCATCGTGGTGTTCTACTTCGGCAAGCTCATGACGTACTTCGACCCGCTCATGGACTTCCTGGATAACCTATCGGTTGCGCTGTGGGCCATCATCGGCACGGGCAAGGCGCTCTCCGCCGGCCTTGACCTGGTGCCCGCCGTCATCCTGGGCACCGTCACCGCCAACGGCGGCGGCATCGTGCGCGACATCTGCATGAACCGCGAACCCGAGGCGTTCCAAGCAGGCACGGTGTACGTGAGTGCGGCGCTCATCGGCGCGCTGGCGTTCGCCGTCATGAAATCGAACCACCTGTTCGACCAGTATGCCGCCATCACGTGCGTCGCGCTGGTCATGGGCATCCGCTACGCATCGCTGGCCTTCGGCTGGCGGACCCGCCCGGCGCGCGACTACTCCGACGTGGTCACGCAGGCCGTCGCGCAGCCGGTCAAGCGCATGGCCAACCGCGTGCGCGCACGTCGCCGCCCCACCGGCTTCCGCGCCCAGACCACCGGCCTCACCGGCCCCATCCCGCCGGTTACCGCCAAGGGCGTCACCGGCAGCATGCCGCCCATCACCTCCCCGGGCGCAACCGGCGGCATGGCTCCCATCACCGCCGACGGATCGTCGCCGGATAGCGCTTTGGGCAACGGCGTGACCAGCACCGACGGCGAGAACCGCTGCTATCCGGAAAGCGACGATCAGCCCCCGCGCCCCGAAAGCGAGACGTAAGGGCCCCGCACGCCCGGGCAACGCCCGACGCACGCAGCCCCGTCTGCCGGGGCTTCCGCCGGCGGAAGCATGCGCGGCCGGCCTCCAACCAAGCATCCGGCCGCGTCGGCCCACCGAGACATCCAACTCGTCCGCTAGCGGCCCCGCCAGCGAAAGCGCGCGATTGGACAGCATCGCCCCATCCGCCCCGGCTGGCGGGAGCCCCCACCCAACTGCGCCGCCAGCTGGGGCATCCGCCCCAACTGTTGCGCAAACGGGGCATCCAATATAACGGGATGTTGACGGTTCGCGTCTTTCGCAACACCGCCGTGGATTCCCCGTTTCACGCACGTTAACTTGCGCTACACTTTGGAATCGCACGTGCGAACGTGGTAGGTACTTGTTCTTAGAAGGAGACCCCATGGGCAGGAAGCACAAGTTCGACTATTTCGGCGCATTCGAGCAGCACTCGAAGCTTGCCGTCGCCGAGTCGGCGTTGCTGGTTGAGACCATCGAGCAGTTCACGGAAGCATCCGCGCTCGAGGAGAACACGCAGAAGGCGCATGAGATCGAGCACGAGGGCGACACGATCAACCACAAGATCTTCAAGACGGTCGCCACCGACTTCATCACCCCCGTCGACCGCGAGGACATCATCGAGATGTGCCAAGCGCTCGACGACATCGTCGACGACATCGAAGACGTCATGCTCCGCTTCTACATGTATGACATCCACTTCATGCATAACCAGGCCCTTGAATTCGCAAAGCTAATCCAGGGCAGCTGCGAGGCGCTTGACAACGCCATGTGCGACTTCCGCAACTTCAAGAAGTCGAAGAACTTCGTGCACCTCATCGTGAAGGTCCACGACCTCGAGGAGCAAGCCGACCAGCTCTACACCAAGGTCATCCGCGACCTGCACGTGAACGATTACGACAACCCCATGCGCGTGCAAGTGTGGACGAACCTGTTCGACAGCATGGAAGCCTGCTGCGACGCATGCGAACTTGCCGCCGACGTAATGAGCACCATCATGCTGAAGAACGTGTAAGCACAAACCCGCATAACTCATAGAAACGCGAAAGGCCCGCTCACGCGGGCCTTTCTCATGCGATGCAAGGCAAAAACGTCGAAAGCGCCGAGCACCCAAGACGGTCGCCCCTTCGGCGAGAAGCGGGGCCAGCGCCCAAAGCAATCGCGTCCAAGGCGTTCGCCCGGCAACTGCGCCCGAATAAAGAAGGCCCGGCGCCGACGGCTCTTCGCCGCGGCACCGGGCCTTGTGCTTGCAAAGCTGCGGCCAATCCGCCGCGCCTTATGCGTAGAAGGCGAACACGCGGCGACGCTCGCCGCCGATGGTGGTCAGGTTGCCGTGACCGGGCAGGACCACCGTGTCGTCGGGCAGGACCGCCAGACGCTTGAGCGACTTGCGCATGGCCGACATGCTGCCGCCGGTGAAGTCGGTGCGGCCGATAGAGCCGAAGAACAACGTGTCGCCGGCGATCAGCACCGGTTTTGCGTCAAGACGCTCGGTGAGCGAGGAGTCCAGGAACAGGCACATGCTGCCCTCGGTGTGGCCGGGGGTGCCGATGACCTTCCACGGCATGTTGCCGATCTTCACCACGTCGCCGTGGTTGACGCGCTGGTCGACCGGGCAGACGGGGAACTGATGGTCATCACGCGGCACGGGCTTGTCGCCGCAGATCATATCGGCGTCGATGGCCGACGCGATGACGGTGGCGCCCGTGAGGCTGCGCAGCTCGGCGGCAGCCCCCACGTGGTCGGAATGGCGATGCGTCAGCACGATGGCGTCGAGCTTGCGCCCGCCCAAAGCCGCCACGATCTTCTTCGCATCGCTTGCGGGGTCCACCACGAAGGTGGCGGAGCCGTCCGACACGACGTAGACGTTGGTCTGATACCCGCCCAGAACCAGGAACGCTGCGTCAACGCACGTCCCCTTCACCTTATATGCCATGTTCAACCTCCTGAATCATTGTCTTCGTACGTCAAGGACGGGCGCGCCGCCCCTCCTTTACCTTGCAACGGAAGGAGCCCCTCGCTGAAACGCCCCTTTCCCCAACGAGCCGGCACGTGAAACCCGCCGCCGGAACCCCGAGGCGGCGATTCTGCCGCGCCCTTGCTACAGCTGCGCGGAATCCTTTCCTCCGCCCACCTTCGGCACCATGCGGCGTGCATCGAACACGCCCTCGAGCGCCTTGAGCTTGCCGAGGATGATATCAATGTGCGTGATGTCGCTGACCTGGAACAGAAAGCGCATCTCGGCCATGCCGTCGCGGTGCGACACCGTGTTCGACGACAGCACGTTGGCGCCCATGCCCGACAGCACGAGCACGACGTCGGAGAGCAGCTGCAGGCGATCGAGCGCCTCGATGTAGACTTCCACTTTAAACGACGTGTTCTTCGGCAGGTCGCTTTCCCAATGCACCTTCATGATGCGCTCGGGCTGGGCCATGAGCTCCTTGGCGTTCGGGCAGTCGCGACGGTGCACCGACACGCCGCGGCCGCGCGTGACGAAGCCGATGATGTCATCGCCCGGCACGGGGTTGCAGCAGCGCGACAGGCGCACGAGCGCGCCTTCCACGCCTTCCACCACCACGCCGTTGGAGCTTTTCGTCTCGTGCTTCTTCGGCTTGTTCACCAGCGTGAGCATGGGCGGCAGCTTGCCGGTGGTCATGGCCGCCATGCCCAGGTTCAGCGGGTCGGGCTGCTGGTCGCCCTTGCGGCCCAGCTCGGCGAGCAGGCGGTTGGCAACGCTTTGCACGCTCTCCTTGCTGGTGCCGATGTTGACCAGCATGTCGTCGGCATCCTTGTAGCCCAGGTGCTCGGCGACGGTGCGCAGCGCGCGCTCGGAGCGGGTGTTGGAGATGCCAAGGCCGTGCTTGCGCATCTCGCGCGCTAGCTTGTCGCGGCCGCTGAGCAGGTCGTCGGCGCGGGTCACCTTGCTGAAATACGCGCGGATCTTGTTGCGCGCGCTGGGCGTCTTCACGATGTTGAGCCAGTCGCGGCTGGGGCTTGCCGACTTCTGCGTGAGGATCTCCACGCGGTCGCCCAGCTGCAGCTCGTAGGCCAGCGGCACGATGGCGCCGTTGACCTTCGCACCCACGCAGTGGTTGCCCACCTCGGTGTGGATGGCGTAAGCGAAGTCGACGGGCGTGGAGCCGGCGCGCAGGCTCATGGCCTCGCCCTTCGGCGTGAACACGAACACCTCGGTAGGTGCCAGGTCCACCTTCAGGTCCTTCAGGAACTCGCGCGAATCGTGCGTCTCGTCCTGCCAGTCCACCATCTCGCGCAGCCAGGCCAGCTGCTTGTCCATGGAGTCGTTGCTACCGCGGCCGCCCTTCTCCTTGTAACGCCAGTGCGCTGCCACGCCATACTCGCTTTGGCGGTGCATCTCCTCGGTGCGGATCTGCACCTCCAGCGGCCTGCCGGCGGGCCCGATGACCGTGGTATGCAGGCTCTGGTACATGTTGAACTTCGGCATGGCGATGTAGTCTTTGAACCGCCCGGGCATGGGGTGCCACAGCGTGTGCACCGCGCCCAACGCCGAGTAGCAATCCTTCACCGACTTGACGATGATGCGCACGGCGATCAGGTCGTAGATCTCGGAGAAGCCCTTGCCCTTCTTCGCCATCTTCTGATAGATGCTGTACAGGTGCTTGGGGCGGCCCATGATCTGCGCCTGGATGCTCACCTTGTCCATCTCGCCGCGCAGCACGGATATGACCTCGTCAAGGTACTCCTCGCGCTCGGAGCGGCTTTCGGTGACCATGCGAGAGACCTGCTTGAACTTGTTGGGCTCGAGGTAGTAGAAGCTCAAGTCCTCAAGCTCCCATTTGATGGAGTTGATGCCCAGGCGGTGCGCGATGGGCGCGTAGATTTCAAGCGTCTCGCGCGACTTGAAGATGCGGCGGTCCTCCTTGAGCGCCGCCAGGGTGCGCATGTTGTGCAGGCGGTCGGCCAGCTTGATGACGATGACGCGGATGTCCTTGCTCATGGCGACGAACATCTTGCGGATGGTTGCCGCCTGCTCGTCGGTGAGCGTTTCCACCTCGATGCGCGTGATCTTGGTGACGCCGTCGACGAGCTGCGCCACGTGCGGGCCGAACTCCTGTTCGACCAGCTGGCTGGTCACGTCGGTATCCTCCACCGTGTCGTGTAGAAGCGCCGCGCACAGCGTTTCCACGTCCATGCGCAGGTCGGCCAGGATGATGGCCACCTCCACCGGATGCGCGATGAACGGCTCGCCCGACTTGCGGCACGCGCCCTCGTGAGCCGCGGCGGCGAAGCGGAAGGCCTTCTCGAGCTTGGCCTCCTCCTCGTCGGTCAGGTAGCCACGCGTCATATCCTGCAGATCGGCGAAGCGCTCATCAGGCGTTTTCTCGCCCTTGGGCAGCACCTTGGTGGCCTCGGTGGAAAACGCCTTCTCCGCCACGTGCGGGCGGCCCAGCAGGCTATCGTCGACGGTTTGCCGGACAACGTCGGGCTGCGCCCCCAGCAGGCCCTGATCCGATCGGCTATTCGACTTGTTCATTTCCAGCCTCCTTTGCAACGGCGGTGGTGGGCAGGATGGGATGGGAGACGCGCCTCTGCAGGTCGCAGGCGTTGCTGCGCATAACCCAATCGCGGAACGCGTGGAAGATCTCGCGCTCGTCCATTCCCTCGCGATAGCGCACGCTGTCGGTGAGCTGCACCTTGTCCTGCGTGTCCTTCACGTGGATGGAGCGGACCAACCCGTCGGGGCCGAACATGGCGTGCGCCTCGATAAGCCCCAGCTCGCGGAACACCGCCACGGCGCACGTGACCGACGCCGTGTTCACCGGGAAGATGTCGGTGGACACGTTCTTGGCCAGCTCGGCATCGCTGGTGGTGAAGAACAGCGTATCGGAGGCGCGCTGCATATCGCGCAGCTTGCGATACACCTGCGCCAAGCTGTCATGGCACGGCGTCATATCCGCCAGGATGCGCTCGTTGAGGGCGCAGTCGTTGCGGCTGAACAGCAGGTGCACGCAGGCCGGCTTGCCGTCGCGTCCGGCACGGCCCGACATCTGGTTGAATTCTATTTCATTGAACGGCATGTGGTACAGCACCACATGGCGGATGTTCGGGATATCCACGCCCTCGCCGAACGCGCTGGTGGCGATGAGCACCAAAAGCGCATCGGTGCGGAACAGCTGCTCGATGCGTTTGCGCTCGCTGCGCGACAGGCCGGCGTTGTAGAAGCCGATGAGCGGCGCCACCTGCGGCGCGTGCTTGCGCAGCGCGCGGGCGACGGCCACGGACTGCTCGCGGGAGTTCACGAACACCACCGTCTTCTCGCCGGTTGCCACCAGGTTGGCCAGGTAGTTGTCGCGGCTGGGCACGTTGCGGCGGTCGTCCAAGCGCAGATTCGGGCGATCGGAGGCGTCGAACACGCACGCGTCGATGGGAAGCTCGCGGCGCACCGCCTGCGCGCACTCGTCATCGGCCGTGGCGGTAAGCGCGAGCACCGTGGGGTTGCCCAACCTGCGTACCGCGGCGCCGATGGTGGCGTACGCCTCGCGCTGGCCGGCGCGCGCCAGGCCCACATGGTGCGCCTCGTCGACCACCACGAACTTCACGCGACCGGTATAGGCGAACGAGTCGGCGTGCCAGGCCAAAAACTCGGGCGTGGTCAGCGCGATGTCCACGCTGCCGTCGGCCAGGCCCGCGAACGCCTGACGGCGCTCGTCGACCGTGGACTCGCCGGTGAGCGTGACCACGGTGATGCCGAAAGGCGCCAGCGCCTCGCGCAGATGAAACGCCTGGTCGGCGATGAGGGCGCGCAGCGGATACACGAACAGGCTGGCCTCGCGGGCAGCCAGCGCGCGCAGCGTGGCATGCACCTGGAAGGTCAGCGATTTGCCGCGGCCCGTGACCATGACGCCGAGCACCGACCTGCCTTCGGCAAGGTTGTCCAAGATGTCGCGTTGCGCCTGGTGAAGCTGGCCGTCGCCGATGATGGCGCGCACGATGTGCTCGCGCAGGCGCTGCGGGTCCTGGCGCGCCATGGCCTCCCAATGGGCGCGGTTGACCTCCAGCTCGTTCTCGTATTCCTCGATGGCCTCGGGGTCGTGCGGCGCGTCGGCGCACAGCTCCTCGTCGCGCGTGGCGTACAGGTCGCTCACGAAGCTGAGGTTCTCCGGGTTCAAGCACGCCTCCAGGGCGACGCACGTGCGCGCCGGCGACAGCGACTTGAGCATGGCCTTCACGCTGCGGCGGTTCTTCCATTCGTCTATCTGCACCTCGAAGGCGGCGTTGACCACGCTGTCGGTCTTCATGAGCGCCTCGATGTCGTTGCAGTGGAACATGATGCCGGCAACCGTGGTGCGCCCGTTGGAAAGCGAGCACGAGAAGTGGTTGCGCTCGGCGCCCACCGCGCGGCTGTGCAGCAGCGTGACGTCGCGCGCCAGGTACACGGGCACGGGATGCTCCTGGCCGAACGGGGCCAGCGCATCGAGCTGCGCGACGTTTCGCAGCGTGAGCTCGTCGAGGTTCACGCATGCGTCGATGGTGATGAGCGGGTGGAACGCCCCCTCGGGCAACGCGTCCATGTACTCGCACAGGCGGCGCTCGAACTCGGGCAGTTTCTCGGTGGGAAGCGTCACGCCCACGGCGGCTTCGTGCCCGCCGAAGCGCAGCAGCAGGTCGGAGCAGCTTTCCACGGCCTTGAACAGGTTGACCTGGCCCACGCTGCGGCCGCTGCCGCGCGCCTCGTCGCCGTCGATGGTGAACAGCAGGCAGGGCACGCCGTAGGTGTTCACCAGGCGGCTTGCCACGATGCCCTTCACGCCCTCGTGCCACCCTTCGCCGGCCACCACCAAGGCGCGCTGGCCCTTGTAGGTTTCGGCGGCCTGGGCCTTGGCGATCTCGGAGAGCTCCGCCTCGATGGCGCGGCGCTGGTCGTTGACGCCCTCGAGGCGCTGCGCCTGCTGGTTGGCCTGCTCGAAGTCGTCGGTGAGCAGAAGGTCGAGCGCCAGCTGCGCGTCGCCCATGCGGCCGGCGGCGTTCAGACGCGGGATGATGGAGAAGCTGAGGTTGGTGGCGGTGACCTGCTTGCCGGAGGCGCCGGAGGTGTCGAGCAGCGCGGCGATGCACGGGCGCGGTGCCTGGTTGATGCGACGCAGGCCGTCGGCCACCAGGGCGCGGTTCTCGTCGCGCATGGGCATGAGGTCGGCGATGGTGCCGAGCGTGGCGAAGTCGGTGTACTGGCGCCACAGGTGCGGCTTGCCGAAGCGTCCGCCCAGCGCCTGCACCATCTTGAGCGCCACGCCCACGCCGGCCAGGATGGCGCTGGGGCAGGCGGAGTCGCACTTCGGATCGGCCACGGGCACGCCCTCGGGCACTAGGTCGGAAGGCTCGTGATGGTCGGTGATGGCCACCTCGATGCCGCGCTCCTGCAGCAGCCGCACCTCGGCCTTGCAGGCGATGCCGCAGTCGACGGTGACCAGGAAGTCGGGTTTGACCTGCGACAAGCGTTCGATGGCCGCCGGGGTGATGGCATAACCCTCCTCGAAGCGGCGGGGGATGAACGGCGTGACGTGCGCGCCGAACTCGCGCAGGCCGCGCGTCATGACGGTGGTGGCGGAGATGCCGTCCAGGTCGAAATCGCCGAACACAAGGATGTGGTCGCCGCGGCGGATGGCGGCCTCCAGCGCATCGGCGGCCTCGGACAACCCGGGGATGATGTAGGGGTCGCGCCAGTCGCGCTCCAACGACGGCGTGAGGAAACGGTTCGCGGCTTCCGGGGTGTCGATGCCGCGCGAAACGAGCGTGGCCGCGATGAAGTGCGGCATGTGCAGCTCGCGCTGCAGGCATGCGACCGCCTCGGGCTCTGCCGCCTTGATGTTGAATCTGGCAGACATGGTGATTACCTACTTATTGCAGTGCTTTCCTATAGTTCCTCTCTATTGTCGCACAACTGCATGGCGCCGCCGCCGGGAAGTGCCGCGGTCGGCGGGCAACGTCGCAAGCGGTTCGGGCGACGTGCCGAGCCGCTCCGCAAAGAGACGCGACGATGACGGAGGACCGCGCGACGCCGCCCCGTTCGCCCCTGCCGCACCTGCGCCGTTCGCAGCTTTTTTGCAGCCTTTCGCCCTTCGCCCGCAGCCTGGCGCGGGCGTGCGATAATGAGGCCTTCCTACCCTGAACAACGTGCAGGAGCATCGCATGGCCAACTGCCTCGTCGCCCAATCGGGCGGCCCCACCGCCGTCATCAACGCCAGCCTCGCCGGCGTCATCCGCGCAAACCAGCTCAACCCGCTCTACGACCGCGTCCTAGGAGGCCTTCACGGCATCGAGGGCACGTTGGCGGGCAACCTGTTCGACCTGACCGATTTAAGCGGCCGCGAGATCGAGGTGCTCAAGCAAACGCCCTCGTGCGCGCTGGGCACGTGCCGCTACAAGTTCTCCGACGAGGCCGATTTCCAGCGGCTTATCGACGTCATGGACGAGAACGACATCTCCACCATGTTCTACATCGGCGGCAACGGTTCCATGTCCACGGTTGCCGCCATGACCGCCTGGGCAGCTGAGCGAAACCTGGACAAGCGCTTCATCGGCATCCCGAAGACCGTCGACAACGACCTGGGGCTTATGGACCACTGCCCCGGCTTCGCCAGCGCCGCGAAGGTGGCGTGCGAGATAACGCACGCCACACGCATGGACTACGACGCCTACACGCGCCCCGAGGTGTTCGTGTTGGAGACCATGGGCCGCGACGCGGGCTGGCTTGCGGCCAGCACGTGCTTGACCGGCGACGTCGACCTGCTCGTGCTGCCCGAGGTGGACTTCCGCCGCAGCATCTTCCTGGAGCAAGTGCGCGCGAAGATGGAGCAGCAGGGCAGCTGCTACGTGGTGGTGTCGGAAGGCGCGCGCTGGTACGACGGCACGTACCTGTCGGCCAACGGCAAGGCCGCCGACGGACTGGGCCACGCCATGCTGGGCGGGGCCGCCGGACGGCTGAAGTCCATGATCGTGGAAGCCGGTATCGTGCCGCGATGCGTGGTGCAGGACCTGTCGCGCGTGGCACGCTCGAGCAACTTCGCCATGAGCCTGGTCGACCTTGAGGAGTCCTACGACCTGGGCGTTTCCGCACACATGCGCAGCGCGAAGCCCGAGTTCACCGGGCAGGTGGTGGGCATCCGCCGCGGCCAGGGCTCCGACGGCGGCTACAACACCGAGTTCTTCGCCTGCCCCGCCGCCGACCTTGCCAACTTCGTGCGCCCCTTCCCCAGCGAATGGATCCTGCCGAACTACCAAGGCGTCTCCGACAAGGCGCTCGATTACTTCCGCCCACTCATCCAAGGCGAGCCGAAGCTGATCTGCGAGAACGGCATCCCCGTGACCATGCGCCCCTTCAACAGGCGCTAGCGGGTAAGATCCACAGGCAAGGAAGCGAAGCGGCTGCCGCCGCGAAGACGACGAGCGCTGAACGCCAGAACGCCCGGCGACCCTCGACGGGACGCCGGGCGTTTCGTTCTTTTGGGCGGATATTGCGTCGAGGCGCTACTCGCCCGCAACGAACGTGTCACGATCGGGCGCGAACGACTGCATGGCGGCGATGGTGCGCTCGAACAGCTCGTCGAGCCCCCATCCCAGCATGTCAGCGCCGCGGCGGATGACGTCGCGGTTCACGCCGGCGGCGAAGCGCTTGTCCTTGAACTTCTTCTTGAGCGACTTCACGTTGAAGTCCATGACGGATTTGCTCGGGCGCATGACGACCGCCGCGCCGATAAGCCCCGTCAGCTCCTCGGTGGCGAAGAGCACCTTCTCCATCTGCAGCTCGGGCGCGGGCAGACCGGGGTTGAAATCGCTGTTGTGCGTCTGAATGGCGCGGATGAACTCGGGCGACCCGCCGGCTGCCGCGATCAGCTCCGCCGCATATACCGTGTGGTTCTCGGGATCGTCGTCGTGCTCTTCCCAGTCAAGGTCGTGCAGCAGGCCGACGATGCCCCAAAAGCCCTCGTTCTCCGCATCGAACTCGCGTGCGAAATAGCGCATGGTCTGCTCGACCGTCTCGCCGTGCTCGATGTGGAAGGCGTCTTGGTTGTGGGCTTTGAGCAGGTCGAAAGCCGTTTCGCGGGTGATACCGGCATCAAGGGTTGCCATTGCATGCTCCTTTCATCGTTGGAGCCATGCTATCACAGCACCACGGCGCGCGGCCATGCGCCTAAAACGACGGAAGGGCCGCACCCGCCCCCGCCTGGCGGGAACCGGATGCGGCCCTTCAGCGTATAGCCGCTTCGGCCCGCGACCGCGGCTTCAGCGCCCTAGAACACGATGCCGAACGCGGAGATGATAAGGCCCCAGAACGCGCCCGTGGCCCACAGGCCCGCCAGCACGATGAGGTTCTGGCGAAGGCCGCGGTTGGTGCGGAACAGCACCAGAAGTCCCACGCCCGCCGACACCAGAAGGCCCGCCATCATGGCGCCCGCGCCGAGCGCGCCCTCGACATAGAGCTGCGCGATCACCACGCTTGCCGCGCAGTTCGGGATGAGGCCCACCAGCGCGCTGCCCAGCACGGACAGCACCGGGTTGCTGCCCAGGAACGCGGCCAGCGCGTCCTCGCCGACCAGCTCCAGCGCGCCGTCGAGCACAAGGGTGATGATGAAGATGAACACCGTGACCTGCACGGTATGCTTGAGCGCGCTGCGCAGGATTGAGCCGCCCTCGTGATGGTGCTCGTGCTCCTCGTCGTGCTCGAAATCGTACGCCAGCTCCGGCTGCTGCTCGCAAGCCTCGCAATCGCCGTTGCAGTGGCAGTGGTCGCGCTCGCACAGCTCGTGGATGCGCAGCTTCTCGCGGTCGCGACGCGCCAAGCGGACAGCCGCGTCCACCACGAATCCCATGACCATGCCGATCATCAGCTTCACGCCCATGATCTTCAGGATGGTCATCGGCGCCACCTGCTCGGCCAGGAAGATGGGCAGCATCTCGTCGGAAGTGGACAGGAACACCGCGAACAGCGTGCCCAGCGTAATCACGCGGCCCGCCCACAGCGTTGCCGCCGCCGCCGAGAAGCCGCATTGCGGCACGATGCCCACGAGCGCGCCGACCACCGGTCCCGCCGCGCCCGCGCGCCGCACGGCCTCCTCGGCCTTGTCGCCTGCCTTATGCTCAAGCCACTCCATAGCTAAATAGGTAACGAACAGAAACGGGATAAGGTACAGCGTATCCTCGATGGAATGCTCGAGGACGTGCCCGATGATATGCGCGATGTCTTCCATGAACCTTGCCTTGCGATTGAGAAATACCCTTGCCTGCGCATGCGTTCGATGCGTTTCATGCGTCAGGTTCCCAGTTTACAGAACCCGTCAAGCTGAACATGAAGAAACTGTGAACAACAGCTAACTTTTGCAATCTGAATCAAGCTCCGCCATAAGCGCGAACGACATATCCATTGATGCATCCCGCGCCCAAAATAGCTAGGTCAGCGTGAGCGCCACCTCGAATACCCGCCCGAAAGCCCAGGTCAACCACAAAGATCAGGCCAAGATCCATCGGGAAATATACACCGGCATCGACAACAACGTTTCCTACGACAACGGGAAAGCCGCGAAACCCAAAGACGCCCCGCATCCCCGATTCGGATGAGACGCTGCGGTCGAGCACGGGCATCTGCTTCGACTTCGCCGACCCCGCCCGAATAGGTGCAAAGACGCGAAAAAGGGCCCGCCGAAGCGGGCCCTTTTGCTGCAAGGTTTATGAACCTATTGCTTACATCATGCCGCCCATACCGGCTGCACCTGCGGCAGCAGCAGCGGCCGCCGGATCGGGATCCTTCGGGATCTCGTTGATGGTGCACTCGGTGATGAGGATCAGGGCAGCCACGGAAGCAGCGGACTGCAGAGCCGTGCGGGTAACCTTGACGGGGTCGTTGACGCCCATCTCGATCATCTTGCCGGTGGTGCCGTCGGCGAAGTTCACGCCCTCGCCCTTCTCCATGTGGCGGACCTTGTCGACCATGACGGAGCCCTCGAAGCCAGCGTTCTGAGCGATGGCGCGCATGGGGGCCTCCATGGCCTTGCGGATGATCTCCACGCCGACCTTCTCGTCAGCGTCGGTGATCTCGAGCGTGTCCAGAGCCGGGATAGCGTTGATCAGAGCCACGCCGCCGCCTGCGACGATGCCCTCCTCGACAGCAGCGCGGGTAGCCTGCAGGGCGTCCTCAATGCGGGACTTCTTCTCCTTGAGCTCGGCCTCGGTGGCAGCGCCCACCTTCAGCACGGCCACGCCGCCGGACAGCTTGGCCAGGCGCTCCTGGAGCTTGTCACGATCGAAGTCGGAGTCGACGCGCTCCAGCTCCTTCTTGATGTGGGTGATGCGGTCCTGGATGGCGGCCTTGTCGCCGGCGCCGTCCACGATCAGGGCACGGTCCTTGGTGACCTTGACGGTCTTGGCGGTGCCGAGCATCTCGATCTTGGCATCGGCCAGGGTCATGCCGAAGTCCTTGTCGATGACCTGCGCGCCGGTGACGGCGGCGATGTCCTCGAGGATGCGCTTGCGGCGGTCACCGAAGCCCGGGGCCTTGATGGCCACGGCGGTGAAGGTGCCGCGCAGCTTGTTCAGCAGGATGGTGGCCAGAGCCTCGCCCTCAACGTCCTCAGCGACGATGAACAGCGGACGGCCGGTCTTCATGATCTGCTCCAGCAGCGGTACCATGTCCTGGATGTTGGAGATCTTCTGATCGGTCAGCAGGATGTAGGGGTCGGAGAGGTTGGCTTCCATCTTCTCCATGTCGGTGGCCATGTAGGGGCTGATGTAGCCGCGCTCGTACTGCATGCCCTCGACGATGTCCATGTCCAGGCCGAAGGTCTGGGAATCCTCGACGGAGATGGCGCCGTCCTTGCCCACGGCGTCCATGGCCTCGGCGATCTTGGCGCCGATCACGGCATCGCCGGCGGAGATGGTGCCGACGTTGGTGATCTGCTCGGTGGTGGAAACCGGGGTGGCGTCGGCCTTGATGGCCTCGACCACGGCGTCGGTTGCCTTCTGGATGCCGCGGCGGATGCCCAGGGCGTCGGCGCCGGCGGTGACGTTGCGCAGGCCCTCGGAGACGATCACGTCGGCCAGCAGGGTGGCGGTGGTGGTACCGTCGCCGGCGACGTCGTTGGTCTTAACAGCGGCCTCGCGGATGAGCTGAGCGCCCATGTTCTCGACCGGATCCTCCAGCTCGACTTCCTTGGCGACGGTGACGCCGTCGTTGGTGATCAGCGGAGCGCCGAAGGACTTCTCAAGGGCGACGTAGCGGCCCTTGGGGCCGAGCGTGACCTTGACGGCGTTTGCCAGCTTGTTGACGCCTGCGGCAAGAGCGCTGCGGGCATCAGCCTCGAACTTGATATCCTTAGCCATTCTAAAGCTTCCTTTCGAATGCGGCCTGCGCGCGGTTCCAAGATACCGGGCGCAGGCCCATACTTACTGACGAGGTGAAACGATCGAAACTTATTCGAAGACGCCGTACAGATCGTCGGCGCGCAGGATGAGCAGATCCTCGCCGTCGACCTTGATCTCCTGGCCGCCGAACTTGCCGTAGACGACCTTGTCGCCGACCTTCACGGGAACGGGAACCAGGTTGCCGTCCTTATCGGGCTTGCCAGCGCCGACTGCCAGAACGACGCCGCTCTGAGGCTTTTCCTTGGCCTCGGATGCGATGAACAGACCAGAAGCCGTGGTCTCCTCAGCTTCGTCGGCCTTCACGATAACGCGGTCGCCCAGGGGTTTCAGATTCATAACGCTGCCTTCCTTTCGCATCGATTACGCGAGATTGGTTTCGCATACCCGTTATTTAACCACTCTGTCTTTCTGAGTGCTAGCACTCTTTGGTAACGAGTGCTAAACACATTGCCTACTATAGCAGCCGACCGTCCGATTGCAAGTGGATTACGGTGATTTATGGCGCGCTTCGAAAAGTTCTTGCGCAGCTGCATAAGGCAGGGGGAGCGCCGGCGGCCGATAGCCGCCGGCGCCCCCCCTTTCGCCAGCTTTTATGCCACGCCGGGCTTCACCAAACCGCTCTCGTAGGCGCGCACCACCAGCTGAGCGCGGTCGTGCGCGTCGAGCTTCGCCATGATGCGCGCGAGGTGCGTTTTGACCGTTGCGGGGCTGATGAACAGGCGCTCGCCGATCTGGTCGTTGTTCAGGCCGCGAGCCACCAGCGTGAGGATCTCGCGCTCGCGGTCGGTGAGCTGGTCGATGCCGCGTGCCGCGGTGCCCGCGGGCACGCCTGGGCGCGCCGCCACGAACGTCTCGATGAGCCGGCGCGTGATGGACGGCTCGATAAGCGCCTCGCCCGCCGCCACCACGCGCACCGCCGATGCGATCTCGTCGGGCTCAGCGTCTTTGAGAAGGAAGCCGCCGGCGCCCGCCGACAGCGCGTCGTAAACGTATTCGTCCAGGTCAAATGTGGTGAGGATAAGCACTTGCACGCCCGCGAGGGCGGCGTTGGAACGGATAGCGCGCGTGGCTTCGATGCCATTGACGCGCGGCATGCGGATGTCCATGAGCACCACGTCGGGGCGCAGGCGCTCGGCAAGCTGCACCGCCTGCTCGCCGTCGCGCGCCTCGCCCACCACCTCGATGCCGTCGTAGGACGACAAGATCATGCGAAAGCCGCTGCGCACCAGGTCCTGGTCGTCGGCCACCAGCACGCGCACAGGGCGCGGGGCGCCCGGGGCGCTTGCCGCCTGCGGGGATGCACTTGCCGCGCCTTCGCCGTTGAGCGTCTGTTCCATTCGCTATGCCTCCGTTCCGCGAAGCGGGATGCTCGCGCGCACGCAAAACCCGCCGTTTTCGCCATCGCCTGCCGAGAACGACCCGCCGAGCACGTGGATGCGCTCGGCCATGCCCGCGACGCCGTGGCCGGCGCCGTCGGCAGCCCGCGGCAGTTGGGGTGCCGCCATATCGGCCGGTTGCGCCGTAACGCCGCAGCCGGCGCCGTCATCGATCACAGACAGCGTTGCCGCGCCGTCCTCCACCGCGAACCGCAGCGACACGCGCTGCGCCCGCGCATGCCGAACCGCGTTCGTGCACGCCTCGCGCGCCACGGTGAACAGCGCCATGTCAACGTGCGCGGGCACGCGGACTCGATCGTATGCCGCCATATCGAGCGTCACGTCCAGGCCGGCGCCGCGCAGATACGACTCCAGCTCGTCCACCTGGTTCGTTCCCGCGGCGGGCATGGTCTCGGCCGCGTCATCGCCGTGGCGCAGCACGCCGATCATCGAGCGGATGTCGTCGAGCGCGGCCTTCGCCGTGGCGCGCGCCGTGGACACCGCCTCCTTCGCCATCTGGGGATCGCGCTCCACCAGCCGTTCGGCCGCTGCCAGCTGGATGCTCACCGCCGAGAGCGAGTGCGCCGTGATGTCGTGCACTTCGCGGGCGATGCGCACGCGCTCCTCCTCCACGCGGCGGGCGGCCTCCTCCTCGCGCGTGCGCTCGGCCTCGACCGCGCGCTGCTCCACCGCGCGCACGTACGCCGCATGCGTGCGATAGGCGTAACCGGCGAGCACCGCTGCCACCATGAGCGCGATGTTTTGAAAGCGCGTGAAGAACACCATGCTTGCCGCCTGCATGGGCGCGCCGGCGAACAGCAGCGACAGCACCGCCGCCGCGCCGCAGGCGACGCCGGGCACGGTGCCGCATTCCGCCGCCACGGTATAGAGCGCCACCAGCGGCCCGACCACCGTCATGGAGAAGCCCGAGAACCTGACCTGCAGGCCCAGGAAGATGACCAGGCACGCGGCGAACACGGGCAGTGGGAAGCGGCGACGCAGCACGAGCGGCACCACCGTCATGCCCAGGCCCACGAACACCTGCAGGTCGGGCACCACATTGACCACGCCGAGATATTGGCGAAGCGCCAAGTCGGGAATGATGATCGACGACGCGGTGAGCATAAGCTGCAGGCAGCCGACGGCGAACGCCGCCAGCGTCACCGCGGCGTCGACCAGCCAGTCACGCGCCGTCATGTCGCGATATGTCATAAGAAGGTTATCCATGCCGTCCATGGTATCCCGAGCGCGCCGAGCGCACCATACGCCGCCCGGGGTAATCACGCGGATGCGGACGATAAGGCTATGCCGCTCCCAGATCCTCGGTCACGGCCTTGCCTGTAAGCACGCCGAAGGCGCCGTTGGTGGTCAAGCTCTCGCCGCCGCCCTGCGCGGCCGCCCCGCAACAGTACACGCCTGGAATGGCCTTGCCGGCAGCGTCCAGCAGGCGCCCGCTGCCGTCGACCACCGCACCGCCGCGCGTGCGGAAGCGCACGGGGAACTGCTTGAGCGCGTAATACGGCGGCTTCAGGTTTTCCAGGAACTGCTTGCGGCCGAAATCCGAGTCCTTGCCGGCCTCCACCATGCCGGAGAATCGGTCGACGGTCTTGCCCAGCACGTCCTCGGACACGCCCATGCCCGACGCCAGCTGCGCCACCGTGTCGCACGGGCCCACCAAACGCGACGCGTTCTTCGACGTCACCTGCGCCGCGCTGCGCGCCTGCCCGCTCTCCGAGATACCGCTATCGAAGATGGTCCAGAAATAGCCGCGCTCCTGAGTGAAGCACGTGGCGCACAGGTTGCGCATGTAGTCCTCGTTGGCGAAACGGTTGCCCTGCGCGTCCACCACGATCGTGCGCGCGAACATGCTCCACGCCGCCGCCGGCGGAAGATCGCTGGTCACCGAAGGGGTCACGCTCATGTCGCTGAGCTGCGCGCCGAGCGCCTGGCACAGCTTGTGACCCTCCCCCATGGATGCGGCGGTGTAGCAGCCGATGCGTTCCCACGCCGACAGGTACTCGCGCACGAGCGACTGGTTGCTGGCGAACCCGCCCGTGGCCACCACCACGGCGCGCGCATGCACGTCGGCCACGCCGGACTGCTCCTTCTTACCGGTGAAGAAGCGCACGCCGCACACCTTGCCGGCCTCGTCCAGGATGAACCCGGTTGCGCGATAGTCGGTGGAGAATTGCACGCCCTTCGCCGCAAGCTTGTCGCGCAGCGGGATCATGATGCTCTCGGTATCGCCGATGCCGTTTTTCGGCAGCACGCGGCGGCGGTTCGCCTCGTTGGCGGAATAGCTGGCGGGGTCGGCGAACTGGGCGCCGTACGAGCTTTTCATGCGGTCGACCCACTCGGGCGCCGCATAGAACAGGCGCTTCGCGAAATCCAGGTCGGTAACGCCGGCGCTCTTCAGCTGCTCCTTGCGCTCGGGCCAAACATCGTCGCAGGTCTCGGTGATGCCCGCGTCCTTCTGCAGCTGGCTGCCGCACACCTCCATGACGGCGTTGGATTCGTAGCTTTCGCCGCCCAGCACGTCGAGCTTCTCGGCCACCATGACCGTCAGCCCCGCCTCGGAGGGGTCCATGGCAGCCGAAAGGCCCGCCATGCCGCTGCCCAGGATGAGCACGTCCACCGATGTGGAGAACGACACCTGAGGCTGGCCGAGCACGCCCGTCCCCTCGGAGGAGGGGACCGCGGCAGAGCTGCACGACGACAGCAGGGGCACGGCGGCGAAGGCGGCGGAGGCACCGACCAGCTTGAAGAACTCGCGGCGTTTCATGTGTGGCATGCTCTTTCACTAGATGGCGAAGGGACGGTGCCCGCCGCGCAACCGGCAGCGGGCACCGTCCCCCATTTCGATATCGCCGCCATGGTAACGCACGCGCCGCGCGCGCGGTCGGCCGTTCGGCGCGCGTCACATCTTCTCGATATGCGGAGCGCGCAGGCGCTTCCCTATTCGTAGAACTTCACATTGGGACACGGTGGCTCAAGGGCGCGCTTGAAGGCCTGCGAGCGCACCTTCGCCAGCACGCGCTCGACGTCGGCGCGGTTGAACCCGGCCTCCGCCAGGCCGTTCTCGCTGACGCCGTGCTCGAAATGCGCGATGAGCATGCGGTCGAGCGTGGGGTAGTCGATACCCATGGACTTCTCGTCCTCCTGGCCGGGCGCCAGCTCGGCGCTGGGCGGCTTGACCAGCACGTGCTCGGGGATGGGCGGCACCTGGCCGTCGCGCTCGGCGCGCTCGTTGCGCCAGCGCGCGATGGCGTACACATCGGTCTTGTACAGGCCGCCGATGGGCGCGAACGCGCCGGCCGTGTCGCCGTAGAGCGTGGAGTAGCCCATCATGGACTCGCTGCGGTTGCCCGTGTTCACCAGCATCCAGCCGTTGGCGTTGGAAAGCGCCATGAGCACCACGGTGCGGCAGCGCGCCTGCGTGTTCTCCGACGCCGTGCCCGAAAGCTTGCCGCAGCCCGAACGGCGCAGCACCGCCTCGAACGCCTCGAACGGCTCGCAGATGGACACGACGTGCGTCTCGATGCCCAGGTTGTCCGCCAGCTCGCGCGCGTCATCCAGGGAATGTTCCGTGGAATAGGGGCCGGGAAGCATGACGCCGTGCACGTGATCGGGGCCGAACACGTCGGCGCACATGACGGCGATGACGCTTGAATCGATGCCGCCGGAAAGCCCCACCACCATATCGGTGAAGCCGGCATCCTCCGCATAGGCGCGCAGCGCGTCGGCGCACGCCTCGTACATATCGTTCGCTCGCATAAAGCTGTCCTTTCAGCACAAGCGGGATTCCTTCGGATACGAGTATGCCCAAGCAGTGTTTCCAGGTGATTGCCAGCACGCAACAGCTTGGCAACCGGTCGAATCGCACGACCAGCGAACCTGGGACGGCGGGCTGGCAGTATAAAGCTTGCCCTTGCCGCCGTCCGCGTACGCCAGCGCTCAATCTTGGCACCCCTCCTATTAAAAACAGGACAGCATTGGGAGCCCCCGAAACGCAAGCAGGCGGCACGCCTTGGGACATGCCGCCTGCTTGGATAAAATATGTTGCGCTGCTCTACTGGATGGCGCGGATCTGCTCGGCCAGCCAGGTTGCCCATTCCTCGACGCCCTCGCCCTTGGTTGCGGCGATGGGGAAGATGGGGGCCTGCGGGTTGAGCTGGCGCACGCTGGCATCGAACGCCTCGCGATCGAAGTTGAACACGGGCATGGTGTCCACCTTATTCAGGATGACCACCTTCGCCGCCTGGAAAACGCCGGGATACTTGAGCGGCTTGTCGTCGCCCTCGGGCACGGACAAGATCATGACCTTGGCGTTCTCGCCCAGGTCGAAGTCGGTCGGGCACACCAGGTTGCCCACGTTCTCCACGATGATCAGGTCCAGGCGCTCCAGGTCGAGCACGTCGATGGCGCGGCTGATCATATTGGACTCCAGGTGGCACGCACCGCCCGTGTTGATCTGCACGGCCGCGATGCCCTGCGCCTTGATCTTCTCGGCATCCACGTTGCTGGCGATGTCGCCCTCGATGACGGCGATGTTGAACTCATCGCGCAGCGCCTCGATGGTAGCCAGGATGGTGGACGTCTTGCCGGAGCCAGGGCTGGCAAGCAGGTCGAGCACGAACACGTGGTTGTCGGCGAAGCGCTTGCGCAGCTGCGCCGCCAGCTGGTCGTTCTTGTCAAGGATGGGTTGCTTCATATCGATTTGCATGCTGATTCCTCCTATTGATCAAGCAGCGGTTTCAGTTATGAGCCGAATTGAGAAGGCGCGGCGACCGTAGGTGCGCGGTCTTCGGCAGCGCCGCCAAGCGAATACGCGTGGGAACCGCTTGGCCCATACGGCAAATGCCCACCGCGCGGGACCGCGCTAACGCACGTTAGTCGTCGGGCAGGTCCACCTCGATGGAATCGATTTGCAGCTCGCGACCGGCTAAAAGCTTCGTGTTGTAGCCGCCGCACTCGGGGCACACCATATGGAAACGGTCGTGCTCGTACTCGGCGCCGCAGTCCAGGCAAAGGCTTCGGGGCGTCACCATGTTGATCTCAAGCTCCGCGCCCTCGCTCATGGTGTCCTCCGTGAGCACCTCGAACGCGAAGCGCAGCGAATCCTCGATCGCCTCGGTCATCTCGCCGATGGACAGCGTGACCTTGAGCACTTTTGTGGCGCCCGCCTGCACGGCGGACTTCTCCACCGCTTCCATGACGCCGGTCATGATACCTAGCTCGTGCATGCAGCTCCTTCGATCCGCGAAACCGTGCAGCGCCCACGCCGCACGCCATTGGTACGGACCCCATACTATCCCAAGAAGGCCCGCGTACAGCGGGCCTTCAGGTTAACCATATATGTTTGCCGGCGAAGCTACTTGCGCTTCACGGCCTTGAGCTTCTTGGTCTTGGGAGCAGCAGCCTGGGCAACGCCCTCCTCCTTCGCAAGCTCCTCGTTCTGCTTCTTGATGCGCCTGCCCAACGCGATGCGGGCCAGCAGCAGCGACACCTCGTACAGCACGATCAGCGCGGCGAACATGAGCGCCATGGTGACCGGCGATGCGTCGGGCGTGACGATGGCGCAGAACACCAGCAGGCCGACATAGATGCCGCGCCAGCTATTGCGCAGCTTCTTGTACGGCACCACGTTGAACACCACCAGATAGAAGATGACCAGCGGCAGCTCGAAGGCCACGCCGAAGCCCAGCTCGAACTTGATGATGATGTCCACGTAACTGGCCATACGCGGCGTGACGGTGCCCAAGCCCATGGCCTGGTCGGTGAGCCACTGGAACGCCGGGTTCAGGATGATGCAGTAGCAGAACACGGTGCCCACGATGAACAGCGCCACCGCCGCGGCGAACGTGGGGATGAACCACTTGCGCTCGTTGGGCTTGAGCGCCGGCAGGAAGAACGCCAGCAACTGCCACAGGATAACCGGCGAGCAGGCCACGATGGCCGCCCAGATGGAGATCTTGAAGCGGGTGGAGAACGCCTCGAACGGGTCGATGGCCATGAACGACGGCAGGCCGTCGGGGCCCTTCGGCAGGTACTCGGCAATGGGGATCATCAGGAACTGGCCCATGGTGGGCGTGGCGAAGTAGAACACGCACACGCCGACGAGCAGGCACACGACGATGCGCACCAAGCGCATGCGCAGCTCGCCCAGATGATCGAATAGGGGCATTCGCGCCGGTCCGATAGGCATCGGTTACTCCCCCTTCGTTTCGGTTTCGGAAGACTGGGCAGCGGGCGCTGCCGGTGCGGCGGGCGCCGCGGGAGCCGCTTGCGCGGCGGTTTCGGGAGATGCGGCCTCGGTCGACTGGGCGTCGGCTGCGGCCAGCGCGGCCTGCTTGGCTGCCTCGGCCCTTTCGGCTTCGGCGGCCTGCTTGGCGGCGCGCTCGCGATCGTAGCGGGCCTTGCGCTCGCTGAAGCTTTCCTGCTGCCCCGCCGGGCGCGGCTTGGACGCCGTTGCGGTCGAGGAGCTATGCGAGGACACGGCCTTGCTTGCGCTGCTCACCGCTTTGCTTGCGCCGTTGGCAGCCTTCTTGCCTGCGTCGGCCGCCTTTTCCATAACATCGAGCGGGTTCTTGAACGGTTCATCGGAATCGGGGTCGTACACCTCGTTCTTGATAACCTTGTTCATCTCCTCCTGCGCATTGCGGAACTTGCCGATGGCCTTGCCAAGCGTTTTCGCCATTGCGGGCAGCTTGTCGGGGCCGAACAGCAGGAAACCGAACAGCAGAATGAGAAATAGCTCAAATCCACCGATACCAAACAAAGCATTCCCCTTTGCGTGCGTTCCCTTTACTCTTTTCGCGCTTGCGCGCAACAGCCATTCATGGTAACACAAACGCCCCGGCCCCCTTCGCGCGCACTTCCTTTACAGAAAAGTTCTTCCTAGGGAAGCTGCGTTCGGGGACCGGGGCGTTATCAGTTGCCAAGGATTGTTACATGGACAGCACGGAAAGCGCGATGGTTGGGATGCCGAGCGCCAGCACCAGGATGACGCACACCACCACAGTGAAGATCTTCTTCGTGCGGGCCGCCGCCTCGCGGCGCGCCTTCTCGCGAGCCTCGCGCTCCTGGGCCGCCTTGATGCGTTCGGCCTTCTGCTTGGCCGTGAGCTTTTGGTTCGTTCCCATTGCCAGCTACCTTAGCTTGCCGCGGATCTCGATGACGCGGGCGATGCTGCGGGCCACTTCCACGCCCACATGCCAGCTGCTCTTCTCGTACAGCACGTTGCCGCCCACCATGGTCATGAGCACGTCGGAGCCGGTGCAGGCGTTGACCACGGCCGAAACCGGGTCGGTTGCGGGCGTTTGGTGCGAACCGGACAGGTCGACGGCGATGACGTCGGCCAGCTTGCCCACTTCCAGGCTGCCGATCTTGTCATCCATGCGCAGCGCACGGGCACCGCCGATAGTGGCCATTTCCAGCATGGTGGAGGACTTCATGAAGTTGCGCGGGTTCACGGCGCGCTGGATGAGCATGCCGGTGTGCATCTCCGAGATCATGTCGGTGGAGTCGGTGGCGGCGGGGCTGTCGGTGCCCAGGCCCACGCGCAGACCGTTGTTCAAGAACTCGGCGAGCGGGGCGACGCCCATGCCCAGCTGCGCGTTGATGCGCGGGCAGCTGGCGATGGAGACGTCGTACTCCCTGAGCTTGGCCACGTCATGGTCATCGACGTACACGCCGTGCACCATCATAACGTTGTCGCTTTCGAACGCGCCCCAGTTCAGCACGTAGTTGACCGGCGTGGTGCCCGTGGGCAGCCACGGCGGGACCTCCACGAAGCAGCGCGTGGTGTCCATGGAGTGGACGGAGAAGGGCGAGGAGCCGTAGCGCACGAAGTCGCATTCCTCGCGGTCGCCGGCGACGCGCAGCGCCACGGGAAGGTTCTCCTTGGTGGCAAGCTGAGCGACCTTGCGGAAGATCTCCGGGTTGCAGGTGAACAGCGACGACGGCGCAAGGCCGATGGTCAGGCGGTCGGAGTCGACTTCTTCCTGCCAATGTGCCAGATCGTTCTCGGCCTGGTGCATGGCGAAGTCCACGCGACGGCGGTCCATGGCGCCCACCTCGCGGTAGACGACGCCGCGCATGCCGAGCTTCTGCATGGCGGTGCAGCTAGCGCCCGAGGTGGTGATGTCGGCCACGGTGGTGATGCCGCTGGAAAGCGACTCGAGACCGCCCAGAATGGCCGAGTCGTACCAATCTGCCACGTCCATCTTCGCGGACAGTTCGCGCATGGTCATAATCCAGGTGGCATAGGGGACATCGTGGACGATGCCGCGCATGACCGCGTTCTCCAGGTGGGTGTGCAGGTCGACGAAGCCGGGCAGGATGGCCGCCTGGCCGAAATCGGAGACCTTCTCATCGGGATAGCGCAACTTGAGCATAGCGGCGTCGCCGACGTCGCGGATGGCGCCGTCGCGAACGAGCACCGCACCGTTGTGGATGGGTTCCGACGTGATGGGAAGCACGTACTGCGCGCACAAAAGCATGGGCTGCCTCGCTTGTTCCGTGATTTGCAAGTAAACATGTATGATAGCACCGATGCGCGCGCCGGAACGGCTTCCACGAAAGCAACGCGGCGAGCGGCGCGGAGAGGGGCGCATCTTCCGTTACTTCAACGGCAGGGTTGCGGCGAACACGGTGCCTTCGGCCTGCGTGCTGGAAGCCGTCAACGTGCCGCCGTGCTCCTCGGCGATGGCCCGCGCGATGGCAAGCCCCAGGCCGTGCCCGCCGGCGCCGCCCGTGCGCGCCTTGTCCGCGCGATAGAAACGGTCGAACACATGGGGAAGATCTTCAGGGGATATGGGCGCGCCGGTATTGCGCACCTCGAACCTTGCGTGCTTGCCCGCGCGCGAAAGCGCCACGTCGACCGCTCCCCCGTCGTCGACGTATTTGCAGGCGTTGTCGATGAGCGTGCCCGCCAAGCGGCGCAGCCGCTGCTCGTTGCCGCGCAGCTTGATGCCCGGCTCCACCTGCGATCCCAGCTTCACGCCGCGTTCGAACGCCACCGATTCGAACTGCAGGACCTCGCCTTCGATGACGTCGGACAGGTCGACTTCCTCGAGGGCAGGGCGCGCGGCGCCGGATTGCGCGGCGGCCTCCTCCTCGTCCATCTTCGCCAACGTGAGCAGGTCGCCCACCAGCCCTTGCATGGCCTCGGCCTCGTGCTGCGTGCTCTCGAGCCACTGGCTTTGGCTTGCCACGCTGCGCTCGGGATGCTCGAGCGCGATGGACGTGTTGGCAAGGATCACGGTGAGCGGGGTCTTCAGATCGTGCGACGCGTCGGCCACGAAACGGCGCTGCTGCGTCCAGGCGCGGGCGACGGGACGCAGCGCCCAGCGGCTGAAGAACAGGCTGATGACGAGAAACACGGCCAGCGCCGCGACCTCCACCACGGCGAGCGTTGCCGCCAGAGCGCGCCAGCCGCTCGCGCTGCCCATGTCGGCGAACGCCAGGTACATGACGCCGCCCGCCTGGCGCTTCATGTAAAACAGGCCCAGGTCGGACAAGCTGCCGAAGCCCTCGTCGGCGCCGGCGAGCTGCTCGCCCGCCTGCTCAAGCACGTCTTGGCTGATGGACGCCGTGTTGAAGCGGCTGAGCGCGGTCATATCGCCGTCCGAGGACATGGAGAACAGCGCCACGGGGATGACCTGCCCCCCGCTGCGCTCGCGCCCGCCGATGGTCGGCGGCGCCGCAACGCCGTCGGGCGCCGCCTGACCGTTGCCGGATTCCGGCTTGCCTTCGCCAAGCGCATCCTTCCCCATCTGCCTGCCCTGATGCTCGGAGGCCTGCGCGATGGCCTGGTTGAGCGCACCGTCGACCGTGGCAACGCTTTGCCGATGGTTCACCACGCAGATGGCTGCGAAGACCACCGTCAGCACAACGGCGACGGTGGCCATGTTCAGCGCTATGAACTTGATGCGGAGCTTTTTCAGCATGGGATGGCCGCCTTAGGCCGCGGCGCCATCGGCGGCGAAACGGTAGCCCGCTTTGCGGATGGTCTCGATGCACGCCTTCGAGCCCAAAAAGCGCATCTTCTTGCGCAGGAAGCTGACATAGGCCTCGACGTTGTTGTCCTCGGCGCTGGATTCCACGCCCCACACGCGCTCGATGAGCAGCTCCTTCGACACCACCTGACCGGCGTTGCTCATGAGCACCTTCGCCAGGGAAAACTCCTTGAACGACAGGTGGATGGTCTTCTGCCCGCACGTCAAATCGTAGCTTTCCAGGTTCAGCGAAAGATCGCCTACGTCGAGCTTCTCGAAGATCACCTCGCCCTGGCGGCGCGTGAGGGCGCGCAGATGCGCCAGCAGCTCGGCGGGACTGAAAGGCTTGGTCATGTAGTCATCGGCGCCGCTGTCCAGACCGGTGATCTTGTCAGGCACGGCGTCGCGCGCGGTGAGCAGCAGCACCGGCGTGCTCACGTTCTTACGGCGCAATTCCGCCACCACGGTGAAACCGTCCATCTTCGGCAGCATGACGTCCAAGATGACCACGTCATAGATGTCGCTTTCAGCATAGGCCAGCCCGTCGGCGCCGTTGTGCACCACGTCGGTGCCGTAGCCGTTCTCCTCCAGGATGTGCGCCAGCGCGCGGGCAAGCCGCACGTCGTCTTCCACGATGAGGATCTGCATGGTGTGCCTTCCGTCGATTCCCGAACCCGCACCGCGGGGCGCAGGCGAGCATTCTTCCAATCAACAGTATACGCGCAGCCTGAAAGCGAGCTTAAAGAACGGGCCGCCCCGAAGGACGGCCCCGCGTGCGGAAGCTACGGAAGCGGATTTAGCGCTCGTAGACCTGATCGCAGCCGAGCAGGTCCTTCATGGTGTGCCAGATCTGGTGCGGGTCGCCCACGGGATGCGCAAGCGGCTTCATCTCGTAGCGCTCCACCGCGCCCGAGAGCAGGTCGACGGCGAACACCTCGTCGGAAAGCGTGAGCGCTTGCTGCGGGCAGATATCCGTGCAGCAGCGGCATTTCACGCAATCGCCGGGGAAATGCTCCACGCCGAACGTCCCATCCTCATCGGTGAACTTGCTGATGGCTCCGGTCGGGCAGAACGTCGCGCACATCTGGCAGCTGTTGCATTTGTCCGGGTCGATGATGACGTGACCCCACAGACGCGTCTCGATCATGACGTCCTGCGGCTCGCCTAGGCTTGACAGGCTGTTCAGCAGAAGCTCGCGGCGATCGGGGATGAAATGCGGCAGCGTGCCGTCCTCCATGACCTTCTGGAAGCGCGATTCGGGCTTCTCCTCGATACCGAGCGTTTCCTTCACGGCGTAGTCGGCGGTGGTGCCGGCGGCGGCTTTCGCCTCGGAGCCCATCTCCGCGAAGAACCTGCGTTTGCCGGCGTCGAAGCTGGACTTGCCCTCCAGGCGCACCTGGTGCGGGAACTTCTTGACCAGGTCGACGCGCATGTCGCTGTTCCACGTTTCCAGCAGCGTGTTGGCGGTGTCGCGCACCTGCTCGGCCATGTGGAACCCGGTGGCGTGCTCGCAGGAGGCGCACTTGCCCTCGACCAGGCTGACGTGTTTGGCGCCGGCGACGGCCAGGGTGACGAGCAAGCTTTCCTCCACGCGCCCAAGGCACGTGACGGATACGACTTTCTCCAGGTCGAGCAGCCCTTCTGCGGCGTTCACGATCTGCTCGCACGCGATGACGACCTCGCCGTCGGCGGCGCGCATGGCCTGGATGCAGCGGTGCAACAGCTCGGCGTCGTTGGGACGATGGGCCTCAAGCGCGCACGTGGGGCACACGGTGGCGCACGTGCCGCAGCCGATGCACTTCTCCGGCGAGATGATCAGCTCGTTGTCGTTATAGGAAATGCAGCCCGATGTGCACACCTCCGCGCATTTCATGCACGTGGCATTGCGATTGCGCACGACGGCGCAGCGGTTCTGGTGAACCGTGATATCGGCGCTCTGAAGTTTTTCGAGCAGACCGAGGAAATTCTTGGCACTTGGCATTGCTGCCCCTTTCTCGTCTACCCCCCTTGCAATTGGTTAGTATAGTCGTTCGCAAACGCAGGCCATCCCCACGGCTCAATCGTTAGGCGCGGCGAACAAATACAAAACAAAGAGCCGTGGCGGGTTTGCCGTCGACTCTTCTGGGAGGTTCGTGGGTAAATCCCGCCCGAAAAGCTGCGAGCACCCCGGGTGCCGTCGCTCTTTGCCAGCGCCTATGCGAGCATTCCAGCTGCAGCGGAGATGATAGGGTCGGCGCCATAGTGCTTCCACGATGCGTTATGCTGTTGGGCAAGACTCGAAAAGGGGGGACTTATGCGGGCTTTGGTGCAGCGTGTGACGCATGCGCAGGTGGATATCGATGGTGAAACGATTGGCTCGTGCGAGCGCGGCTATCTGGTCTTGCTGGGCGTGGGCGCGGACGACGGCCCCGACCAGATCGAGCGGCTGTGGGGCAAGATCTTCAAGCTGCGCATCTTCGAGGACGAGAACGGCAAGACGAACCGTTCGCTTGCCGACGTGGACGGCCAGGTGCTCATCGTGTCGCAGTTCACCCTGTACGCCAACTGCAAGAAGGGCAACCGACCCTCGTTTACCGGCGCCGGCGCACCTGACCAGGCCGAACGGCTTTACGAACAGTTCGTCGAACGCGCCCGCCAAGACGTGCCGCACGTGGAAACCGGCCGCTTCGGCGCCATGATGCAGGTCAGCCTGGTCAACGACGGCCCCTTCACCATCTGGCTGGATACCGATCAGCTGTAGAGCTCGTGAAGCCGATCTTGACGCACGTAAGGCGATTCCAGGCGCTTCGGGGACGCGCCTGCGCGCAAGCCGCGGAAAAGCAAGACGACGAAAAGCAGGAAGCCGCTCCATGCACGCGCCCGCTCCCAGGCGCTTTCGCGATGCGCCGCCGTTTCAGCTTCGCCGCTCCAATCTGAAACGCAAAAAGGAAGCCGCCCGTGGGCGGCTTCCTTCATCTCCTGGCGCGCTGCTTTGACTAGCAGTAGAACAGGATGTCGTTGTACGTGGGGACGGGCCACAGGTCGTGAGCGACCACGATTTCCATGGCGTCCACGCCCGCACGCAGGCGCTCCATCATCGGGACGATCTCGTGCGCGTACTTGTTGGCCTTCTCCTGCTCGTCGGTCAGGTCGCGAATGGCCAGATGCGCGGCATGCAGCTCGTTCAAGGCGTCGTTAATCTCCTTGATGCCGTCAACCACCGTGTTGAGCAGCTTATCCTGCACCGAGGTGTCGATGCCGGCGCAAGCGGCCTTCATCTCGTTGATCTCGTTGGCAACGAGCGTGGCGTACTTGTTGATGGCCGGCAGGAACGTACGGCGCGTCATGCGCTTCATCGTACGGACTTCGATGTTCATGAGCTTCGTGTACTTCTCCAGCTTCACCTCGTAGCGGCTGCGAGCCTCCACCTCGGTGAGCACGTTGAACTCCTCGAACAGCTTGATGCTCTTCTCCGCGACATAGGCCGGCAGCGCGTCGGCGGTGGTGCGGTTGTTGGCCAGGCCGCGGCGCTCGGCCTCGGCGGGCCACTCGTCGGAGTAACCGTTGCCGTTGAAGATGATGCGCTGGTGCTTCTTCAGCGTCTCCTTGATGTAGGCGATGGCAGCGGACTCGAATTCCTCGCCGGACTTGCCCTCCATGGCGTCGGCGAAGTCCTTCAGCGACTTGGCCATGGCGGTGTTGAGCACCATGTTGCAGTCGGCCAGATTCACCGCAGAACCCGGCATACGGAACTCGAACTTGTTGCCGGTGAATGCGAAGGGGCTGGTGCGGTTGCGGTCGGTATTGTCCTTCAGGAAGTTCGGCAGTACCGAAACACCCAGGTCGACAGCCACCTTTTCCGCAGAAGTGTACTCATGATCGTCAACTAACGCGTCCACGATGGCGCCCAGCTCGTCGCCCAGGAAGATGGACACGATAGCCGGCGGGGCCTCGTTAGCGCCCAGACGATGGTCGTTGCCGCAGGAGGCCACGGTCATGCGCAGCAGCTCCTGATAATCGTCGACGGCCTGGATGACGCCGGTGAGGAACACCAGGAATCGCAGGTTGTCCATGGGGGTCTCGCCAGGATCCAGGAAGTTGGTCTTGCCGGCGGATATGGACCAGTTATTGTGCTTGCCGGAACCGTTGATGCCCTCGAACGGCTTCTCATGCTGCAGGCACACCAAGCCGTAATGGCTTGCCAGCAGGCGCATCTTCTCCATGGTCAGGAGGTTCTCGTCGATGGCGCGGTTGCCGTTGGTGAACAGCGGTGCCAGCTCATGCTGCGCGGGAGCAACCTCGTTGTGCTTGGTCTTCGCCGACACGCCAAGCTTCCACAGCTCGCAGTCAAGTTCCTTCATGAACTCGTTGACCGTGGGGCGGATGGCGCCGAAGTAATGCTCCTCGAGCTCCTGGCCCTTCAGCGGGGAGTAGCCGAACAGCGTGCGACCGGTCATGATGAGGTCGGAGCGCTTCGCGTAGTCCTTCTCGCTGATCAGGAAGTACTCCTGCTCGGCGCCGACGGTGGTGATCACGCGGTCGACATGCTCGCCGAACAAAGCCAACACGCGCTTGGACTGCTCATCGATGGCGCTCATGGAGCGCAGCAGCGGGGTTTTCTTGTCAAGCGCCTCGCCGGTATAGCTGCAGAACGCGGTGGGGATGCACAGCACCTCGTCCTTGATGAACGCGTAGCTGGTGGGGTCCCATGCCGTGTAGCCGCGGGCTTCGAAGGTAGCGCGAAGGCCGCCGGACGGGAAGCTGGAGGCGTCGGGCTCGCCCTGGATGAGCTCCTTACCGGAGAAGCTCATAATGGCGCGGCCGTCGCCGGTGGGATCGAGGAAGCTGTCGTGCTTCTCGGAGGTGATGCCGGAAAGAGGCTGGAACCAATGCGTGTAGTGCGTGGCGCCCTTCTCGATGGCCCATTCCTTCATGGCATGGGCGACGACGTTGGCGACCTCAAGGTTCAAAGGCTCGCCCTTCTTGATGGTCTTCATCAAGTCTTTGTACGTTGCAGATGGCAGTCGCTCCTGCATCGTGTGCTCGTTAAACACCATCGAGCCGTAGATCTCAGGAATTTTCGACATAGGCGTGAGCTCCTTCATAGTTACCTTTCAGACGCGCGTTTCCCTTGCCACTGCAAGCTATAGGCTAGCGAACTAGTCAACTCTCGTAGCTTAGCATCTTGCACCGGCAAGCAGCACGTCAACTTGCTGTAACTTACGGTACCGGCGCTATGTTTCCGGCAGTTTTCGGCACATGGAACGTTTCGTTACGGAAGGGTTGGGAATGCCGAGGGCTTTCGCACTCCAACAACGCGGAAAGCCCGCCCCGCTTTCGCGGAACGGGCTTTCCAGGCTTGCACGGCCACGCGTGGCGCAGCCAAAGGAAACAAACCTTAGCGCTTGCTGAACTGCGGGCGCTTGCGAGCCTTCTTCAGGCCGTACTTCTTGCGCTCGACCATACGAGCGTCGCGCGTCAGGAAGCCAGCCTTCTTCAGCTCGGCGCGGTAGTCGCCAGCTGCCAGCAGGGCACGGGAGATGCCGTGACGCAGAGCGCCGGCCTGACCCGAGATGCCGCCGCCGTCGATGCGGGCGAGCACGTCGAAGTGATCCAGGGTATCCGTGACTTTGAACGGGGTCTTGGCATAGTCGAGCAGAGCCTCGCGGCCGAAGTACTCCTTGCCATCGCGACCGTTGACGGTCACCTTGCCAGTGCCGGGAACGAGGCGCACGCGAGCGACAGCGTTCTTACGACGACCGGTGCCGTAGTACAATGCTTCATTCGCCATGGTTTAGCCCTCCATCTTGATCTCGGTCGGCTTCTGAGCCATATGCGGGTGCTCGGCACCAGCGTAAACCTTCAGCTTCAAGCCCTGCTTGCGGCCCAGCGTGTTCTTCGGCAGCATGCCCTTGACGGCATGCTCGATGACGCGCTCGGGGTGCTTGGCCATAGCCTCGGCGAAGGTCTCGGACTTCAGTCCGCCCGGATGACCGGTGTGATGGTAGTAGACCTTGTTCAGCTCCTTCGTGCCGGTCACGCGAATCTTGTCCGCGTTGATGATGATCACGAAGTCGCCGGTGTCCACGTGCGGCGTGTACTGCGGCTTGTGCTTGCCCTTCAGAAGGGTAGCGGCCTTGGTGGCAACACGGCCGAGGACCTGATCCTCAGCGTCGATGATGTACCATTTGCGCTCAACTTCATGAGGCTTAGCGTGATACGTCTTCACTGTTTTTCCTCCATGTCCTTCCTGTTACGCTGTGCGACCACAGCGCACAGGGTGTCGTTTTTCAAAAGTGCAAGTCTGTTTGCTGCCGGTTTCCTACGCCGGCGCGCTTCGTCGGGTCTGGACTTCCCTCCTTGGCGCTGCCTCCACCTTGCGTTTACGGGGCTTTTGAAAGCGAACTTTTATAGTCTACGGTTTCAGCCGCTTCGAAGTCAATGGGGCATGTGTACCCATCTGGGGTTACTGCGCGATTTTCACACGGACTGCACGATTGCCGCGAGCAAAACCGCCCGCGCGCAGGACGACCCGACGCGCCATGCCGGCGGACCCCGCGCCGCCAGCCTTGCCCCCACAACCCGCCCACTCGCCCGCCGCATTTGCTTGCGGCGATAACTTGCTTTCTGGTTTACCAATAACCCGGTATTCTGAGGCTTTGATATTATGGTGCAGGCGGTAAGTTTCAGCAGGTGAACGGCGCCAACTCCGCCGCGCAACCGAACATACCCGTCCCGCCCGCACACGGGGCGCCCGATACGGAAAGGACCGTTCCATGCCAATCAGGATCCCGGACCAGCTGCCCGCGACCGAGCAGCTCGAAAGCGAGAACATCTTCGTCATGACCGAGCATCGAGCCGTGCATCAGGACATCCGTCCGCTGCGCGTGCTGCTGCTCAACCTCATGCCGAAGAAGATCGAGACGGAAACGCAGATCATGCGCAAGCTGTCCAACACCCCGCTGCAGATCGAGGTGGAGCTGTTGCGCACCATCTCCCATGAGTCGCACAACGTCTCACAGGAGCATCTGAAAACGTTCTACCGCTCGTTCGACCAGGTCAAGGACAATCGCTACGACGGCATGATCATCACGGGCGCGCCCGTCGAGCTGCACGAGTTCGAGGACGTCGACTACTGGGACGAGCTGTGCCGCATCATGAAGTGGTCCACCACCAACGTACACTCCACGCTGCATATCTGCTGGGGCGCGCAGGCCGGCATCTTCTACCACTACGGCATCCAAAAGCACGAGCTGCCGAAGAAGCTCTCCGGCGTGTTCAACCATGACGTGCTGAAGCCCTCCAGCCCGCTGGTGCGCGGGTTCGACGACCGCTTCTGGGCGCCGCATTCCCGCCACACCACCGTGTACGCCGAGGATATCGAGGCGGACCCGCGCCTGGAAATCATCGCGCAATCCGATGAGGCCGGCGTCTACATCGCCAAGAGCACCGACAGCCGCCACTTCTTCGTGTTCGGCCACCCCGAGTACGATACCGGCACGCTGCGCGCCGAATACGAGCGCGACGTGAACAAAGGCATGGACGTTCCCGTGCCGGCGCACTACTTCCCCAACGACGACCCCGCGCAGGAGCCGGTCAGCACGTGGCGCGCGCACGCGCAGCTGCTGTACACCAACTGGCTGAACTACTACGTGTACCAGACCACGCCCTACGACCTGAACAGCCTGGGCACCGGCGAATAGGGAAACGCCATGCCGAAGCACTACACCATCAAGCTGCAGACAACCCCCTTGCCCGGCAAAGCCGGCAAGGGGCCGTCGGCCGAAGCGGGGCATCGCTTGGCGAAGGAGGGCGCGGCGTCCGGCTCCACATCGGATCAGCCCGCGAACGACCCCTTCATCCGCGCCGAGAACGAGGATGACGACGGCTACGACCCCTTCTCGGATCGCCCGCCCGCACCCGAGCCGCTGTTCCAGGAAAACCCCTGGGATTAGGGAAGGCGACCCGCAGGAAAGCCGACCCGCCAGAGAGCCCCTGAGGAAGCCCAGCCCTAGGGAACCTGCCCCTAGGAAAGCTCCGGTCAACCTGCAGACCGCTCGGAGTAGGGAATCGGAAGGCCGACCCCGAGAGCTCAAACCGGCCAACAAATAGCGATGGGCCCGGAACGATCGATCGTTCCGGGCCCATCAGCTTTGATCAGAGGAGCGCCAACCCCCTCGTTGCCCCTATTTGTTCGCCGTACCGACGAAAAGCGGCTGCTCGTTCCAGGCGAGGAACTCCTCGACCGTGAGGTCCTCGAAGCTGCGGATCGCGTGCTCCGCGGAAGCCTGCAGGGCATCCCACATGCCGGCGTCATCGCTGTCGTATATGGCGAGCGTACGGTAGCCGGCGCCGCCAAGCGTGCCGATGGCGTATGCGGAATCCTCGACGCCCCAGGTCAGCTGCTTGGACGTCCCCATGATCTCACAGGCACGGTCCCACACATCGGGCTCGCGCTTCGTGGAATGCACGTCCTCGACCGACAGCACGCGCTCAAGATACGGGGCGAACCCGCAACGCTGGACGCCGGCCATCAGGTACGGCTTGGGGCTTGAGGACGCCACCGTCAAATGCACGCCCGCCTGGGCAAGCCCCTGCACGAACTCGAGCGCGCCGGGACGCGCCTCGGCGCGATGGCGATAGAAGTCCAGCATGTACTCGTCGATCATGCCGACCACATCGCGGTCGCTTTCGCCCAAGCCGAACTTCTCGTGGAAGAACGCGCCGCACTCGGGGATGCTCATGGGGGCCAACGCCGCCACGTCGTCGGCGGTCAGCGTGCCTCCCGCGCGTTCGGCCAGCTCGTTTTGCAGCCCATGCCACACGCCCATCGAATCGAGCAACGTACCATCGCAGTCGAACACCACGCCGATTTCGCTTGCATCCATGACTCATCCTTCCCTTGCATTTGCCTTCTCCGCAAGCCTAGCAGGAAGCGCGCCCACCCGCCAGAACTGCAGACCAATACCCGAACTTGCCCCACGCCAGGCGCAAAAGGCCATCCCCGAAAGCAGATTCTCGGCCGAAGCGATCAAAGGAGCAGGCGGCTCAGCGCTATACGCGAAACCAGAAACGCGAGCACAGCAAGAAACCCAAGCCCAAAACCGAAACCGACCTGAACGCGAAAGGCCGTCCTCGAGCAATTCGAGGACGGCCTTGGGGCCCTGCGCGCTGGCGAGGGCAGAGGTCTTGCCGTCTCGCAAGAAGACGGATCGCCGAGTGCGCTATCGGCGGGTGCGCATGCGGCGGGCGGCGCCGGCGGCAGTGGCGACCGCCAGGCCGGCGATGCAGAGCAGCACGTTCACGGCAAGAGCGGAGTCGCCCGTGGCGACCAAGGAACCCTTGTTGCCGTTGCCGTCCCTGACAGGCGCGAGGGGCAGCTGCGGGTCACGCCCGGAAACCTGCTTGCCCGGCTTCACGTCGCTGCTCCAGTCATGCTGCTTGTAAGACGAAAGCGCCTGCAGCACCTGGATGGAGGGCATCGCACTTGCCTCCTGGCCCTTCACATGCGCGAAGCCCATGGGCTCGACATTGTAGGCCATGATGGCGGTGATCAGGTTGGATACGCTGTTGGCGAAGCCGTTCACCGTGTTCAGCGGGTCCTTGCCCAGCGCCGTCAGCGCCAACAGCACCTGCGCGTCGGACTCCGCAGAGCCGAAGTCGCACGTGCCGGAGGTCATCTTCGTGCGCAGGAAGCCCAACGCCGCCGACACCGCGTCGGCATTGGCGTCTGCATGCGGCGCAAGCGCCTGCAGCGCGATCGCCGTCATGTCCACTCCGCTACCGGAGCCGGTCGTCAGCCCGAAGCCACCGTCCTCGTTCTGGAACGTCAGCAGCTTCGCTACTAGCGCATCCCTGTCGGAGGAGCCGCCCCCAGACACCCTGGCGCTCGCCTTGTCGAGCGCCAGGAGCGCGTAGGCGATCTCGTTGGACATCTCCGCGGTGCTCGAACCATCGCGAACCAGCTCGACAAGGTTCTTGCCCGCAACATCGGTCACGTCCTTACCGAGCGCCGCCATGGCCAGCATGACGCGCTCCGTATCGGTCAGCGACGCCGACCACACATCCGCGTTCGCCTTGACCGACGCCAGGTAGCGCTCGATCATCGCGGGTTCGATGCCGCGCCCAGCGCACGCGAACGTGTACAACTCCCATTCGTCACCGTACACGAAGGCCGTAGCCGAACGGTTCGCGTCAAGGAACGACGCCGCCGACTCGATGCCCTCGTCCACAAGCTTTGCCACGTCGGCGGGCGCCGGCGCGATACCATCCACGGTAACGATGAACGTCACCGGCTTGGCGCCTGCAGTCGTGTCAATGGGCGTGCCCGTGACCGTGACGGTGCCGGGCTTGAGCGCGGTGATCGCGTACTCGGAGCTTGCAAGGTACAGCCCGTCATCGGGAGCGCCTTCCGCATGCTTCCACTCGCCTGCGACGTCGCGATCGATGCTGATGACGCCATCTTCGCTATACGACCAGGTCATGCCGGGCTCGGTGATGCTCCAACCCTGCTCGTCGTTCTTGCCGGCGAACGAAAGGCCGAGCGCCGCACGCTCGCCCGCCTTCACCGTGACCGAATCCGGAGCCGTCACGCTGACCAGCGGGTTCGCATATTCGTACGAAACCTCGCGCGAATCGCTGATAGCCTTGCCCGTTTCAGCGTCCACGTCGGGCAGCGTCACCGTGAACATGGTCGTGCCTGCAGCATACGGCGTGAAACCGATGTCGCCGGCGGCAGTGTAGGCCGCGACCGCCGGATTGCTGCTGGTCACCGTGAAGTTATCGCGGTTCGTCGCGTTATCGGGCGTCACATGGGGGCTGGCCTTGTCGGTCAGAAACGCCTTCGCCCCATCGCTCAAGGGGTTGCGTCCTTGCAGCACGATGGGCTGGCCGTCCTCGGCATAGCCCAGCGAAACGCCGGTTGCCGCAACGTTGGTAGACGTTACGGAAACCGTCTTCGCGCCCAAATCGGGGTTGTTGCGCGACGTCACCGAGATCGTGGCATCGCCCTGCTTCTTGAAGTAGAAGCAGGCGGAGTATTCGTTGCTGTACAGCACGTCGGCGCTGCTGCCCTCGAACGAGAACCGCGTGAAGGACGCGGGCACGTAGCTGCCCTCAGGGGAACCGACGTAATGCACGCGCACCTCGAGGTTGCGCACTTCGGAGCCCGCCACCGTGATGGAGCCGCCCGTCACGTCGGCGCCGTCGTACCAGATCTGGAAATCGTCGATGGGCTGGGCCTTCGCCTGCACCTTGACCGTCGCCACCGTGCGCTGCGTCCCGTCGGCCGCGGTCTCGGTGGCCGTCACCGTTCCCGCCGCGTTATCGTAGACGTACAGCTGGCCCGTCGTCTCGTTCACGGCGATGTTGTTGCGGTTCGCATCGCCTGTGGACCACGTCACCGAACTGCCCTCGGGCACGCCGGAAAGGGAAAGCACGCCGATGAGCCTATCGGCGGCGACGTCGTCGGGCGAAACCTCCAGCACATGGTTGTCGCCGATCGCGCACGCAGTCCCATCGTTGGCGGTAAACGTCACCGGGTACACGTCGTCAGAAACGACGTCATCCGGCTCGACATAGCCCGCATCGGCCCCGAAGTACGGGTAGCCGTCCGCCGCCTGCGCCCACACGACGCCGTTCGAGCCGCGGTTGGCGTTCAACAGCTCCGTGAAGGCGGCGCTGCGCATGTCTTTCGGATCGAGGGCGAACGAGTTGGAAAGCACATCGGCCGGGAACTGCGCAGGCTGCGCCTGATAGCTCGACCAATACGTGTTCACCAGCCTGCCCGCGTTATAGGACGCGAACAGCGCCCCGCCGCTTGCCTCAGCCGTGGAGTAGCAGTTCGACACCACGCCGCCGGCAAGCGTGCGGGCAAAGCCGACGGCGCCCTTGCCGGATACGGACGTGGAGCAGTTGATCACGGCGCCCGCAACGCCATTGCCAAGCGGGCCGAACGAACGGCCGTCCGCCGCCTGCTTAAGCTGGCCGGCGAAGCTGACGTTCTGCACGACGCCCGTTGCCGCAACGCCGTCGAACAGGCTGCGCACGCCGCCGCCGTTGGCGAACGTCACGCTGTGGCCCTGTCCGTCAAAGGTGCAGGCGAGCGCGCCGGAGGGCCCGAAGAAGAACTCGTCATCGATGACGATGTCGTTGTCCAGCACATAATAGGCCGACTCGTCCTTCACGTTCATAGACATGAAGTCATCTTGGCTTTTGATATGCTTGGCCGCCGAGGGCACCTCGGTCGGGGCGGTGGGCTTCTTCTTCGCCAGCGCGGACTGCGCGCCGGTCAAGGCTTTCACCGCATCGTTGACCTGCTGCTGCGTGGCGTCTTCGTTGCCGCTCACCTGCTTGGCAGCGGAAAGCGCATCAACGAACGCCTGCCAGCCATCCGCCTCGTAGTCGGACTCGGACAGCTGCTCGGCGGCGGATACGGCTGCATCAAGCGCGCTTTTGTCCACGACCACCGGCGCGCTTGCTTCCTGCAGCTGCGGGAATGCGCCGTTCGACGCCCACACATAGCCGGTATCGGGTGCATCGGTGGACAGGACCTCGAGCGAATCGGCGCTTGCAAGGTTGGCCGACGAGACCTTCTTACAGTTATCGTTGACAAGGGAGCCGTACCCCATCGACACGGCGCTATCGCCGGCGGCGAACAGGCAGTTGCGCACCGCGCCTTTGTTGCCGGTGCCCACCAGGCCGCCCGACATCATCGAGTCGATCGAGCCGGCGAAATAGCAGTTCGACACGGTACCGCCCGCCAGCTCCCCGACCAGGCCACCGACCTCGCCTTCCCATCCGGACAGCTTCAGGCTTGCCGTCGACCAGCACATGCGCACGGTGCCGCTGAGCGTTACGGCGATGCTGCCCAGGTTGTCCGAGCTTTCGATGACGCTCGAGGACGTCACCCCCAGGTTCTGCACCGTGCCGCTCACGCTTTGCGCCAGAGGCTTGCCCGCCAGCGTGATCGTGTGGCCGCAGCCGTCCAGCACACCGGCGACCTCCGAAAGCTGCTGGCCATCGGCAAGCGCTATATCGGCCGTCAGCTGATACGCCTCGCCTGCGGAAATGGAATCCGGCAGATCAGATGCCGCGGCAACCGCGTGCACCGTCCCCTCAGCGGCGTACGCCGCCGGGGCATCCGACCCCGTGTTCGCGGCGAACGCTGGCGTCCCCATGAGCGACAGCGCCAGAACGCCCGCCATGGTCGCGCGCAGCAGGCGTCCGCCCGCACGCGGCGTTTCGTTTCGTTTCGGCATTTCGTCCCTTTCGTTTCCCCGCCGGACCGCGCCGGCGCCTTTCGCCAAGATGAACGCGGGAAACCGGGACGAAGCGCAAAAGACGAAGGCTGTCGACGACGCGTTCGCCAGCAGGCAGCCCAGCCGCACGAAGCCAAGACGCCGGCATCATCCCGACGTCTTGGCCCGAACATGCAAAAAAGCCGTCCCGCGCAGGCGGAACGGCAAATCAGGCAGCAAGCGGCAACGCGCCTTCGGCACGCACCCCATCACGTATCGCCTGCCGGAGCACAGCAGCACGGCGATTCGCCCCTGTTTACCACAGGAAGGATGCAGGCAAGCATTCTGGCTGATCGTCCGTCAAGCGAACGAAACACAGCAACCGCCTTGCCCGGGATTTTCACCCGATTCCCTTGCATTTGCGCACGTGCGCACTGCACCCTGATCATCTATATAACTGAAGCGGAATTCTATGAATTGCAGCTTCCCACGTCAAGACGCTGTTCACCGTGCACAACAAGTTTCCCGAACAGGTAGCGACGAAACCTCCACACCTCCCGCGCCCGTCTGCAACGTGACTGATGGGGAATTGCAAGATGAGCGGTAGATGATGCCGATGCGATTGCGCAAGCATCAACCGCCGCTCTCGCCGCATGGCCCCGCACGCGGAAGGCGCCTACCTCATCCCCGAAAACAGCAGCGGCGCCGAACGACCTGAGGCCGTTCGGCGCCGCTAGGCTTCGTTATTCGATATACCCGAAGCAGTCGGGCATGCGTTGCTTATTCCTTGGCGCCGTACTGCTCGTAGTACCCGTCGATGGCGGCCTTGATGTCGTCGTTGATGACGACCTCGCCCTCGACCTCCTTGTTGTACAGGCACTCGACGACCTCGGCCATGCTGACGATGGATGCCACGGGGAAGCCGTACTTCTCCTGCACCTCTTTTTGAGCAGTGACCACGCCGCCCTTACCGACCTCCATGCGGTTCAGGCTAACGATCAGGCCCTTCACCTCCACATCGGCCGCGCCCTTGAGGATGGGGTACGTCTCGTCGATGGACTTGCCGGAGGTGGTGACGTCCTCGACCATGATAACGCGATCGCCATCGTGCAGGTCGGCGCCCAGCAGGTTGCCCTTGTCGGCACCGTGGTCCTTGACCTCCTTGCGGTTGCAGCAGTAGCGCACTTCCTTGCCATAGAGCTCCTGCAGCGCGATGGCGGTGACCACGGCCAGCGGGATGCCCTTGTAGGCCGGGCCGAACACCACGTCGAAGTCCAGGCCGAAGTTATCATGGATGGCCTGGGCGTAGTACTTGCCCAGACGATGCAGCTGCTCGCCCGTAACGTACGCGCCGGCGTTCATGAAGAACGGGGACTGGCGGCCGCTCTTCAGCGTGAAGCTGCCGAACTTCAAAACATGGCTTTCCACCATGAAGTGGATGAACTCTTCCTTGTACTGCTCCATGAAATCCCCTTTCGTAAAGAAACGGGGCGGGGAAACGATCCCTTTGCCCCGTCAAACCGGCTTCTGAATAAAGTAGCAAATTCTCTTTGATTACGCCAACCGTCGACTCGCGGGCCGGCGGTCGGCATAAGCACGGCCGGCGTCCAAGCCCGTCTTGTGCCAAGCGGGCGTTGCCCGTTAGGCCAAGCCCCTGCAGGCAAAAGGCGAAACGGGACGCCGCAAGCCGCCAATCGCAAACGGGCCCGGCCACCCAGAAGCAGCCGGGGCCGCGCTAGTCCTCAACGCGGATGACGCTGGGCTCGGCGCGCAGGACGTCCTCGAGCCCGCCGATCTCCTCGAGCACGCGGCGCACGCTCGCCTCGCTGGCGGTGTGCGTGACGTAGCTGAGGTTCACCGTCTCATGCTGGGCACTGCCGCGCTGCACCACGCTGCGCACGCTGACGCCGTGCTTGGCGAACACGCCGGCCATGGCAGCAAGCACGCCGGAACGGTCCGCAACGGAGAAGCGGATGTAGTATTTCGTGCTGAGCTTCTCCATGGACACGATGGGCAGGTTGTCGGTGCAGGTGCAGCCGACCACCGGCGGGATGCCGAGCGTCATATGGCGCGCAACCTCCAGCACGTCGCCCATGACCGCCGCGGCGGCAGGGCCCGCGCCGGCGCCCTCGCCGAAGAACATGGTCTCGCCCACGGCGTCGCCCGTGACGTAGATTGCGTTGAACACGCCGTTGACCTGGGCCATCTGATGGGCCTTCGGCAACATGGTGGGATGCACGCGCACATCGATGCCCTCAGGCGTGCGATGCGCCAGCGCCAGCAGCTTGATGACGTAGCCCATGTCGTCGGCGGTGTCCATGTCAAGCTGCGTGATGTTGCGGATGCCCTCGGTGTAGACGTCGTTGAGCTTCACGCGGCTGTTGAAGGCGATGGACGCCAGGATGGCGATCTTCGCGGCGGCGTCGAAGCCGTCCACGTCGGCGGTGGGGTCGGCCTCGGCGAAGCCCTTCGCCTGAGCCTCGGCCAGCGCATCCTCGTAGGACAGGCCGTCGTCGACCATGCGCGTGAGCATGTAGTTGGTGGTGCCGTTCACGATGCCCATGACGGAGGTGATCTCGTTGCTGATGAGGGAATGCTTCAGCGGCTGGATGATGGGGATGCCGCCGCCGACGCTGGCCTCGAAGCCCACTTCCAGGTTCTTTTCGCGGGCAAGGTCCATGACCTCGTCGCCGAAGGTTGCCATGAGCGCCTTGTTGGCGGTGACCACGTTCTTGCCCGCGCGCAGGGCGCCGAGCACCACATCGCGCGCAGCGGTGGTGCCGCCGATCAGCTCGATGACGATATCGATCTCGGGGTCGTTGATGATGTCGTTGAAGTCCTCGGTGAACAGGTGCAGAACGCCGCGCGCCTCTGCCTGCTCGGGATTGCGCGAGCACACGCGCACCACTTCCATGTCGACGCCCAGGTGGCGCTTGAAATCCTCGCGATGGTTGCGCAGGATGTCCAAGCAGCCGCCGCCGACGGTGCCCGTTCCCACGAGTCCAAGTTTGATGGTCATGTCTCCCCCTTCGAAAGGTTGAAAAGCTGTGCCCGAAGCGCTGGGCGGGTTATGGATGGTTCTGTTACGAACCTGAGGATACCGCAGGAACGTCGACGCCGCGCGCCGACGCCGCCCACAGGCTCGAAGGAACCGGTGAAGGTTGCCGCCAAGCCCGCAAAACCCGCGAAAGCGCGGAATATGCGGCGGGCGGCCAGGTTCGCGGGACGCTGGGGTGAGCCGCAGCGCCGCGCCAGCCCGACCGCCCGGATGCGGCTAGATGTCGCGGTGATACAGGTCGGCGTAGGTTTCGCGGCGGGTTACCACGCGGGCCTGGCCGTCCTTCACGAACACGATGCCGGGGCGCGGCTGGCCGTTGTAGTTGCTGGCCATGGTGTAGCAGTACGCGCCGGTGCCGAACACCGCGATGACGTCGCCCAGGTCGGGCGTCTGCAGCGGCATATCGATGACCACCGCGTCGCCGCTTTCGCAATGCTTGCCGCACAGCGTGACGATCTCGGTGCGGGGCTGGCCGGCCTTGTTCGCGATGGTGGGCTCGTAATCGGCATGGTAGAGCGCCGTGCGGATGTTGTCGGACATGCCGCCGTCGATGGCCACGTACTTGCGGATGCCGGGCAACGTTTTCAGGATGCCGACGGTGTACAAGGTAAGACCCGGGGTTGCCACCAGGCTGCGGCCGGGCTCGACGGCCAGACGCGGCAGCTTCACGCCCAGGCGCTCGCAGTTCTCGCGAACCGCGTTGACGGTGCATTCGGCGAACTCGTCGATGGTGGAGGGCTTGTCATCGGCCTTGTAGGCGATGCCCAGGCCGCCGCCCATGTCGAGCTCCTCGACCTCGTAGCCGTAGGCCTCCTTCACGCGGGCGATGAACTCGACCATGACCTGCACAGCCTCGGCGAAGGAGTGCAGCGCGAAGATCTGCGAGCCGATGTGGCAGTGGAAGCCCGCCAGGCGCACGTTCGGGGCCTCGAGCGCGTCCTTGACGCACTTGAAGGCGAAGTCGTTGAGCATGGTAAAGCCGAACTTGCTGTCCTCGCAACCCGTGCGGATGTACTCGTGCGTGTCGGCCTCGACGCCGGGGGTGACGCGCATGTAGACGTCTTGCGTGACGCCCAGCTCGCCGGCGATCTTGCTGATGCGGCCCAGCTCGATGCGGCTGTCCACCACGATGCGGCCCACGCCCGCCGAAATGGCCTCGCGCAGCTCCTGAGGCGTTTTATTGTTGCCATGCACGAACACGCGCTCCATGGGGAAGCCCGCCTGCTGCGCGCACCACAGCTCGCCGCCGCCGGAAACATCCAGGCACAGGCCCTCCTGCGCGACGATGCGTGCGGTTTCCTTATTAAGGAACGCCTTGGAGGCGAAGATCACGTCGGAGTTCTCATAGCGGCTACGGAACGCCTTGAGGTAGGTTTCCATGCGGTTGCGCATGTCGGCCTCGTCCATGACATAGAGCGCGGTGCCTTCCTTATGGGCAAGCTCCACCATGTCGACGCCGCCGACGAACAGGTGGTCATCGCGCACCTCGGCGGTCATGGGCAGCACGGCGCCCAGTTCCATGGTGGTGCGGTTATCAGGTTGCTTGGTGTGATCCGATGGTGCCAAAGACATAGGCGCGCTCGCTTTCTCGCAGTTCCCGGTGTCAAGTTGCAATTGGCAAACTGACGCTGTTCTCAATCCGTTCCATAGTATCAGGCCAGGGCACGCGGCACTGTGTCAACCTGGTAAATTCGCCTGCGAATAGTAACGGCTCGGCAACCCCGACCGAGTTGTTCCCGAGCATGAAAAAGCCCCCGCTTTCGCGAGGGCTTTGCATATCGGATCGCTTGTTCCGCGCAGGCGCGATTACTTGTGGGAGACCAGGTAGGTCAAACCGGCGGCAACGGCGAACAGCACCACGAACTCCACCAGCAGCGGAGCAACCGCGGCGCCGAACCCGGCAAGGCTGAAGGTGGGGCATTGCGCAACCGCGAAGGAGGCGCCGGTCAGCGACATCACGGCCGAAGAGACGATGGCGCAGCCGACGAGCGCGATGGCCATCAGAGCGATGAATCCGACAAACGGGGTAATAGGGGTATGGTTTCCCTGGATTTGTTTCACGTTCGTTGCTGCATTCATTTTTGCCCGTCATCCTTTCTCGCTCGCCTGAATCCGTTTCAGGCTTTGGTCAAATTCACCGTTTGGCAACGCTGAAAATCTTGTTCTTGACAACCTCGCTGCCTTTAGTACGTCTGCCAATCTAACAGGGCTGCGACAGAAGGGAAGACGTCTCTCGGCTTCTTCACCATTCTGACACTTTTCTATGACATTTTGTGCATTTGCACAAATATTAGGTCAATGGAAATCCCTATAACCGATAGGCTATGCGAATATATGTTTTGCCAGGTTATCGGCTAAAAAATGATTTTTGACCCAGTGAATCAGCCAGTGCCCAACTGACAAATCAATCCGTCTCTGATGTGAAAATTGTTCAAGAGTATCTTTTCGACCTTGTGATTTAAAGTGCTTTTTACGGTGTCCATCAAAGCTCTACCATGCCTTTACGTATGCGATACAATTTGAGTCGCAAAATCGTGCCATCGCGGCAGCGCCGCTTCAATCGGCACCGCAAAACCGTCAACGTCACGCAAGGAGACCGAAATGGCGAAACCCGAACCGTCCATGGACGAATGGCTCAAGGAAGCGAAGCAGGATCCGAAGGCCGCGCAGTGCGGCATGTTCCTCACACACAACGGCGTGGTGCGCATCACGCCCAAGGCGCAGGTGCGCGAGGGAGTCGAGGGCCTTGGCGACGTGGCGCAGGTCGACTTCAGCTACGACGCCGAAGGCCTTGAGCAAGCCGTCAAGGAAGCGCTCACGTGGCCGGGCGTCTACTATGTGCGCGTCTGGCTCAACGAGGGCGTGCTGAACGTGGGCGATTCGCTCATGTACGTGCTCATCGGCGCCGACATCCGCCCGCGCTGCATCGACGCGCTGCAACAGCTGGTCGGCAAGATCAAGAACGAGCTGGTGGTGGAAAAGGAGATCTACGCGTAGGCGAGACAGCCGAGCATAAAAGAGAAGCCCGTCGGCACAAGCCGGCGGGCTTCTCTCGTTACTATGAAGGTAAGGAAACGCCGCACCTAGCGCTTGCTGCGCCTCTTTGCCACGACGGCGATTCCCAGTGCGGAAGCACCCAAGGCCAAGGCCACAAGGGCACTCGGGGTCTGATCGCCGGTCTTGGCCAACTCGTCATTGGAAGCTACTTGCTGCTCCTCGGGCTTGTTGCCGGAATCATCCTTGGACTTGTCGTCGGACTCGTCCTTGGATGCGTTGCCGGAATCATCCTTGGGCTCGTGCGTGTTCGTGATGACACCCTCGTTACCGACGGTAGCGTTGTCGGTAGTATAGCCATCGACGTCTGCCTAGGTGATCTCGTAGTCAATGTCGTAACGCTCGCCGTTGTCGTCATAGGCGTACTGGCGGACACCAGTGTACGTGACGGTATACGTATTGTCGCCATTGTCCACAACGACAGGCAGGATATCGGAAGCAGCTCCATCGGCGGTAAGCGAGAGAAGCTTGGCATAGTCCTCGGCGCTCGGGCGCAGACCGTCCTTGTTAGAGGAGTCCTTCCAGGCGATCGTAGCGCTGACGTCGGTATAGGCAGGGACGATGGTAAGCGTGGCAGGGACGATGCGGATGTAGTTATAGCCGCAGATGTCGTCGCCGACCACCAACCTGCTGATATAACCATCACCCAGGTCGACCTCGCCAAGGCCCGTGCGAGTTCCCGCGCTGTTGCTCGTGTAAGCTTCCGGAATTTGCTCCGGATCAGTCGTATAGGTGATCGCATACTCGCCGGGCTGCTCGCCTGCCTCGCGGCTCAGGCTAAAAGCCGAAAGGTCAAGCAAGGTTGTGGGATCGCCGACGAACAGGCTCAAAGTGGCTCCCAAAGTCGGGTCAGCTTCGCCCTCGACCTTCGTGGCATTCAGCTCCTTGAATTCATACAGCGTCAGGATGTTATGTCGCACAAAGTAGGAGCCGCTTCCCGAGTAATTGCCTTTGAAGTCAATTCTCTCATACACGAAACCCGAGCTTACAAAGCTGTCATCGGTTGCAAGCCAGGTATCGATGCCATCCGCGTTACCACGGTCGCTGATAAAGCCGAAGGATCGAGTGAAATCCGTCCCCTCCACGAGGTCTTCACCGCTTACGGAGTCCTTGACCGTTGACCTGAAGTGATGGGACTGACCGTTGTACCATGCGCTCTGAGGACCGGAAACAGTGGGTTTCCCATAGCTCTCCGCCTCGTCCGCCCATGCGCTTGCCGGCATCGCAAGGCTAAGCGACACTACTAGCGCCAGCGCCACAATGCCCAGTGCTTTTCTGAATCTTTTCATTGATTAACCTCCTCATCAGATTCAGCTATCCGGATTGCTCCTTTTCGCAATCCCCCAACCTATGCTTTGCCCGGTACCGGTGCATACCGACGCAAATCGCCTGTTCCATAAGCCACGGCTATCGGTTCATCTACTGCGCTACTAGCAGCTGTAACAGTTGGTTGACCTGGTCCGTTGTTAGTTCGGCCGATTCAGCCTTCTCTGCTGGAGGCCTTGGTCTGGGCTTCCTCTTCCCTTTCCCGTTATCGCCTTGCGTTGCTCGTTTACGTCTGGTTCGCAATCACGAAAGGACCGGGTTGTAAGAGCCCCGATCAGCTATTTACAACGCTATATGTGTTGGAAAGCTGCCCTCCGTTTTCGGAGTGGCATGGCTCGACCTTGATAAGCCCTTCCCGGCTCATGCGCGTGATGGCGCGGTCGATGGTCTTGACGCTGCAGCCCATCAGCTGCGACAACTCCTTTTTCGTCGCCTGCGCCGCACCTGATATGGTTGTTTGCGCGGCGATATAGCCGAGCAGACGCTCCTGCGTGGGAGTTAGCGAAATATCACCCTCATGTAACTTGCGCATATCTGCCTTTCCGCGCATACGTTGTATATACGGGCGTAAGCAAATGCAGACATTACTTGAGTGGTCGGCTATATTGATTTCACTGAGCGAGTGAAAAGAAACGGCCTGATAAAGCGTTTTGCACTCGGAAACGAGTAACGCTTTATCAGGCCGAGGGGGCTGTAAACAAACGTCTAGATTATTTGCCAACAACCAAAATCGGTATTGGCAAACGATGCGATTCTTGCTATGAACGCATCGATTTGTGCGGGGATGTGATATCCGAGGGCTGTTGCTTCGCCCATTTCAGGAACGTCGTATGCGAAACCCCCAACGACTCCGCCGCTTGTCGGCTGTTCAAACAGCCATCTTTCCACTTGCGGTGTACCGCGTCGAACTCTTCGGGCACGGCCAGCGCTGGCCGCCCCAACCTCACGCCGCGCGCACGCGCCGCCGCTATCCCTTCCGCCTGCCGCTGGCGGATGTTATCGCGTTCCACATGCGCCACGTAGCTGAGCAGCTCCAACACGATATCGGCGATCAGCTTCCCCGTCACCCCGTGGCCGGAAGTCGAGCGCGTGTCGAGCAACGGCATGTCCAGCACCACGATGTCGATGCTCCTCTGCTTGGTGAGCAACCGCCACTGACCGAGTATCTCGTCGTAGTTGCGGCCAAGGCGGTCGATGCTCTTCACCACAAGCACGTCGCCAGGCTGCAGGCGCTCGAGCAGCGATTGATACCCGGGACGATCGAACGTGCGCCCGCTCAGGTAGTCGATGAACACCGCCTCCCCCGAAACGCCTGCAGCAGACAGGGCATCGATCTGCCGGTTCAGGTTTTGATCCTTGCTTGACACCCTTGCATATCCATACATGGTCATGACTCGCTCCTTTCTGCGCCCGAAAGCGCACCAAGAACGGTCGGCATCGGTCAGTCTATCGATATCGCGCTCGGATGCAAGCGGGTTTCGCGCATGTTGCAGAACGGTTGATGATTCGAACCTTGTTCGTGATGCCAGGGCCAACCTAGCCACCGCAGCTGTATAACGCCTTGAGCGTACGCCAGCACTAAGATCCTCGAGAGACAGCCCGTCTACTCGCGTCGTCTGCGCACCTATGCAGCGGTGAAAGAACGCAAGCATCGCGAAGCCCACGAAATCCGATCCTTGCGGGGAACCCGGTCATTAGCGCGCGTCGCCCGCGCACCCGTTCCGAACGGATCGGGTAAAGCAAAACCTCCCGCCCCCATGCTTCATCAGAAGCCGGGAACGGGAGGCTTCCCGCCAATCCGCGAAAGGTACCGCCAACGAGCATGCAGGTCCCGCGATTCGCAAAGGGGCCCGCCAGCGAAAGAAGCCAGCAAGGCCTGCAACCCAAAACGACCTGCCGGCGAAAGAAGCCGGCAGGTCGCTATCGATCCTCAAACGCTGCGCCGGCCGAGCGGCCGGCGCATTCGCATTCTAGTCCGTGAAGTACTTCACGCCGCTTTCGAACAGGGGCATGAACTTGTTGCCCGGGACGTTCTTGTACAGACCGTCGCCGCGGCGCTCCACGTGGCCCATCTTGCCGAGCACGCGGCCGTCGGGGCTGGTGATGCCCTCGATGGCCATAACGGAGCCGTTGGGGTTGACGTCCCAATCCATGCTGGGCTGGCCGGCCTCGTCAACGTACTGCGTGGCGATGCGGCCAGTGACCTCGAGCTGGTGCTGCAACTCGGGGCTGCACACGAAGCGGCCCTCGCCGTGGCTGATGGCCACGGTGTGGATGTCGCCGGGCTCGCACTGGGACAGCCAGGGGCTCAGGTTGCTGGCCACGCGCGTGCGCACCAGGCGGCTCTGATGGCGACCGATGGTGTTGAACGTGAGCGTGGGGCACTCCTCGTCCATGGGGCGGATGTCGCCGAACGGCACGAGACCCAACTTCACGAGCGCCTGGAAACCGTTGCAGATGCCCAGCATGAGGCCGTCGCGGTTCTGCAGCAGGTCGCGCACCGCTTCGGTGACCTCGGGGGCGCGGAAGAAGGCCGTGATGAACTTCGCCGAACCGTCGGGCTCGTCGCCGCCGGAGAAGCCGCCGGGCAGCATGATGATCTGGCTGTTCTTGATGGCCTCCACCAGCGCCTTCGTGCTCTCGGCAACGGCCGAGGGCGTGAGGTTGTTGATGACCAGCGTGTCGGCCACGGCACCCGCCTGCTCAAACGCGCGGGCGGAATCGTACTCGCAGTTCGTGCCCGGGAACACGGGGATGATCACGCGCGGGCGCGCGATGGTGCCGTTGTAGGTGAGCGGCAGGCGGTTGTCCACCGTCACCTGCTTCACGGCCTGGCCCTGCTGACGGTACGGGTACACGCTCTCGATGGCGCCCTCCCACGCCTCCTGCAGCGCGGCCATGTCAAGCTCCTCGCCCGCGGCGACGAAGCGGTAGTCCTCGGTAGTGGCGCCCAGCACGACCACGTCCAGGTTGTCGGTTGCGGCAGGCAGCTGCGCGTTATCGGCCAGCTCCACCAGGAAGCTGCCGTACGCGGGAGCGAACAGCGCGTCGGCATCGACGTCGTCGAGCTTCACGCCCAGGCCGTTGCCCACGCACATCTTGAACAGCGACTCGGCCATGCAGCCGTAGCCCGGCGTGCAGACCGCCAGCGCGGCGCCGCTGCCGATGAGCTCCTGCACGGCGTCCATTGCCGCCAGCGCGTCCTCGGCCGCGGGCGCGATGCCCTCGGCGTCGTAGCAGCGCGGCGCCACCAGCGCCACGCGATGGCCGGCGCCCTTGAACTCGGGGGACGTCACGCGGCCGACCTTGCCCACCGCCGTGGCAAAGGACACGAGCGTGGGCGGCACGTCAAGCTGCTCGAAGCTGCCGGACATGGAGTCCTTGCCGCCGATGGAGCCGATGCCCAGATCGACCTGTGCCATGAGCGCGCCCAACACGGCTGCCGTGGGCTTGCCCCAGCGGTTCGCGTCGCCGCGCAGGCTTTCGAAGTACTCCTGGAACGTCAGGTACATGTCCTGACGATTGAAGCCTGCCGCCACCAGGCGCGCGACCGATTCCACCACGGCAACGTAGGAGCCGGTGAACTGGTCGGCCTCGGTGAGGTAAGGGTTGAAGCCCCAGGCCATGCCGCTGCACGTGGTGGTCTCGCCGCCCACGGGCAGCTTGGCCACCATGGCCTGCGCCGGCGTCAGCTGGTTCTTGCCGCCGAAGGGCATGAGCACCGTGGCCGCGCCGATGGTGGAGTCGAAGCGCTCGGACAAGCCCTTGTTCGAGCATACGTTCAGGTCGGTGACCAGGGCATTCATGCGCTGCGCAAGGGTATCGCCCTCCCACGTGCGCTCGTAGGCGCCCGCCTGGCCCACATGCACGGCCTGCTGCTTCGGCGCGCCGTTGCTTGCCAGGAACTCGCGGCTGAGGTCGATGATGGCGTTGTCGTTCCACATGACGCGCACGCGCGCATCGTCGGTGACCTCGGCGACCACGGTGGCCTCGAGGTTCTCCTCACGCGCGTAGCGCAGGAACTCGTCGACGTCGGAGGCGGCGATGGCGCAGGCCATGCGCTCCTGCGACTCGGAGATGGCCAGCTCGGTGCCGTCCAGGCCCTCGTACTTCTTCGGCACCTTGTTCAGGTTGATGCGCAGGCCGTCGGCCAGCTCGCCGATGGCGACGGACACGCCGCCCGCGCCGAAGTCG
>URQU01000005.1 GCA_900550055.1 uncultured Coriobacteriaceae bacterium | reverse complement strand
TAATTCGGGGCTTGCGGACTGCAACTGGGCCGCGCGCATGGCGAACCCGTCCATGGCGGCATGGGCGAACGGCGAGATGTCGATATCGCTTTTCAGGTCGACGGCGGCAACGCGACCTGCCGCATCCAACACGGGGACCGTTTCCGCAGGCAGCTGGGAAACGTGCGATAACACCAGGTCACGCGCTTGCTCGACCGAGATCATCTCCGGCATGGCATGTCCTTTCGATTGCGAATGATATTGAACCACTGCATTATACCGCTTGCCGAATAAAACGGCACGGATATCGACAAGGCCATCGCAAAGGACAAGAAGCGCGCAAACCCGACGGAACGCCACCCCGCGTGAACGCGCCCCCGTCCCCTGTTCACCGCGTTCGCCGTGCGGCGCTATCCCTTGGCGCCTGAGAGCATGCGGCAGGCCCATTGGGCCGCCACCATGCTGCCCTTGGCAAGCACGTCCTCGTCAACGGTGTAGTGGCAGCTGTGCTGCGGATGGTCGGCTCCCACCTGGGAGTTCCGGGTGCCAACGAAGCAGAACACGCCCGGCACGATGCGGAGGTACTCGCTGAAGTCCTCGCCCGACAGCGTGCCGCGATAGTCGGCCACGCCCTGCTCCCCCAGCATGTCGACCACCGCCTGGCGCGCCACCTCGGCGCACGTGGGGTCGTTGGCAAGCCCGGCGTTGCCCTTCTCGAACGTGAACCTTGCCTTCGCGCCGAACGCGTGGGCGATGCGGCTGACGATGCGTTCCAGTCGGTCGGGCACCTCGGAGCGCAGGCGCTCGGACCACGTGCGCACGGTGCCGGTAAGCCACGCGTGGCCGGCCATGATGTTGCGCGCCTCGCCGCCGTGGAACTCGCCCACGGTGACCACCACGGGTTCGAATGGGGAAACATCGCGGCTGACCAGGACCTGCAGCGCCGCAACCATCTCGGCGCCCACTACCACGGCGTCCACGCCCTTGTGCGGCATGGAGCCGTGCGCCGACACGCCGTCGATGTCGATGCGGAACCAATCGGTGTTGGCCATGCGCTGCCCGGGCGCACAGGACACGGTGCCGGCGGGCACTTCGCTCCAGATATGCGCACCGTAGATGGCATCCACGCCCTCAAGGGCGCCGGCCTTGATCATGGAAAGGGCGCCGATGGAGATCTCCTCGGCGGGCTGGAAGATGATGCGGACCTCGCCCACCAGCGAATCGGCGGCGTCGCGCAGGATGCGCACGGCGCCGAGCATCATGGCCATATGCGCGTCGTGGCCGCACGCGTGCATGACGCCGGTGTTCTCGGAGGCGAAGGGAAGGCCCGTCTGCTCGGTGACGGGCAGCGCGTCCATGTCGGCGCGCAAGGCGACGCGGCGCGCCGGCGCCCCATCGGCGTCGTAAGCGCCGGGCGCAGTGCCGGCGATGGTGGCGATGATGCCGTTATTGTCGAGCTTTCGATAGGGAATGCCCAGCTCATCGAGCTGTTCGCACAGCAGCTTCTGCGTGTTGGACTCATGACCGGACACCTCGGGGAAGCGATGCAGCAAGCGACGCGCGGCAACGATGTCGGGCTGCGCGGCGGCACCCAGACCGCGAACGAGATCGGCGGTTGCGGCACCTGCCTGCGGGGTTTTCGCAGCGGCGTAAACGACGGGGAGCGTGGATGCGGTATCGGTCATGACGGGCCCCTTTCGAAGGAGTGCGTTCTCTTTTGGTCCGCTAGCCTACCACACGCGGGGCCGGCCTGCGCGGCACGCGGCGCGCAAGCGGCGGGAAGCAACCGAAACCGCACATGAAAGCGCAGGCAAGCACGCGAAAGCAGGCAACGAAGAGCCCGGCGCGGCAGCGCGAAAACCCGGCGCGTCGACCACCCGGCAGCGGGGGCGGCGCGGCGGCGGGCCCAACGGCGCAAGCCCGGCGCGCGCCCAACACGCAACGCTATCGTCCGTCCAACTCCTTCAGCATGGCGTCGATATGCTGCTCGGCAAGCTGGAGCTCGCCGCGTTCGGCCAGGGCGTTGACCACCTGGACCTGGTTACGCAGATCGTGGCGAAGGCGCGCCGAGCGCTGGGCCATATCGACCGTGTTCTGGTAGTCGGCCAGATACCGGTCGAGTTCGCCACCCAGATCGGCGGCTCGGGCGTCGTCGCGCACCTTGCCGCGGAACCTGCCCACCGCAAGCAGCAGCACGGCGTCCACACCGAAACACAGCAGCATGAGCAGGCCGAACAGGCGCAGCAGCGCCGGATCGCCGTCGCACGGGCCCACCGCGACGCTGAAGCACAACGCCAGCAGCAGGGCCTGAACCACGGAGAACACCGCGAACGACGAGGCGATGACCGACGCACGGCGCGACGACGGCGCAGCCACATCCGCCCCTTCTTCCGGGTAAAACCTTCTCACCAGCGCGGTAAGCCCCCAGAACAGCGTTATCTCCACGAACACCTCGAGCAACGCCGCACATGCGAACAGCGTGGCGTTGGCCGCCACCGTTGCGTGGTCGTCGATGGTGGCGCCCGCAAGGATGTCGAACGTCATGTTGCGGAACAGATCACCAGACAGCACTATGACCAGGCCGAACGCCGACAAGGTAACGCGCCGAGCCAACGTCCCCCTTCCGAACAGCAAAGGAACCGATGCCATGAGCGCGCCGAGCAAAGGGTGCGCGAACTCGGCTAAATCACCCCTTACCAGCAAGGCGAACACCATGAGGGAAATGCCCGTGACCCAATATGCCCGCCTGTTGCGCAAATGCAGGATATGGGACTCGAACCCCAGATATACCAGCCACGTGGGCGCAACGACGGACAGCACCACGAACGCGCCCACGGGAACGCCGAGGATCATCGGCTCCATTCGCCATCACCTCCGCCCTGCATTGCCCGGTCCTGCTTCAAAATCGCGCGCACGCGATACACGCCGTCGACCACGCCCGCTTCGAACGTGCCGTCATGACGTCGGGTCACCTCGCGCACGATCCCCTGCCCCCAACCATGCGGCACGGACAGGTCGGGGAACGGACAGGCTGCGCCGCCATCGCCCCGGGATCCGGCGTCGCCCGACGGCGAACGGCCCACGGTCTCGCCCTGCCCCTTGGAGCGCAGATAGCTGTTCTCCACGTCGATGACCAGGTACTTTCCCCATAGGCGCGCGGCGGCTTCGATGCGGCGCTCCGCATCGGGGGATTGCGCGCAAGCGCTCAGCGCGTTGTCGAGCAGGTTGGAGAAGACGGCGCACAGCTCCACGCCGGGCAGCTGGATATCCGCAGGGATGTCCAGCTCGGCATGGAAGCGCACACCCAGATCGCGCGCGGCGCCGGCCTTCTGCTCCACAAGCGCATCGACGGCCGGATGCTGGCAAAAGCGCTGAGGTTGCGCGCCGATGAGGCAGACGACGCCTTCCAGGCTTTCGCCCGCCTTGCCCGCCTGGTCCGCCCGCAGGTTGGCGCGCGCCTGCTCAAGACGCTCGCAAAGCTGGTCTCGCAACGCGCGGGCCTGGTCGCGTTCGCGCCGGGAACGCTGCCTGAGCGCGCTTTGGATCCGCAGCTGCTCTTGGAGCATATCCACCTTGCTGGACGAATCGAACCATCGGCACGCCTGGTCAAGCGCGCGGAACAGCAGCAGGTCCACCGGCCCGCACGCAAAACCGAGCGCGATGAGCGACGCATATGCGGCAGGCGGCAGCTCATAACGCGCCGAGCACGCCAGGGGATAAGCGAGCAGGCAAATCTGGCTTAAGGGGAACAGCACGCACAGCAGCTTCTGCGCAAGGCGCGCGCTACGCAGCTTGGTCACGAAATTGAAGGCGACGACCAGCAGATACACCACCAACACGCAAAGGACGGCGATCTTGAGCGAGGACATGCTGCCGAACGCCTATCGCACGTTAAGGCCCACGTAATGGAAGAACGAATCGCGCACCGCGGTGCGCTGACGCTGGCTGACAGGCACTTCCCTGCCCAATCTGAGCAGCACGCTGCCCGTGCGCAGCTCGACGATGCACGCCATGTTCACCAGATAGCTTTTGTGGCATTGGACGAAGCACTCGGGCAGCATCTCGAGCATCTGGCCGAGCGTTGCGTACGTTTCGATGCAGCCACCGCGCACGCAGTGCAGGTGCACCTTGCGGCGCTCGCTTTCCACAAACTCCACCTCAGCGGGGTCGACCATGGTGACCGTGCCGTTGTGCTGGATGGCGACGGGGAGCTGCCGGCTTTCCTGCAGGCTGTGCAGCGCCTTATCAAGCGCGGCATCGAAATCGGACTGGCTGATAGGCTTGAGCAGGAAGTACGTATGCTGGGTCTGATACACCGGCGTGCAGTACTCGATATGGCCGGAGATGTAGATGACCTGAGTGGGGCTTCCCGCGGGGAAATAACGGCGCACCAGATCGATGCCCGAGGGGTTATTTTCGCCTAGGGAGATATCGGTAACGAAGATGTCGATGCGATCGTCCGATGCCATGAGCGCCTCGAACGTGGTGACGCCGGATATGACGTCGATGTCGAGCCGCGACCTGCCGGGGTATTTGGACAGCATGCTGCGAAGCACCTTCTGGTACTCCTCGTTGTCCTCTAATGCAAGAAGGTGAAACGTTCCCACCGTATTGCCCCGATCCGATCTCCCGATAGCGGTTTCCCGCGGTTCCTATTGTTCGCCTCAGATTATATACAATAAGGCGGAACCCCCCCCCTCAGATTTTTCCCAGCTGCAGCAAAATGCCTGATAGATGGTACAAACGCACGATATTTAGTAGCAAGCGCACGTATTTTGGGAACGAACGCGACATGACGCGCAAGGGCGAACGGAATGGAATGGTGGCGAACGGTCTGAGCGTTGCGGTTCCAGAAGATTGACGACGCAAACCGGATGTGTGGGTAGCGATGCATAAACGGCGGCGAACGGCAAGCTACGGCATGGCATCGGCGGGGTGCTTGTGCTGTGAATATCGAACGCAGGGTCGGCCGGTTTCGAGCGACCTCACTATAATATGTCGGATGAACAACTATGAACATACCGGTTCTTCGGCAGGCAAGCACGCCGCACAGCGTCCCGATTTGGAACGCGTGCAGCTTAATGCCGCCGAAAGCCCTTACCCCACCGCCCCGCGCAACGTGCGCGAAGAGCAACGCGCCCAGGCGCAGCGCCAGCGCGCAGCCGCCGTGGCTGAGCAAGCCGCGCAATCGGCGGCAACGACCCAGGCAATCCCTGGGCAGCAATCCACGCAGGCCATTCCGGGTCAACAGCCTACCGAGGCCATTCCCGGCGCACGTCGTGGCAAGCATGGCCGCGCGCGCAATGCGCAGCAGGTGCGCAACGGGTGGGATGCGCAGCAGACCCAGGCCGTCTACGGCCAGCAGCCTACGCAGGCTATCCCCGGGCAGCAGCCTACCGCCGCCATGCCGGGCTGCCAGCCTACCGAGGCCATGCCGCGCGGCAAGCACGGGAAACGCTCCCGCAACGGCAGGCCCCGCAAGAAAAGCTTCGTCACCCGCAAGGTGGAGGCCTGGTGCTCGCGCGTGCTGGGCGCCGTGAGCGGCGATGGACTGGCGGAACAGGAAGCCGAGTACGCCTCCGGGCGCACCACGCGCGACTACGTGTGGAACACGGTGGGCGTAGGTTTGTGGGGCATGGTGTTCCCCATGCTCACCATCGTGGTCACGCAGCTTGCCGGCGCCGAGCAGGCGGGCATGTTCTCGCTGGCCTTCGTCACAGCGCTTCTGCTTATGTTCGTGGGCAACTACGGCGTGCGCAACTTCCAGGCATCCGACCTTGACGAGGAGTACTCGTTCGCCGATTACCAGGCCAACCGCGTGCTCACCGTAGTCATCATGCTGGTGGCCGGCATCACGTACTGCAAGTTCCGCGGATATACCGACCAGATGTGGCTCATGAGCCTGGGCGTGTACCTTTATAAAGCGGTGGACGCCCTGGCCGACGTCTACGAGGGCCGCCTGCAACAGGTGGACAAGCTCTATCTTGCCGGCATCTCGCAGGCGTTCAGGTCCGCCGCGGCGCTCATCGGGTTCTCGCTGGCGCTGCTCATCACGCGCAACGTGGGCGTATCGAGCATCGTCATGGCCGTCATCGCCGCGCTCACATTCGTGGTGTTCACGTTCCCGTTGGCGCAGCTTGAAACGCCGAAGTCGCGCAGCGCGAACGCCAAGCGCGTGATAGCCCTGCTCAAGCAGTGCTTCCCGTTGTTCGTGGCGCTGTTCATGTACAACCTTATCGACAACATGCCGAAGTTCGTCATGGAAGGCGCGCTGTCCTACGACAACCAGCTGTACTACAACGCGCTGTACTTCCCCGCGCACGCCATCCTGCTGACCAGCGGCTTTATCTACAAGCCCATGCTGCTGAAGATGGCCAACGCCTGGGCGGACCCGGCCAAGCGCAAGAAGTTCGACCTGATCATCGTGGTGATGCTCGTGATCATCGTGGCCATCACCGTGGTGGTGGCCGGTGCCATGAGCTGGTTCGGCCTTGCCATCATGAGCTTCCTGTACGGCATCGACTTCGAGCAGTACCGCGGGCTGTGCTTCGTGATGCTGGCGGCGGGCGGCGTGACGGCAGGCATCGAGTTTCTGTACCAGGTGATCACCGTGCTGCGCCGCCAGCGCGCCGTGACCAAGCTGTACCTGATCACGTTCGGGTTCAGCCTGTTCGTGCCCGTGCTGTTGGTGAACTTCACGGGGCTGCCCGGCGCCGTAATCGGATACCTGATCGTCATGTGCATCCTGCTGGTGCTGCTGGTCAGCGAGTACGCGTCCATCCGCATGGACCTACATCGCAAGCTCACCGGCAAGGCCGCGCCCGACGCCGAGATGCCGCGCGCCGCTCGCACGGCGGCCATGGCGCCCGTGCAGGTTGCGGGGGCGGGCACGCAGGCGGCTGGCGTGCAGGCGGTGGCGGCTAGCGTGCCGCAGGCTGTCGCGGCGACGCAGGCGCAGCGGGCGACGGCCCAGCAGGCGCCTGCCGCGCCGCAGGCCCAGCAGGCGGAGGCGCCGGCCGAGGCGAATGCCGCCGCACGCGGGGCCCATGCGCCCAAGGAGCCGATGGCGAACGCGCCTGTCGAGGCGTCTGCCGACGTAAATCCGACGCCCGATCGCAGTACCGCCGCCGGCGACGCCGACCGTCAGGCCTCCGCACCAGCGCGCCTGTTTGTTCCCGATGTGTACGACACCGCACCTATCTCATGGACCGCAGGCGGCACCGTGGGCATCGCCCAACCTGAGCCCGAAGCGCCGGAACCCGCCGGCGAAAAGGGCGAAGACGACAACGGATAGCCTGCGCGACTTCGTTCTCTTTGAGGGGCTTGCAGAACAACGGTTCCGCAAGCCCCTTTCCTTTCCCTTCCCCTTCTCGAACGCTTTCGGACACTTTCGGACAGTTTGGGGACGTAGCACTAAGTGTCCAAGTTGAGCACCCGAGGCGGCAAACTAAGCAGAAGCGTGACCCGAGTTCAGCTTGTCACGCACATAATGGCCGAAGAGACCGGACAGATAGTGCTACGTCCCCAAGTGTCTTGTAACCTGCGGTGAACTTGTGGTATATAGTTTCCCTTGGAAAACTATATTGCGGTCCCTTGCGGGTGCGACCGGCGCTCGCGGGCAACCGCTTACCGCGAAGGAGCACCACATGGGAAAGAACCCCGCATCCGCAACCGGCACCGCCGCCTCCTCCCCTGCGCCTTACCTGCAGGTTCGCGATTTGTGCAAGCATTACGGCGAAGGCGAGGCGCGCGCCACGGTGCTGCACGACGTCACCACCACGGTGAACAAAGGCGAGATTTGCGTGCTGCTCGGTCCGTCGGGCAGCGGCAAATCGACGTTTTTGAACCTGGTGGGCGGCCTGGAGGCGGCCGATAGCGGCTCCATCAACGTGGGCGGCACGGAGCTTACCAGCCTGACGCCCAAGCAGCTCGGCGAGTACCGCCGCGACAAGCTCGGCTTCGTCTTCCAGTTCTACAACCTGGTGCCCGACCTGACCATCCGCGAGAACATCGAGGTCACGGCCCATCTTTCCGCAAACCCCCTGCCCATAGACGATCTGCTGCGCTCGCTTGGGCTCTACGAGCATCGCGCGAAGTTCCCACGCCAGGTTTCGGGCGGTCAGCAGCAGCGCTGCGCCATCGGCCGCGCGCTGGTAAAGAAACCCGGGCTTTTGCTGTGCGACGAGCCCACCGGCGCGCTGGATTACCAGACGTCGAAGGAGATCCTGGAGCTGATGGAGGACGTGAACCGCGACTACGGGTGCACCGTGGTCATCGTCACGCACAACGACGCGATCAAGCACATGGCGCACCGCGTGCTGCGCCTGCGCGACGGCAAACTAGCCGAGGACGCGGCGAACATCGAGCGCATGGCCGCGCGCGACCTGACCTGGTAGGAGGCGCGCCATGGCATCGCCTTTGCGCAAACGCTTCCCACGCGAGCTGAAGAACAATCTGGGCAAATACCTGGGCATCTTCCTGTTGATGTCCGTGACCATCGCGTTGACGTCGGGCTTTTTGCTGGCAGCGCATTCCATCGCCGTCATCATCGACGACATGCCTGAGCAGTACTCGATCGAGGACGCGCGCTTCACCACCGCCTTCGAAGCCACCGACGAGCAGCTGAACGCCGCCGCCGACGCGGCCCGCGAAGCCGGAGCGGGCGGCGCGGACATCTTCCGCAACTGGTCCTTCGACGCTGATTTCAACCACGCGCAAGGCGACGACGGCCGTGACCGCACGCTGCGCGTCTACCAGCGTCGCACCCAGGTTGACCTGGCCGCATACGCCGAGGGCCGCGTGCCCGAGGCAGCTGACGAGGTGGCGGTCGATCGCGTGTTCGCCACGAACAACGGCATAACCGTCGGCGAGGAGGTGGAGCTGTTCGGCCAGCGCTTCACCGTGTGCGGCATCATGACGACCTCCGATAACCAGGCGCTGTTCCAGAGCAACTCCGATTTCACGGTGAACACGCTGACGTTCGGCGTGGCCGAGGTTTCCGAAAGCGGTTTCGCAGCGCTTGAGGCCACCGGGCACCAACCGGCGTACACGTACTCGGTGCGTTTCGCCGACCGTGACCTGACCGTGGCGCAGCGCACCGACGCCGAGAAGGACATGATGCGCGCGCTTTCCGATGCCGGGGCGACCGTGGACGACCTGACCGATTCGAGCGCCAACCAGGGAATCGGCTACGCCGCCGACGATGTTTCGGGCGACTCCACCATGTGGAGCGTGCTTCTGTATATGATCATCGTCATCATGGCGTTCGTGTTCGTGGCGCTGACATCGGGCACCATCGAGGAGGAAAGCGCGATCATCGGCACGCTGCTGGCCAGCGGTTATCGTCGCCACGAGCTGGTGACGCACTACCTGGCGCTGCCAGCGGCGGTGGGCATCGTAGCGGCCGTGGTAGGCAACGTGGCCGGCTACACCCTGATGAGCGAGCCGATGCGCAACCTGTATTACGGCAGCTACAGCCTGCCGCCTTACTACGCCACCTGGAGCTGGGGCGTGTTCGCGCAAACCACCGCGCTGCCCGTGGCGACGCTCGTAGGCATCACGTTGTTGGGGCTTTTGCGGAAGATGGGTCACACCCCGCTGGAGTTTTTGCGCCACGAAACCAGCAAAGGCGGCGTGAAGCGCGGTTTTGCCCTGCCCGAGCGCCTGAGCTTCATCGCGCGCTTCCGCATGCGGGTGTTCTTGCGCAACCTGGGAAATTTCGCCACGCTGTTCGTGGGAATCGGGTTTGCCAGCATGCTGCTGCTGTTCTCGCTGGCCATTTTGCCGACCATGACGCACTACGCCGAGAACCTGCACAACAACGTGGTCGCCGAGCACATGTACACGCTGAAGGCCCCGCTGGAGCTGGACGGCACGCAAACCGACCGCGAGGCGTGGGCCGCCATCGACGAGCTGCAGAGCGTGGAAGGCGGTAAGCTGACCGCCGTAGAGGATGCGGGAGATGTGCTCGAAGATGCGGGCGACGCGTTGCAAACGGCCGCCGACAAGCTTCAGGATGCCGCTACGGCGCTGGCCGCCGCGCCTTCCGCAGACGCCATGCAGACCGCGCAAGATGCGCAAGATGACCTCGCCCGCGCGCAGGACGCGTTTAACGCAGCGCAGGATTCGTTCTACGGGAAAGTCGATTCGGTAGCCGCTGACCTGGGTAAACCGCGCGATAAGGTGTTGGACATGGTCGAAAAGGCCGCCGACATCGATGCGGATTCCGACGACGTCCACCCCGTGAACACCGTGGACAACGGGGCGGGGAAGATCGCGCAGGCCGAGAAGTACGCCGTGTATTCGCTGGACTACGACCGCGGCGAGGACTCGGGCACGGAGACGATCACCGTGTACGGCGTACCCGAGGATTCGCGCTATTGGGACGACCTTGCCGTGGGCGATGGGCACGTGGTGTTCGGCAACGGGCTGATCGACAAGTTCCGTTTCGCCGACGGGCAAACCGTCAGCTTGTACGACAAATACGAGGACGAAACGCGCGAGGTCGCCTACGAGGGCGACGCGTACACCTGGGGCACGAAGTCTAACATGGCCGTGTACATGAGCCTCGACGACTTCAACCGCTTCTTTGGAAACGACGCCGGGTACTTCAACGGCTACGCCTCCGATCAGGCGCTTGACCTAGATGCGCGCTACCTTGCCAGCAACTTGACGCCCGAGAGCATGGACGCCATCGGCGAGCAGTTCGTCGGCATGATGGACGACGTGATCGGCATGCTGGTGGGGCTTTCCGTGTTCATCTTCCTGGTGTTCATGTACCTGCTTACGAAATCGGTGATCGACCGGTCGGCACGCTCGATCAGCTACATGAAGGTGTTCGGCTACCGTGATTCCGAGATCAGCCGCCTGTATGTGCGCTCCATCACGCTGACGGTGGCGGTGTCGCTGGTGGTATGCCAGCCGCTGATCATCGGCGGGCTGACGCTGCTCTTCCGCGCCATGCTGCTGGCCTACAACGGCAACATCGAGATCTACGTGCCCATGACAGCCATCGCGGAGGTCATCGCCATCGGGTTCGCCACCTACCTGGCGGTGGCGCTGCTGCATATCCGCCGCATCAAGCGTGTGCCCCTGGCCCTGGCGCTGAAGGTACAGGAGTAGTGGGCGAAGGGGCTTTTGCGGAACCGGCGGTTGAACGCGCGGGAAGGTTGGCGTGAGCCGCTGCTGATTGCGCGCCCCTTCCCTATACAGAACGCCCCTGCAAGCCGAAGAGGCTTGCAGGGGCGTTCGTCGTTTCGCATGTTTTGCGGGTTCGCAATTCGCGCGTTTCCGCGATTCCGCGGGTTTTGCAACGTCGCCTTCCCTTACTGCTCGAAGTCGACGTCCTTGCTTTCGCGGAAGAAGGCCAGCGCCACCAGGGCGACCAGGGCCATGCCGCCCAGGTACCAGCCGAGCGACTGGATGCCGAAGTTCATGACCAGGGCCGATGCGATGGTCGGGGCGAACGCGCCGCCGGTGATGGCCGCCAGGTTGTAGCTCAGGCCGGCCCCGGAATAACGCACCTTCGCGGGGAACAGCTCGGGCAGATAGCTGCCGCAGGGGCCGAAGATCGTACCCATGCAGGCGAAGCCGACGCACAGGAACACCATGACGGACAGCACGCTATGGGCGGCCAGCAGCATGGGCGCCACCAGGGCGAACAGCACCGTGCACACGTTGCCGACCACCAGGACGGGCTTGCGGCCGCGCTTGTCGGCGATCAGGCAGCCGACCAGGATGAACCCGGCGAAGAAGAACACCGAGATCATCTGCATGCCCAGGTACTGCTGCTGCGTGAAGCCGAGCGTGGACACGCCGTAGGACAGCGACCAGGTGCCCAGCACATAGAACAGCGTGTAGGTGATGCTCATCGTGCAGGTGCCGAGCACAAGGCGGCGCCAATGATGGACCAGGTCACGCAGCGGCGTCTTCGTGGTGCGGCGCTCGGCGGCGGCCTTCTGGTAGACGGGCGTCTCGCTCATGCGCATGCGCACCACCAGGCCGACGATCACAAGCAGGCACGACAACAGGAACGGAACGCGCCAGCCCCAGGCGACCATCGCGTCGGCGGGCAGCAGCGTATCGAGCAGCAGGTTCACGCCATACGCGCAGAAGAACCCGATGGGCGCGCCGAGGTTCGGGAAGCTGCCGAACAGCGCGCGCTTATCGGCCGGGGCGTTCTCGGTTGCCACCAGCGCGGCGCCGGACCACTCGCCGGCAAGACCCAGGCCCTGGCAGGCGCGGCAGACGCACAGCAGCACCACGGCTGCGGGGCCGAGCACGTCGTATCCGGGCAGCAGGCCGACGCAAAACGTTGCGGCACCCATGAGCATCAGGGCCGCGACCAGGGTTTTCTTGCGGCCGAGGCGGTCGCCGAAGTGGCCGAACAGCAGGCTGCCGAACGGGCGGGCCAGGAAGCTCACCGCGAAGGTGACGAACGCCAGCAGCGTGGCGAGCACCGGGTCGGACTTTGCAACATCGGTGAAGAAGATGAGGCCGAAGTAGCTTGCGGCGGCGATAGAGTAGCAGTAGTTGTCGTAGAACTCGATGGCGGTGCCGACCATGGATGCGACCATGACCTCAAGGGTGGAGTCGCGCTTGACCTGCGGCTTTGCGGCAACTGCGGTTGCCGGAGCCGCCACGCCGGCGGTAGCGGTCGCAGGGGTCTGGCCGACGGCCAGCTTGACGGACGCGGGCGCGGGCGTGGGAGCCGCCGAGGCGCCAGCCAGAGCCGGCTTCATGCCGAGCCGCGACATGCATGCGAGGGGTTTTGCGGCGCGCATCTGCGCATTCGCCCCCTGCGCCTTCTCCCTGCCGAACAGGGACTTTCGCTGTTGCTGATCGTTCATTTGCTTTGCCTTTCCTTTCCTGCCGCGTTGCCGGTTGGCGGCGCGGCACGTGTGGTCGATGACCGGCCCTGCAAGCGAACGTTGCTTGGGAAAAACGGAAGGCTTGGGCAAAAGACCAGGTAAGAATCGATAAGAAGGAAGGCGAAACGCATCAGGCAAAATGCCGGCGCCGCAATACGCAGCGCAAAAAAGCCGGAGGCCGTTTTTCTCAAACAGCCTCCGGCTTGAAGAACCATCAGCTGCCCGTTTAGGGTTCGGGCAGCTGAAATGCAACCCGGACCCTAAATAATGGAGCTGATAATTCGGATATCCAGATTGGTGCAGGTCATCGTGCTTCCTAACGTTTGCGGGCTGCGGCGAAACCGCAAAACCCTGCTTTGTGCGTCTATACGACGCGGTGTGCGAAGCGCATGTGCGCTCCCCGAACGCCCGTTGCGTTCGATGGGCCTATATTCGCACTCCACCGAAAAACGTCAACCCAACCCGCGCCCATCGTCACAGAGTCTTGACATTTCCGACTAGGCGGGTGGGGTTTTGGGCTAAACCTCGCGCATCTTGCCGTTCTCCACGCGAAGACGCAGGGTGGCGAACTCGCGGGCTTTTGCGCGATGCGCAGCGACGAACACCGTTTTGCCCGGCAATGCGGCTATGTTGGCGAGCACGGCCGCTTCGGTCGCATCGTCGAGCGCGCTTGTGACCTCGTCGAGCACCATGATGGGCGCGCCCGAGCACACGGCGCGCGCAATAGCCAGACGCTGCAGTTGCCCTTGGGAAAGCCCCTGCCCGTGCTCGCCGATCATCGTATCGAGTCCCTGCGGGAGCTCTTCTACGAAGCCCCATGCGCACGCTGCTTCGCACGCGCATTTAACCTGGTCATCGTCAGCATCAGGAGCCGCAAACGCCACGTTTTCGCGCACCGAGCCTGCGAACAGGAAGTTATCCTGCGGCACATAGGCGAACACCCCCGGCGGCACCTGGGACGCGGCGCAAACCGAATCGGCAAGGTCGTACGCGAAACCATCCGCGTCGTAGGCGCCCAACACCAACTTGAACAGCGTGGATTTTCCCGAGCCGGAAGGTCCCTCGACCACCACGAACGAACCCTTCGGCACAAAGGCGCCTTCGCAGGAAAGGCTTGCGACCTCGCCCTCGGATGATGCCGGCGCCGCCTTTTCGCCCGCGTCGCATTCGGCCTCAGCCACGTCACCAGCAAGCGCACCGTCGGCCGCATCGCTCAAAACCCCCGCAACTTCGCCGTCAGCCGCATCGCAGCCCAAAGCATCCGCCACCGCATCTTCGCTGCCGCCCTCTTCGTCCCTATAGGAAAACGCCAGATCGCATATCCACAGGCCCGAAAGCCGCTGATAGAACTCCGCAGCCGTCAGGGGAAGACGATTCTCCGAACGCGGAAGCTCCGCAATCTCCATCAGGCGCTCTGCCGACGCGAGCGTCTGATACAGCTGCGGCAGCATGCCCGACAAGCTGGAAACCGGCGCCTGAATGCGCGCTATCAGCTGCAGCACCGCCATAAGCGTGCCGTAGCTCATGGTGCCGTGCAAAAGCTCGAACGCGCACCACGTGAGCGCCACGGCATACAGCGCGTTGAAGAAGAACGCAAAACTGGCGTTCGCGGCGATAGACCATCCGCGGCGGCGCATTTGCGCTCCGAAATGATCCTCTTGCAGCGCATCGGCATGCGCGCTTGTGGCAGGCTGGGCGCCGAACGAGCGGATGACCAGCTGATGCTCAAGCGCCTCCTGCAGGAACACGCGCACGGCGCCTTCCTTTTCCTGCACCGCCCTATGCAGCGCCTTCAAACGTCCGCGCAACGTGCGCGCCAGCACGAACGAAAGCAGCGCCGCTCCGGCGAACAGCGCCACCATGGGCGGGCTGATCAGCGCAAGCACCGCGATGGCGAACACCAGCTGCGCAATCATGGACACGAAGCTTGGGATGATAGTGGACACACCGTTGGACACCACTTGCACATCGGAGAACATGCGGTTGGAAAGCTCGCCGGAATGGAAGCGCAAAACGTTGCCATAGCGTGCGGCGAAGATGCTGTCGAGCATGGATTTCCGCAGCTCAAGAGCGAAGCGGGCGCGGATACGCTCCTGCGTGCCGTTGATAGCCAGACGCAACACCAGCTGCGAGACGATAACACCCGCAAGGGCTGCCGCACTTGTCAGCAAGCCCTTGGCATTGCCCGCCACCGCCTGATCGATGACGGCGCGGCACGCCAGCGCAAAACCCACGAGCACCGCCGCCTGCAACGCGCACAGAACCGACAGCGCCGCAATGCGCCCGTGCTGCGCCTTAGACTGCGCGAACAGCCACGCGTAGGTGACCTTGTCCTGCTCGCGCGACGCCGCCCCGCGCATCATTTCCGCCTAGCTTTGCCGGCGGCATCGCGATCGCGCAGGCCGCATGCCACGAGCACGCGCTTGCCCGCGCGCCTTATCGCGGCATTTGCGCCCTTGCACACCTTGCGCACGGGGAACAGCGCCACCCACAGCTTCGAATACGCATGGTAGCCGCGGGAGGTTTCGCAATCAATATGACGGCCGTCGCGATAGAAGCCGCACAGCACGCCCAGCACGTCCCCGCACGGAATGTATTCCAGCGTGACGCAATTATCCCCGCAGATCACGTAGCCTTTTTCGGAGCCGTGGTCATAATGCCCCACCACACGATGCAGCACGTACTTCCCGCCGCGGCGATACAGCGCCACGTCGTATCGGCGCAGATCGCCCTTGGCCGGCACCACCAGCATCACGTCGTGGCGGTTGCGCAGCATCGGCCACATGGAAATGCCCGCAGGCGGCCCCATGTAGAAGCCCTCGGAAGCCAGCACGTCCTCGATCTTGCGCGGCTCGGAAGCAGCGGCAGAAGGCGCCGGCGATACACCCGCGTCAGGCATCGCGGAAGATATGTCTTTCTCGTTCGTCATGAATCGCTCGCCGGCAAAAACCTAAGCGCCGGCCCTATTCGTCCAGCAAATCGGCATCGCGCAGCTTGCCCAGAAACGCCGCGACATCAGCGCGGGCCGTTTCTTCGTCAACCGCGTATTCCGCCAACAAGGCCTGGACCAGCGCTTCCTCCGTGACATCCGCGGAAAGCTGGTTCCACAGGAAAGCGCCCGTGCCGTTGAGGCGGACCATGCAATGGCGCTCCATGCTGGTCTCGCCTACCGGCACCACCACGTGCTGGCTGCCTACCTTGTTCACGATGAAGCCGTCTTTAATCTTCATGCTTTGACCCTTCTGTTAAACGTAGTGATTCGCTCTCATTATCGCACAGAGCCATTTGGTACGCCGCGTCGAAGGCGGCGGGGGTCGGCGTGCATCGCAGCACGTAGAACGGCACATTGCCCATCAACCTGTCCAGCAGTTCCAGCTGACGAAGGGCCAAAACGGGGTCCTTTGGCAGCAGAACCTGGTTCGCAAGCCGTGCGATGATTTCCCGATCGTCTTCCAGCCGGGACAGGCGATCGGTCTCGCCCGGCTGGCAGCGCTCGATAAAGCAGACGGCGTGAAGGGGAACGCTTGCGTTTTGCCCCCAGCCCTCCTTGCCGTTGTAAGGGGTGCCGTACGCGACGAACGCGCCCGAGGGCCGGTCACCGCCCGCTTCCGCAGTGGAGCCTTCCCCGCTTTGCCAACGCACAATGGGCTTGTCGCCGTTCACCACCGCCACATTGTCGCCAAGCGCGCGCATCCACTGCGCAATATGAGTGCTTTTACCCGTTCCGCTTTTCGCCGCGAACGCAAAGCCGCGACCCGCATACGAGATGACCGCCGCGTGGAAAAGGAAGGCATCGTATTCCAGCATGCGCGTGCAGATCTTGCGGTAGAGCGCCAACGACTCGCAATACGCGGGAGAGAATGCGCCGTCGTCGTTTTCCGCCGCGACCTCTTCGGGCGTTGCCGATACCGCAAAGTCGCATTCGTTTGGCGAAGCGTCGACGATGTAGTCCGCGCAAAGCCGCTCAGTGAACGCATAGCGCGCCTCCACAGCAATCAGAACCCCGGCTAACTGAACGCAGAACATAGGCCTAGCTCCTTGAGAAGGCGATGGTGGGCACGAAAGGCAACAGCGGGCACGCAAAACACTTGAATTGCATCGTGTTTAGGCATTTTTCGCCTGGTAATCGCCGTTGTTTTATTATAAACGCACAAGCCGCGCGCGCAGCCGGCCGCCAAGCGCGCAAGCAATTTCCACGCACGCGCAAGCATGCCAAGACGAAGCAACGAGAGGAAGCATCCGTGGACCTTTCCGCCGCCGAAGAGTATGCGATCAAGATAATCGCCGCAGAAAGCGCCTTGCCGAACGATGCGCGCGATACGGCTTCCGCAGCCGCGCCCGCCTTTGCGCTCCCCGATGGCCTGTGGCCCGCCGTGCGCACCGAGCTGGTGGCGCAATCGGTCATCGGCTATCCCGCAAACGTTATCGAGGACCTCGAGCTTTCCTCCAACGACCTGGCGGAATACCTTTTCCTTGCCGGGAAGAGCTTGTGGGGCTGGTATCGCCTTATGAAGGCGCAGGACAGCGTGCTCGCCGAGTTTCGCCAGGCAGGCATCCCCGTCGCCGTGCTGAAGGGCGCGACGGCCGCGGCAAACTACCCGAAGCCGAAAAGCCGCAGCATGGGCGACATCGACCTTATCGTGCCTCCCGACCACTTCGACCGGGCATTTGCGCTTTTGGAGCGCCTGGGCTGGGAAAACGATATCGAACTTGAAATCAACCCGCGCCACGCGGGGTTCCGGAAAGCGGACTGCCCCGAGATCGAGCTGCACCGTTACTTCAGCACATGCACCGACAAGCGGCAAGCGGACTTCCTTGACCAGGCAATTTACGACGCCATCCCCCGCACCGAGTGGACCGATGTCGAGGGCTTCAGCGTGCCCGTGCTGCCGCCGCTTGAGAACGGCCTGGTGCTGCTCGCGCATGTCAACCAGCATCTAGGTTCGGGTCTGGGGCTTCGCCAGATTCTGGATTGGCAGATGTTCGTGGCGGCGTACTTGACCGACGAGCTTTGGGAGCACGAGTTCCGGCACGCAGCGCAGCAAATCGGCATGGAGAAGCTGGCGGTCACCACAACGTGGCTGTGCCGCACCTACCTGGGGCTTCAGACTTCGGCAACGTGGTTCGACGGCGCCGATGCGCAGCTTGCCGACGACCTTCTGCGCTACATCATGCACAAGGGGAACATGGGGCGCAAAATGGAACGCGGCACGCAGGCGACGCGCATCGTGATGCACAGCTTCCGCAGTCCCGCTGCCCTGGTGCGCTACCTGTACACGGGCGGACGCTCCCATTGGGCGCCGGCGCGCAAGCACGCGTGGCTTGCCCCGGCCGCGTGCATCTACCAAATCGGTCACGTCATCCGCAAGGGGCTTGCGCGCAACGTAAGCATGGGCGAGCTTGTCAACGACGCACGCAGCGCCCAAGAGGAAGTCGACCTGCTGAAACGCCTTGAGGTCACCAGGATGTAGGAAACTGAGCCTTATAAGGGAAAGGGCGAGACAGCAACTGACTCAAAACGAAGGTGAGGAAAGAATCATCGCAGGAAACGAGGGTTGCTAAAGAAGACAGGTCCCAGGAGTGTACTTGCATTCCTGGGACCCGCATCAAGTTGTGCGTTATCGTGCGCGACGCGCGGAGAGGATGGGCGACTTAGTAGTAGCCCGTCCACGTGGAACCATCGGCTTCGGTTTTGACACCGGGATCGGCGCCACCGGCCCCCTGGTTGTCGGTAGAGCCGCCCGAGCCATTCTCGGATGAGCCACCGTTACCCGAGCTCGCGCCGCCCGACTGGCCGCCAGAAGCGGAACCAGAGCCGGAGCCGCTTGCGCTCGGGGCGTTGCCGCCGGAAGCCGACGTGCCATCAGCGGATTTACCCGCTGCAGCGTTAGAGGAATCGCCGAAGACCTCGGACGCGTCGACCTGGTTGTCGGCCGTGCCGTCACCCGAAGCGCGCATCGCTCCCGTGTCTTTGGAAGCTGCGTCGGAAGCGGCGGTAGCAGCGCTTTCCGTGCTTGACGTCGCCTTATCTTGGTCCGAGTCCTTGCCTGAGCCGCCCGATACCGCCAACGCGACAAGCACCACGACGACAACCAGGACCGCGATGCCCACGCCGATAATCACATTACGTTTCCGCGTATCCATAGATTCGATACCCTTCGTTCAATCGCCGGACATCCGCAAAACGAAGGGCGGGCGAAACCGCCCGCCCTTCGTTGGTTTCATCAAACCGAGCGTAATCGCAAGGCCCCGCACGACTAGGCTAGCAGAGCTTTGCGAAGGTGGGACGGTTACGATTGCCCAGGATATTCCGGCTTGAACTCGTTGTCGCCGGGCAAGGGGCCGGAAGAAACAATAACGTCACGGTTCTCCAGAGCAATGACTTCCACCTCGGGGCTCTCATATTTCTTTTGCATATCTCCCAACTCTCTATTGGATTGCGGACTTAATATCATTGGCATATTGCTTTTCATGTTGACTCGCCATGGGATGATGAAGAATGGCATCTGCAACTGCACTTACCGAACGCGACTGGTATTGACTCTCAACAGCCTCGACAGTGGTTCCATCAACAGTCACGTACTTAACGAATGCCTTCTCAGCAAAGTCAAGCTTATAGCAGTTCTTCGGCACATCAATAAGCACCAAGTTCGACGTAACGGTGCCATCGTTGTTCAAAACGTTATTGCTTGCCTCGAGCCAATCGTCTTTAGCAGAACCCTCTTTAAGGCTCTTGATATACCAGCCATTCGAAATGTATGTGGCGCCCTCAGGAATAGCCTTGGTGTAGCCAAAACGCAAATCAGTAGATACAGCCGCCTCTCCCTTGTCCATCCTCAGCGAACCGCCCCTAAACTTCAACAGATCGGTGATGTTGACGAACTTGGCATAAGCAGCGCCCTCGACGTCGTCCGCGGTGCAAGCGGTCTTGAACTCAGCGTCCTTGTACCAGCCAGCAAACGCCATGCCATCCTGAGTCGGATACGTCCAAGACGCCTGGTCACCACTGCGGTAATCCTGCAGCAGGTACGCACCCTCGGCAAGCTTAACGCCATACGTGCCGTCGGCGTTAGCAGAAGGAGCATAGCCTGCAGCGCAATACGTCTCAGGGACAGCAGTCGCGAATGTGCCGCCGGAAACCTTGATGGTCTCATCCGCGAAGTCCGCGTAGGTTTCCTTCACGGACTTCAGAGAGCCCAGACCCACGGGGCCGGTGTATTTGCCCTCGCCCTTGATGATAATGGTGCCCTCCGGCTTGGGGGTCACGTTATTCATCGCGTTATCCGTGGACACCACGGCGAAGCCAGAGCCCGCAGGACCATTGTTATCCTGCTTGTAGCTGGCATCCTTCGCGGTGGCGGAAACGGCGCAGCTGTCCAGCGTTAGGTCGGCGTACTTCACCTCAACGCCGTTGATCGCACCGGAGATGGTGCAGCCAGTAAAGGCAGCCTTCTGATATCCGCCCGCGCCATTCTGGTTGTCCGCATTGGACTGCGCACTCGTGGAGCCGGAGATGTACACGCCGCAGCTGCCGCTGCTGGTGATGGCGGTATTCGTCACCGTCAGCTTCAGGCCGTAGTTACTCCCGTTGTGGTACAGAGTGTTACCCGTACCGACCAGCGTGCTGCCGGTGATATTGATGGTGCTGTTGTTGGCAAAGTTGCACACCGCGTAAGCACCTTCAATGGCAGAGTTGTTCTTAATAGTGTAGGTCTTGCCATCGGCGCAGAACGCCACGCAAGCATGACCGCCGGTCAGCGTCTGCGTCACGGTCGCCCCGTCCAGCGTCAATGTCTCAAGAGCGCCGATGGCGCGAGCCTGACCCGCTGCGAACGTACCGTTTTTGATGGTCAGCGGGGTGTTGTTCACCAGCGCGTAGCTGCCATTTTTGTTGGCCGCGTTGATTGCATAGGTGCTGGTCAGGGTGAAGCCCTCCAGATTGATAGTAATGGTCTTGCCCTTGGTATTCTCGATGACCAGCTGATGATCGACCGTTATGTTTTCACGCAGGTAGATAGTTTTGCTACTAGCGCTTGCATTGGCCGCAGCAACAGCCTCGTCAAAGGTCTCGTAACCAGTGCTGCCAACCTCGGCGACAAACTTGCCTTCCTTGACGCCGTAGGTGCCGTCGGGCTGCTTAACGGGAATATAGCCGTCGGCCATATAACTATCGGAAACATACTTGTTAAACGTACCGCCGGATACTTCGAAGTTATCGCTGGTGGCATCGCCAAGACCGTAGAAAATTCCGCTAAGCTTTTCGTTTACAAACTTACCACCGGTGACCTTTGTGGCAGCTTCATACCCATCCACCTTGCCGGTCATAACGACCTTAGCATACGAGGAGGTGTTTGTTGTCTTCTGGATGAACTCACCGCCGGTGATAGTGGTGGTGCCGTAGGTCAGAATGACCGCCGTGTAGCTCCATTTCTTTCCAAAATCGCAAGTGAACGTACCGCCATTAATGGTCAGCGTAGAGCCTTCCTCACTCTTGACGGTGTCCATGCCGCCGGAATACTCACCGCTGGCGATGGTCAGCGTACCCCAGTTGTCGATCATAGAGGAGCCGTTGTTGCCTGCCGTGGCGACGACATCCGCCAGCGTCAGATTGGTGTTGCTGCCCTTCGTGACCTCGATGTTGTAGTAGCCGGTGCCGCCCACAACATTACCGTTCTTCGCAGTAACGGTGCCGCCCTGCACGGAGATTGTGGCCTTGCCGGAGTTGGTGTTGGTCAGGGTATAGCCGCCCAGATCGAGGGTGATGCTCTTGCTGATGGTCGCATCTTCATTAGCATCCGCCAGCAACGTGACGGTCTCGCCATCCTGAGCTGCGTCGATAGCGGCCTGCAGGGTATTAAACGCCTTAAAGCCGACCTGTGCGACCGAGCCGGAAACTCCATGCGTACCGTCAGGGTTCTCAACAGGAGCGCAACCCTCAGCGCACAGAGCCTCAGGGACTGCGGACGAGAACGTACCGCCGGAAACGGTGACCGTCTTAGCGGAGTTGTCGAAAGCCGACTCCTTCTTCGTCGAGGAATCCCAGGTGTAAGCCTTGATTGCTGCGTTGTTGCCATTTGCCGTGAAGGTGCCGCCGGTGATGGCGACCTGGCCGAGGCCCTTATAGCCGGGGCGGTTGACGACGGAAATCGCCGCGCCGTCCTGGATAGCGCCGTCGCCCTCGGTCTTCTCGACCGGATCACCCGACACGGTAATCTTGCTGCCGGCGTTGACGTTCAGGCTGCCCGAGCACACCTGCGCGCCCATCGTCTTCGCGTTGATCGTGGAGTTGTCGATGGTCAGCGTTCCGCTGCTGGGGAAGTAGATACCAAAACCGTTGGGAACGTTGAGCGTGCTGCTCTTCAGAACAACGGTGTCGTTCGTGTTGTTGCCGTTCGTCTCGATGCCGCTCGTGGCGGTGGTAGAGGCTTCAACGTCCTCGAACGTAAGAGTGGAGTTGTCGTAGGTGATGATTTTCCCAGTGAGGTCTTCCTTGGCAGACGGAATCAAGCCGATGAGCTGCGAGCTCACGACCTTGCCGTTCTTCACCGTGAGCGATGCGTTAGAGTAGTTGATTTCGAACGCCGCGGAGTTTGCATTGGTTCCAGTGCACGTCCAAGTGTGGCCGTTCAGGTCAACCACACGAGTATCGTTTCCGGATTTGAAGGTGCTGCCCGTGGTGTAATCACGCAGCATGGTGATGGCATCGCCACTTGCAGTCTGAGCCTCGAACGCCTCGTCCATGGTGTAGTAGCTGGTATCGCCAACCCGTGCAAGGTAGGCCTTCGCTACGCCGTATGTGCCATCGGCGTTCGGGGTAGCAGAAGAGCTTTCAACTAAATAGCGAGAAGGATCAGCGCTGAATGTACCGCCTTCAACCTCAATCGTCGCCTTTGTGGGGTCGTTGATTTCAGTCGAAGTTTCAGTCGAAGAGCTATAGCCGAGCGTATGCAGCTGACCGTTGACAGTACCGCCAGAGATTTTCACCTTCGCCGTATTGTCCTCGGGGGCATCATAAGTCACCGACTCGACATTGCCATTGACAGCGCCACCAGCAATCTCGAGATTGGAGTCGCTTCCTTTGTACGTCCATGTCGAAACGTTGCCGTTGATGACTGGACTGCTCGTACCGTCTTTAGCATCCCTAATGATGGTTGATTTCCAGTTTTGAATCGCATAGCTATTCTTGGAATTGATGGTACCGCCCGAAACAATAAGCTGGCCATAATCACACTTAAGGGCAATGAAGTTTTCCTGCGTGAACGTGCCGCCGGTAATGATCATATGCGGAAATCCAGGCTGCTTGTCATCGCCTACGCGGACAAGGGATGCACCTTTCGTTCCGCCAGCACCGCTATCATTTTTGACGTTGCCGCTCTTGAAGAACAGCCAGCCGCTGTCCTGAACATCAATAACGTAATGGGATGAAACACCGGAGTTCTCTGCGGTGTCCTCACGCATGATGGTGCCCGTCTGGGCCGCGCTGGAGTCCATGACGTAGACCCTGCTCGTAACCGTCAGCGCCGGCTTACGCTCGCCCGTGCTGCCGTTGAGGGTGTGGCCGTTCAGATCGAGCGTGACATTCTTCGTGGAAATCGTGACGTTCTCTCTCGTGTCGGCCAGCAGGTTCACCGTCGCCCCTTCCGGCGCGGCGTCAATAGCTGCCTGCAAGCTGGGATAGTTCACGCCCTTAACTTCTGCAACCCCGGTCTCGGTGCTATCTTCGCCAGTTGCAGATCCAGAGTTGTCTTCGCCAGTTGTTGCTGCCGCAGTTCCCTCTTCGCCAGCCGTAGCTGCGGGGGCTGCGTTTTCGTTCAACGTTGCCGTCGTGCCAGCTGCATCGGACTGCGCGGTAGACGTGGTGTCCGAGCTTGCGCCCGTATCGGTATCTTCAGCCTGATCGGAAAACTGAGTCAGCTCAGTCGAGGATGAGGAACCCCCCCGATGCCGTGTCATCGTCGGCTGCGAACGCTGCGCTGGGCACCATCATGGGGCACATCGCGACGCTCATCAAAACCGAGATGACTTTGTTCGCGTTACTAGTTTTCATCTCCCTTTCATCTTCCTTTCCTTTTTCCTCGATTCCAACAGTTGCGATAAATCCATTCCCGCCGTTACGGCATTTGGCGGGAAGTGATTTGCCAGATGGGGAGAGGCTTTGCAGACGACTGCAGCGCATCACGGCAATGCCGATGCGAAATCGCGCCGATATGGCGAATCATGTTTTCGCTTCAGAATGGCGCCGCGCGGCCTCTTCGCTAAAATCCGCTCGAATTGCCTCAGGGAAAGAAAAAAGGGTGCCTCCGTTGTGTAGGAGGTACCCTTTTGCAGACATAGTCCGAACCAGGACGCAGTACGCTGGCGACAAGGCAGGTAGTTTTACCCTGCCTCGGAATAAGAAGCTCAATCGTTTTCGATTGACTCATGGTGTCGCCCCCGATCCAAAATCGCGTACGCAGAATGAATCGGGAGTATCATAGCAGAATATTTGCCTATTTTCGTGTCCAAATCTTAAACATATGCAACTCTTTCGGGCAGAAAACTCGTCCCCCTCCCCCGTTCGAGCATCAAGCATTTGCGCCCCTGATAGCCAAGCGCCGTCGATTGGCGGCTGATTCCCTGTAGGTCCCCTGAACCTTGACGGAAGCTCGAGCGAGGTCCCAGGACTTTAGGCCGGACGCTTTGGGGACGTAGCACTAGCTGTCCGATTTTCGGACAGCTAGTGCTACGTCCCCAAAGCGTCCGGCCGGGACATCAGGGCCGCCCGAGAGGCGAGAACCCAGCGCCAAGCCGCGTTCCTCGTCGCCCAGTAACAGCAGCCCATCGCCCGGCTCGATGCCGAACACCTCGCGGGCGCGCTTCGGGATGACCATCTGCCCGCGCTCACCGACGCGCACCGAGCCGAAGATGTGCTTGCCGCGCGGCGGCGGAACCTCCCCGAGCTCGGTCGGCTTGTAGTTCGCCAGGACATCGAGCGTGACGCCGAGCACCTCGGCAAGCGCGCTGCCGTTTGCCAGATCGGGCACGCTTTCGCCGGCCCCCCATTTCGCCACCGTCTGCCGCGACACGCCCACGCGATGCGCCAACGCCTCTTGCGCCAGCCCCTTCGCCCGGCGAAGCATCTGAATATTCGAACCGATCATGCGACACCACTTGATTGGGATTGTCGCAGGTAAACGTAGCGTTTTCCACCAAATAAGCGCGGAATCCGAAGGGCGCGCATGTTAAGAACGGTTGGCATGTTGCGCAAGACATATAGCGCAAGGAAGAGAGAAAAAGAAAAGCCTGAATCGTCTCCGTACGCGCAATGCGTGCAGGCGTCTCCAGGCAAGTCCATGATGAGCGAATCGCGCGAGGCTGTCAACAGGCGAACCGGGAGCGTATGCGGAACCCCGAGCGAGGCCCCGGTGCTCCCGACCGCCGTCCTGACACTTAGGGGACGTAGCGTTATCTGTCCGAAACCCGGACAGATAACGCTACGTCCCCTAAGTGTCAGGACCCAAAGCGCCGGGGCCTCGGCGGCCGGAGCCGGGCCAGCGGGTCGCCTCGATCGCGCGGGCGAAGTTCTGGGCGGTTTCGTAGGCTGCAGAGCTGAATGTCGACGATACGGAAGCTTCTGACCTGGGGTTATATCGCGGCTGATAGCGCGAACCACGGCGGAGAGCTGGAAAAATCGCCCAGAACCCCGGAAGGGCGTCAAATTCTGGCCCGATTTCCTGCAAAACGGCCCAGAACCCGGGGGGCGCGGCGCTAGAGAGGAGCGAAGCCCAAGCGTCCCCCCCTTCGCCGCTCTTCGCTCCCCTCCCCCGTTCGGGCATCAAGCATTCGCGCCCCTGATAGTCAAGCGCTGTCGAACAGTAGCTGATTCCCTGTAGGTCCCCCGAACCTTGACGGAAGCAAACCCGGACAGATAACGCTACGTCCCCTAAGTGTCATTCGCCCTCTTCGCCAGCTGATTCTTTTTCCGAGCGGTTCGATTGCAATTTACTGGGAAACGGCTGCTGCGCTGGGGCTTCGGGAGCGGTAAAATAGGCAAGCTAACCACTTACCCCTTGCGCGACGCTCCTTCCGCAGGCGCCGCGCGCAGCACATCCGGAAGGAGGCGCCCTATGAAAATGGGTCCTCAGGACACCGTGTGGATCACCGGCGCGGCGGGGCGAATGGGCCAGGCGATCGAGCATTTCCTGGACCACAGCCGCTACAAGGTCATGACCAGCGACATCGAGATCGACGTGTCGAACCTGCACGAGGTGTTGAACTTCGCCGAGTCGTACCGCCCCGACTTCGTCATCAACTGCGCGGCGCTGGCCAGCCGCACCGAGGCCGACGAGAACCCCGACAAGGCCTACAAGGTCAACGCCCTTGGCGCGCGCAACCTGGCCATCGCCAGCAACAACGTCGGCGCCACCATGGTGCACCTGTCCACCGACGACCTGTTCCCCGAGAACGCGGACCGCGCGTTCAACGAGTTCGACACCACGAACCCGCCGCACGTGTACGGCAAGTCCAAGCAGGCCGGCGAGCGCTTCGTCAACGAGCTGAACCAGCACCACATCATCGTGCGCTCCAGCTGGGTTTACACCGCCCGCCCCGACGACCTGCTCGGCCGCGCGCTGCTGGCAAGCGCCCAGGGCAAAACGGTGCCCGTGCCCGCGAACCAGTTCGCCTGCCCCACGTCGGTGGACACATTCGCCAAGTTCGTCATCGCCGCCATGGAGTCCGACGAGTTCGGCACGTTCCATGCCGCCTGCACGGGCGTGACCAGCCGCTTCGAGTTCTTCGAGCGCGCCTTCGCGCTGGCCGGCCAGCCTACCGGCAACCTGCGCGGCACCGCCAACCCCTGGCAGGGCTACCGCATCGAGCTTGACGACATGATGGCCCGCCTCACCGGCGTCTACGAGTTCCCCACCTGGGAAGACGACCTTGCGGCGTTCGCCGCCGAGCACAACCTTGCCGCGCTGGCCCGCGGCATGCAGGAATAGGAGGACCGCGTGTCTACCGAGATCAACATGGGCGAAAAGCCCAAACGCCTGCATATCGGCCTTACGGGGTCCATCCTCATAGCACTGGGCCTGGGCCTTTTGTGCGGCGTCATCTTCCATTACCTGGTGCCCGCGGGCACGGTGCGCGACGACGTGTTCGTCAACGGCATCTTCTACGTGGTCGGCCAGGGCTTCATCCGCCTGATGCAGATGCTCGTGGTGCCGCTGGTGTTCTGCTCCATCGTGTGCGGCGCGTCGTCCATCGGCGACACGAAGACGCTCGGCACCATCGGCCTGAAGACGCTGGTGTTCTACCTGTGCACCACCGCGCTGGCGGTCACCGTGGCGCTGAGCATCGGCAACCTGATCAACCCCGGCCGCGGCGTGGACATGTCCAGCATGGTGGCGTCCGACACCTCCACCCTGTCGGGCAGCGCCAACACCGACGTGTCGTTCACCGACACCCTGCTCAACATCATCCCGAAGAATCCCATTCAAGCGCTGGCCTCAGGCGATATGCTTGCCATCATCTTCTTCGCGCTGTTCGTGGGCATCATCCTGTCCACCATGGGCCGCAAGGTCGAAGTGGTTCACCGCTTCTTCGAGCAGTTCAACGACATCATGATGAAGATGACCTCCATGGTCATGTACGTGGCCCCCATCGGCGTGTTCTGCCTGCTGGCGCGCACGTTCGCCAACATCGGCTTCGACGCGTTCCTTCCCATGGTGAAGTACATGCTGGGCGTTTTGCTGGCGCTGGCCGTGCAGTGCCTGGTGGTGTACATGGTGCTGCTGACGGTGTTCGCGCGCATCAACCCGATCAAGTTCCTGAAGAAGTTCGTGTCGGTGATGATGTTCGCATTCTCCACCGCAACGTCGAACGCCACCATCCCGCTGAACATCGAGACGCTGGAGAAGAAGATGGGCGTCGACCGCCGCATCTCGTCGTTCACCATCCCGCTGGGCGCCACCATCAACATGGACGGCACCTCCATCATGCAGGGCGTGGCCGTGGTGTTCACCGCGCAGCTGTTCGGCGTGCAGCTGGGGCCGGTGGAGTACGCCACCGTCATCGCCACCGCCACGCTGGCGTCTATCGGCACCGCGGGCGTCCCGTCGGTGGGCCTGATCACGTTGTCGATGGTGTTCAACTCCGTCGGCTTGCCGCTTGAGGGCATCGCGCTGATCATGGGCATCGACCGTATCCTGGACATGACGCGCACCGCCGTGAACATCACCGGCGACGCCGTGTGCACTACCATCGTGGCCAAGCGCGCCGGACGCATGGATACCGACGTGTTCAACGACCCGAACGCCGGCAGCGAGCTCGACGACGTGAAGGCCGCTTAGCGAGCGGCTGTTGCGCGGCGAGCGAGTTTGCGCCGCATGCGAAATCGCCCCGTCTCCATTGGAGGCGGGGCGATTTTTTGTGCTTTGAAGCAGTTAGGAGCATGAGGAACTCGCCAGACTAAAGTTCTGGGCGGTTTTGCAGCCGAGAAGCCCGATTTTTCACGCTATCTTTGAGTTCTGGGGGGTTATTTAGCCGTTTGCCCGTGTTTCTCGAGAAATAACCGCCCAGAACTCCGAAACCATGGCAAAACCAGCGCCTTCTAGCTGCAAAACCATCCAGAACTCGGTACCCCTTTGAGAGAAGGCGCCAGCAGCCCAACTAACTTCCCTGCCTTAATGGCAGCAGCCGCTGGAGTTCTTGCAGTTGGCGGGGCAGGTTTTGCAGCCTACCTTCAACTCACCGTCGGTGCGCTGTTGCTTCAGGTACACGCCGATGCCCACCGCGATGACCACGGCCGCAACCAGGCCCGGCAGGCTGAACGCGTTCGCAATCCTACCCGTGACCAGCGAGCCCGCCAGATACACCGCGAACGAGACCACCCAGGCGATGCCGCACTGCAAAAGCACCATCTCGAGCGCCGCGCGTGCGCCGCCCTGCTCGCTGCGCACGGTGGCGATGGCCGCCACACACGGCGTGTACAGCAGCACGAACGCCAAAAACGCCATGGCCGTCACCGGCGTAAACAGCATGGTGAGGTCCACGCCCTCGCCCATGACCTGCGTCAACGTGGACACCACGCTCTCCTTCGCCATGAAGCCCGTCATGAGGGCCGTTGCCGCGCGCCAGTCGCCGAAGCCCAGCGGCGCGAACAGCGGGGCGATCAGCCCGCCGATGCCCGCGAGCAGGCTGGCGTCGACGTCGTCGACCACGTTCAGGCGCGCGTCGAACGTCTGCAAAAACCAGATGACCACGCACGCGGCAAGCACCACGGTGAACGCCTTCTTCACGAAGCCCTTCGCCTTGTCCCACACCAGGCGCGCCACGCTTTTCGCGGCAGGTAGGCGGTAGTTCGGCAGCTCCATCACGAACGGCACGGGCTGACCGCGGAAACGCGCACGTTTGAGCACAGCCGCGAACGAGATGCCCACTACCACGCCGAACGCGTACAGTCCGATCATGACCACCGGCTGCAGCGCGCGCGGGAAAAACGCGCCCACGAGCAGGGCATATATGGGCAGCTTCGCGCTGCAGCTCATGAACGGCACCAGCATAGTGGTCATTTTGCGGTCGCGTGCGCTCGACAACGTTCGCGTGGCCATGATCGAGGGCACCGAGCAGCCAAAGCCCATGAGCAGCGGCACGATGGAGCGCCCGGACAGGCCGATTTTGCGCATGGGACGGTCCATAACGAACGCCACGCGCGCCATGTAGCCCGAGTCCTCAAGGATGGACAGGAAGAAGAACAGCGTGACGATGGTGGGCAAAAAGCCGATGACCGCGCCCACGCCGGCGCCGATGCCGTCGATCAGCAGCGATTGCGCCACGGGGTTGAGCCCCCACGCCTCGCAGCCGGCGGCCAGCGCCTCGAGGGCTGCGTCGACGCCGGTGCTCACCAGGTCGGAAAGCGCGGCGCCCACGACGCTGAACGTAAGCACGAACACCGCGGCCATAATGGCGAAAAAGCACGGGATGCCGGTATAACGCCCGGTCAGAAGCTTGTCGACGGAAACGCTGCGCTTGTGTTCACGGCTTTCATGCGGGCGGACCACGGTGTTGGCGCACAGGTTCGCCAGGAAGGCGAAGCGCATGTTCGCCAGCGCCGCCTCGGCGTCCATGCCGGCGTCGGCCTCCATGGCGGCCGTTAGCTCGCGCACCGACGAGACGGCGGATTCCGGCAGGTCGAGCTTGCGTGCGATCAGCTCGTCGCCCTCGACCATCTTCGTGGCGGCGAAACGCGCAGGGACGGACGCTTGCCCGGCATACGGCTCGATGATGTGCGCCGTGGCGTGGATGCAGCGATGCACCGCGCCGAGCGGGTCGTGCTCCTGCGCGCTTGCGGGGCAGAAGTCGATGCGGCCGGGCGCCTCGTCGAAGCGTGCCACGTGCAAGGCGTGGTCGACCAGCTCGTCGACGCCCTCGTTCTTCGCCGCCGAGATGGGCACCACGGGGATGCCCAGCTCAGCCTCGAGCTCGTTCACGCGCACGGTGCCGCCGTTGGCCTCGACCTCGTCCATCATGTTGAGCGCCAGCACCATGGGGATGCCCAGCTCCATGATCTGCATGGTCAGGTACAGGTTGCGCTCGATGTTGGTGCCGTCGACGATGTTGATGATGCCGTCGGGCTTCTCGTCGAGCAGGAAGTCGCGTGTGACGATCTCCTCGTTGGAATACGGCGACAGCGAGTACACGCCCGGCAGGTCGGTGACGGTGGCCTCGACGTGCCCGCGGATGGCGCCGTCCTTGCGGTCGACCGTGACGCCCGGGAAGTTGCCGACGTGCTGGTTCGCGCCCGTGAGCTGGTTGAACAGCGTGGTCTTGCCGCAGTTCTGGTTACCCACCAGCGCGAAGGTGAGCGGGCCGGTCTTCGCGGCGGCGCGGCGCGCATGGGCGCGATAGGCCTCCTCGGCCGGGCCGAACTCGCCGAGGCCGGGGTGCGGCAGCGGAGTGCGGCCAGCACGGGGTGCGGGCGCGGCAGCGGAGCCGGCGGCCTGCGAGCGCGCGGCATCGGTGCCGGTCGGGGCATCGGGGCGATCTTGCGGGTCGAGCGCCCGAACGTACACGTTGTCGGCTTCGCTCAAGCGCAGCGTCAGCTCGTAGCCGCGCACCGTCACCTGGATCGGGTCGCCCATTGGCGCCGCCTTCTGCAGCATGACCACCGCATTGGGCGTAAGCCCCATATCCAGTAAATGACGGCGAACGGAACCTTCACCGTGCACAGCCTCGACCACGCCCGCCTGTCCGCGCGTAAGTTCGCTCAGCAGCATGTATTCCCCCGTATCAGCGCGGCGTTTCCCATCCGATGACCGCGCATGTTTCTCTCGTCTGCCATCCATGATAAGCCGCCCCGCGGAGCAGGCCCGCGCCGGGCGGCGTTTTCACGGAACCGACGAAAGCAGATGGGGGCGGCGGGCGCATGGGGGCACGCCGCCTGTTCGCCAGCGCGTCCGCTGAGCGCAAGCTATGCGCCGCGAAGCACGCGGGGCAATACGAACTCGCAGGGCGAGCTGGCCGCCGACTACTTCAGCAGCTTGATGCTGATGGCCTTGGCCGGGCAGGCCTCCACGCACTTGCCGCATTTCGAGCACTCGGGAATGCGGCCCGAGTGCGGGTCGAGCTGCTCGGGGCAGGCATCGACGCACGAATGGCAATCCACGCCGCGACTGCGCAGGCACGCGTCGGTCTTGACACGCGGTCGCAACGTGACGTTGAGGTTCGACAGCAGGCTGACCAGGGCGCTGATCGGGCAAATCTTACTGCACCACTTGCGCAGCACGGTGACCTCCGCGATCAGGATAATCGGGAAGATGATGAGCGCCCAAGAGGGCTCGTTGAACTGCACCAGGTTCCAAAGCCCGATGATGGTCGCGAACGTCAAACCGACCGGGCAGATGAGGCAAAACACCGGGAAGCCGAACACGGCCGCGGAGGCCAGCGTTCCCACCAGCACCGCGTGGCGGCTGTCCAGCCGCACGCCGTCGCGCTTGCCACCAACCGGCGCGAGCGCCTTCGCGCACGCCGATGCGCCCGCGCAGGCCGCACACGCGGAGGGCGCGCAGACGGCCTGTTCTTCCCCGAATTCAACAGGTTGCGCCGCGCCGGCAGCCGACGGCTCCACCTGGGCGGAAGCCGCACCGGGATCGTTGCGAGAAGCCGGAACGCCATGCCCCGCCCCGATCTTCGCCGAGACGCCGTGCCTTACGCCGCCTTTCGCCGCGCTGCGCTTTTTCAGGCGGAAGAACTTCTGCAGCCACGGAACGGGGCACATCCAGGCGCAAAACGCCTTGCCAACCAAGGCGATCAGCACCACTACCAGCACGAACAGCAGCAGCGGGTGCAACATGACGCTCTTGGCGCCCGCCATGGTCTCGAGGGCGCCCAACGGGCAAATGGCCGAGATTTGCTGAATGCCGAACGCCGAGGGCGTGCCGATTCCCACGCGAAACGCCATGCCCGCCAGCGCGAACGCCACGCACGCGAGCGCAACCCAACCCCGCGCCGTGCGGAAGCGGGACTTTTTGGACGCGCTGTTTTCCTTATCGCTCATCGCCTATGCCTCCTTCCCTGCTGCGCGCACGTTGATGCCGCGGTCGGTACCGCCAGCGAACGCGAGGTAGCTGTTCGACGGGCATGCGTTCTCGCACGCGCCGCATCCGTTGCATTTCGCCTGGTCGACAACGGGTCGATTCGCGTCGTCGAGCCTGATGGCCCCGTAGGGGCATGCGTCGGCGCACACCTGGCAGCCGCCCTGCAACCACGCGATGCAACGCTCGCGGTCCACGACCGCGATGCCGATGACCTGCGCAGGATCATGCGCGCCCGCAATCGAACCCGCCGGACACACGTCTTCGCAGACTCCGCAAAAGTCGCATACGCCGCGATGAAAATCCATGATGGGCGTGCGCCAGTTGAGCACGCCGTCCTCCAGGACGCCCGTGCGCAGGCAATGCTGCGGGCAGGCCGTTTCGCAGCGATTGCACTTCAAGCAGGTGGCGCGGAAACGCGCCTCGTCCTGCGCGCCGGGAGGGCGCAAAAGCCCCCGATCCTCGCCTTCAAGCGCGTACGCCACGCCGCCGACCGCAAACATACCGGCCACGGCGCCGGCGCCGACCAACACCCCGCGACGCGTGATGCTCGGCTGATCGCCCATAAACCTATCCTTTCTCGTCTTACGGCCGCACCCCCACGGCCCTTTTCGCCCGATTCATCAGGCGAAACGCACTACGCGGCCTGCTTGTCCGCCAGGCCTTGCAGCACCTCGAGCTCGTCGGCAACGACCTCGGTCTCCATATGCACGAACCCGCGCGTCACCTTCGCAACTCCGCGATAGAAACGGGTCTCGGCCACGTCGAGCACGGCATCGCACAGATCGTCGATCCAGTTAAGTTGATGCAACCGGTGAAAATCGGAGACCGTTTCGGCAAGCGCCTGAGCACGCGCAAAATCGCCCGTCAAGAGCGCGGCGTTCGTGCGCTCGATGACCGTCGCCAAAAACTCGAACTCGAACGACACGTGATCCTCGGGCACATGCAAATCTGCCTGCGGCTGGATGCCCTGCTCGCAATACATCTTGTACACCTCGTCGCGCGCCTCCTGCATCATGAGCCCGAGCTGGCTGGTGAACACGCTTTCGAACGGCGTGGCGGCGAACGTCTCATAATTCCCCGCCGCCAGGAACGTGTGCGCGTAATCGCAAGCCAGCGCCTGACGCGTGCCGGAATTCACATGGCGAAGATAGCGGCGCATGTCGTTATAACCCTCGGCGATGAGGTCGTCGTCGCCGTCCATTCCGGCGAAATCCATACCCGCCAGATGCTCGACCTGTTCCTGCGTCAACTCGCGGAAGAACAGCTCACCCAGCATGCGATAGTACGCCGCACGCCCGGCATTCACCCCGATGAGCTGGGAAATCAGCTGATCGCGCTCTTCCTGCTGCTGCACCTGCACCGCGTTACCGTCGGTCATAATCGCCCCTTTCTGCCGAAGCGCCCGCTTGTCTTCAGACGCTCACTTCCATTGCTCCCCTGCGCGGCCGGACAAGCCGGGCACAGGGGCCGAGTATCGATTTTCGTTAGCTGCATCGCGGACGCGGCTCATGCCCGCACTCGATGCGCTCGCGGTTCGCATTCGCCGGGGGAAGGGAGGGAGGTAGGGAGAAGCGAATACGAACCGCGAATACATCGCGAGGAAAAGCCCGGTGAACAGGGGACGGAGGTGTGTTCACGGAAATGCGCCGCGCTCCCAAAAGGCTAGCGCGAACACACCTCCGTCCCCTGTTCACCGTCCCCTGTTCACGGCGCCCCGGTTGGCCTCCGGGGCCGCTCGCCGGGCGAACCGGCCGGGAAAGGGCATCCCCTCCCCCGGCCTTGCGCTTACAGCACGTTCAGGAACAGGTTCGCGATCGGGACCGTGATCAGCCACATGATGCAGCGGTAGGACACCGCGCCCACGAATGCGCAGGCCAGCGAGCCGGCGGCCATGGCCATCAGGCTCTCGGGCTTCTTGCCGAGCAGCGCGCCGCATGCGGCCGGCACCGCGCCGGCGCCCAGCACCGCCACAACCAGCAGCGCCCACTGCACGCCGTCGGCAGGACCCGCCCACAGCACGTAGGCGGCAGCGCCCACCGCGGCCAGCACGCCGCCGACCAGCAGCGCACGGCCGTACGGCGCCACGTCAGCGCCCTTGGCCTTAGCGGCCACGACCACCAGGTAGGCGGCGATACCCTCGGACACCGCGGTCAGCAGGTAGCCCAGCGGCAGCAGCTGGCTGCACCAGTTCGGACGCGCCTCCATCAGGTAGGACTCGCCCGCCATGAAGCTCAGCAGCACGCCGAACACCGCGCCAATCACGGCGACGGCCTTGCGGGCGCCCGCGGCGGCCTCGCGCTTCACCAGCACCAGGTACACCACCACGCACACGCACAGGCAGCCCACCAGCAACGCCTCGGTGAAGATACCCGACGTCGGGTGGCTCAGCGCGCCCATGATGCGGTCGGGATGCGACAGGTGCGTCACGGAAGCCAGACCGCCAACGACCGCGATCACCAGCGCCGCCACAGCCGCGGGAAACGCCGCGGCCTTCGCACGGCCGAGGAACTCATCGGCGGTGACGCATGCGAACATGCAGCCGCCCATGCCGGTCAGGGCCGTGAACAAAACCAGGGACCATTGGATCTCCATGCCTTACGCCTCCTTCGCGAACCACGCGGCGTCCTGCGCGTCGGACGCCGGCTTGATGGCGTCCACGTCGTGCCACGTGGCGATCTTGTCCGACAGGATGTAGCGCGTCAGCGGCTTGTTGCCGGCATCGTGCAGGGTGTGCACGCTTGCCGGATCGGCTGCCGCCACGGCCTTCGACACGTCGGAGCTCGGGTCGTCCAGGTCACCATAGAAGCGGGCGTTCGCGCAGCACGCGGCCACGCACGCGGGCTCCTGGCCGGCGCTGGTCAGCTGGCCGCACAGGGTGCACTTCTCGACGGCCTTCTCCTTAGTGTTCCACGAACGAACGCCATAAGGGCAGGCCATCATGCAGTACTTGCAGCCGATGCACTTCTCCTTGTCCACCAGCACCTTGCCGTCGGCGTCGCGGTAGCTCGCGCCGGTCGGGCACACGTGCACGCAGGGCGCGTCCTCGCACTGCTGGCACTGCACGGGCAGCCAATACTGCTCCAGGTCGGGGAAGGTCCCGTGCGGGCCGATCTGCAGCACGCGGTTCCAGTACTCGCCCAAGGCGATGCCGTTCTCGTTCTTGCAGGCCACCTCGCACGCGTGGCAGCCGATGCATTTATCCAGGTCAACAACTAAGCAATTGCGGCTCATTTGGTGTAAAACGCTCCTCCCGTGTTTTCCGTGGGCTCAGGCATCCAGGGTTCGAAGTCGGTCGGCTCGTACCAGATGCCCTCCGGGCGCTGCGCCTTGGCAACCTTGACGTGGATGCCGCGCAGGGTGTAGGTGCCGAACTCGGGGTTGAAGTAGCCCGTGTTCTTCGTCAGCACGTTCATGTTCTCCGTGGTCCATGACTTGCGGCCGTCGGAGCCGTCTTCCAAGAACTCGGGGTTCCAAAAGCGCTCCATGTACACGGTGCCCTCCGCGATGCCCTTCGTCACGCGCGCCACGGCGAAGATGCCGTCCTTGACGACGCTCTGGCCGTTAGCCGTCAGCTCCTCGCCGGGAGCGAACTCGCTCGGGCCGAACTTCGCGTCCTTGCCGCCGGCCATGACGGTGTCGGTGGACAGGCCCGTGGTGATGTCGCGGAACACGTCCTTGCCGTCGGTGCGCGGGGACTTGATGTTCACCCAGTCGCCGTCGACGATGCCGTACTTGCCTGCGTTCTCCGGGGAGATCCACAGCTCGGGAGCCGGATACAGCTCGCGCAGGTAGGGGTTGTTGCGCAGCGTGCCGTGATGGAAGTACGGGATGCGGCCCTCGGTCAGGCGCAGCGGGTACTCGTCGCCGTATTCGGACTGGTCCTCGGGCGTGAAGTAGTACGGCATGGGGTTGTAGTCCACCACCGCGGCGGGCATGTCGAACTTCTCGTTGCCGTGACGGCCCAGGTAGAGCATGGTGTCGGCGTACGGACCGCACTTCTTCGGGTTGTCCTTGATGTCGCGGGCAGCCGTGGAGAAGCCGGTGTAGGTGACCTTGCCGTCATCGGCGCCGGAGCCTTCCATGCCCGGATCGACCTTGCCTGCAACGCCGGCACCGGCGTTGACCTGGCAGTATCCGTCATACGTGGTGCCGCCCCAGTACTCGTCGTCTTCCGCCCACTTCATGGGGAAGGCCTCCATGGCCTGCTCCATGGTGGTGACGGACTTATCGCCGCCCTGCTGGGCGACCCAATCCCAGTACTCGTTGATGGTCTTCCAGTACGCGGGCACCATGGGGCTGCCGATCTTCTCGTCATCCATGCACGCCTCCATGTTGGCGTCGTAGAGCTCCGAGCTGGGGTCGGACATGGCCTCGGCGATCTTGCCCCACATCATGATCTCGTCGGCGGCCTCGAACAGGTTCGTCACCGGCTTGCGCATGAGGTTGACGTTCAAGCGGTTCTGCGCGAACGCATTCTCCAGCCACTCGCACACGGGGAACACGATGTCGGCGGCCTCGGTGGTGAAGCTGGTCGGGTACATGTAGCCGTGCACGATCAGGTCGAACTTCGGGAACGCGTCGACCCAGGAGCTGGAGTTGCCCAGCGCGGCCATCTTGTTGCCGGAGCGCTCGATCCACACCTTCGGCTGGTACGGTTCGCCGGTGAGCACGGCGGAGAGCACCGTGGGGATGTGGGAGTGCATCCATCCGCCGAGGCCCTTGTGCTCGCAGTAGCCAAGACGTTCGAGGATGGCGTCATTGGTCTGGAACTGGTACTTCGTATCCCCGATGAAGCCGGAGGGGAAGATGGTGGACTCGCAGCTGGTCAGGCCCTTCGAGCCCTGGCCGCCCACCTTGTTGGCCGGGCAGCCGCTGTGCCACAGGTGCGCGGTCATGCAATCGAGCGCCGCGGCGCCGATGGCGGCCTGCGCCGAACCCGGGTACATGTCGGTAGCAACGCCCAGGGAGATGCCGCCGTGCGCGCTCGAGCAGTACAGCTCGATGGCCTCGATGATCTTCTCCTTCTTGCAGCCGGTGATCTCGGCCACGGTGTCCAAGTCGAAGTCGGCACAACGGTCCTTGTAGGCCTCGAACGCGGTCTTGCACGTGATGGTGGAGCCGTCCTTGAGCTTCACATCCACGGTGCCGAACATCTGCGGGTGGTACGTGCCGTCGTTGTCCGGGCCCAGGGCGAACGCCTTCGTGACCTCGCCCTTCTCGGTGTCGAAGTACACATAGCCCTCGTTGGTGGCGTCGACGTCGTCGAACACGGCCGACGCGCGCAGCAGCTGGCCGTCCTTGGTGATGTCCTCGGCGACGGGCGGCAGGCTGACGTTGTCGCGCGGGTCCACCAGGAACGGAAGGTTCGTCCACTGCTCGCAGAATGTCTCGTAGCCGGGGATCTTCTCGTAGAGCTTGTTCTCGATGATGTAGTGCATCCAACCGAGCATCATGGCCATGTCGGTGCCGGGCTTGATGGGCAGCCACACGTCGGCCTTGCTGGCGTCGGCGGTGAATCGCGGGTCGACGACGACGGTCTTGCAGCCGTTGTCACGCAGCTCGGCCACGCAACGGCCGGAGGTGGAAGGCGAGTGCCACGCCGGGCCGGTGCCCCAGATGACGTAGACTTCCGTCAGCCCACCGTACTTGGCCGGCTTGTACAGCTCCGAGCAGCCGGAGTCGGCGATCGAGGTATCGCCGATGCCGTTGACCAGCGGCATGGTGAAGTTACGCGGCAGGTAGCACTGCGCGCAGCCGGGCTCGAACACGTTGCCGGCGCCCCAGAAGTTGCGGAAACGCGGCGGGCTGAAGAACTGCGGGTTGCCACCGCCGCCGGTGGTGCACAGAAGGCCGTGCTTGCCGGTCTTGTCGCGCATGTCGATCATGTGCTGGGCCACGGTTTTCGCCGCCTCATCCCAGCTGATGCGCTCCCACTGGTTGCCGGGCTTGGCGCCCACGCGCTTCATGGGGTACTTGTTGCGGTTGGGGTGGTACAGCGCCTGGATGCCCGACAGGCCCTTCGGGCACATGCGGCCCTTCGACATCGGGTCGATGGAATCGCCCCTCAGCTTGATGACGCGGCCATTGCTCACCGTGGCGATGACGCCGCAGTTGGCGATACAGGCTCGGCAGGACGTGCGAACCTCGTGCACGTCGTTGTCGGCCCATGCCTTGTCGCTCGGTGCCATGTTGTGAGCGGCGCCCAGCCCCAGCGCGCCAACCGCGCCGGTGACCGCTGCCGTCTTCATGAACGAGCGACGTGTCATAGTCGTAGACAAAGCTTCCTCCTCCTTTTGATCCTTGCTTACTCGTCTATTGCGATAGGCAGCGGGTTTCTCCTGCTGCCATATTGCTTGTTGGGTGGGATGGGTGAACAGGGGTGAACAGGGGACGGAGGTGTGTTCACGGATGCGATTCGCGTTCACCCGATGGGGTCAACGTGAACACACCTCCGTCCTCTGTTCACGTGGGGGCCGCGAGCCGATCGGCGGGCTGGCGGGAGTTCCCAGCGCGCCCGCAACCAGCCGCTTCGCCGGCAGACGCGGTTACGCGGTTGCTTGCTCGCGCTTGTGGGCTTGCAGCATGCGCTTGCCCGCGTCGGTTGCGACCCAGGCGCCGCGCCACACGAGCGCGCCGGCCTTGTCGAGCTTGTCGACGTAGAAGTCGGGCGAAAGCTTGTGATGATCGGCCACGATGTCTTGCGACAGGCCGGAAGTGGTCTTGAAGAGCGCCTCGATTTCCGGGAACTTGCGCGGTTGCGTGCAGAAATCGAGCACGGCGAAATAGGTATCGCGACGATGCGGGCGCAGGGAAAGCTGCGCCTCGATGCGGCGCTCGGGCGCCAGCAGGCGCACGGTTTCGGCGCCGGCGTCGGTGACCTGGATGCGGTACGTGGCGATCAGATCGTCGGCTTCGTCCTCGGAAAGGTTCGCCAGCTGCTCGTCGGCGATGGGGCTGCCTTCGCTATCGAGCGGCGTTTGCGCAAGGCCGCCGGCGTCGACGAGCATCTGGATCATGGCGAACGGCGTCTGCATGATATGGCTGTAGACGAACTCATCGGTTTGGGCGATAAAATCCTCGACCTCGATGAACTCATGGGCTTGCTGGCAGAACGCCAGCGTCTTGTACAACGCCTCGCGCAGCGCGTTCTGGGAACCGACGCACATGACCACCATGTTCACGCGATCGGCGAACGTGGGCTCATCGGGAAGCTCGTATTCGGCATCCGCAGCCGCGCCCTGCACAATGGCAGCGGGATCGACGGCAGCAGCGCCCGCGCCCGAGGCGATGGTGGGCTTGCGATCGCCGAAGCTGTCGGCCTCAGGCTCGCGCACATCCATCAGATAGCCGCCTTCCGCATACTTCTCATAGCTCGACGGAACCTCGAACCTCGGCAGCGGCTTGTTCTTGATATTCATGATGACCCCCTCGTCTCGGAACGGTCACCACCATACGTTTTTCGCAAAACCCCAGCTACGTCACTAGTTAACGATGTTGACACCGTTGTATGGTCACTTGTTAACTAGTCGAATATGGACGTAGGGGTTTAGAATAGGTAGACGAAGAAGGGGACACGTGAACAGGGGACGGAGGTGTGTTCACGGCGGAATCTCGGGTTCCCAAGGGCCTAACACGTGAACACACCTCCGTCCCCTGTTCGCCCGGTGGCGTCACGCCTTCTTCCGGTCAATAACACGAAAGCCAATCGGGAATCGGGGGGATATGGCAATTCGCGAACAGGACGACACGACGCAGAACCAGCGCACACAAGGAAAAGCGACCGCGAGCGTTTCCGAGCGATTCTCGACGGCGCTTGCGTCCATCGACCGACAGGCGCCCAGCTTGACGTATCTGGGCCTGGGCTGCTGGATCGCGTGGAACACCATCGCGTTCTCCGGATCGTTCTGGCTGCACGAGACCGACAACAGCAACATCACCGAGAACCTCATGCTCGTGCACCTGCTGGCATGCTTCATCACGCTGTCGCTCGTCGCGCTGTTCGCCGACCGCTTCTCCAAATGGGTCGCGAAGAACCGGACCACGTTCATCGGCGGCCTTGTGGCAGCTGTGGGCACACTCCTCATCTGCAACGCGCGTAGCGAAGTGCTGGGCGCAGCCGTCCCCCACTCCGCGCTCACCGTGCTGTTCAACTCCGGCTGCGTGCTCTCAGGCATCGGCACCACCATGCTGTTCGTACGCGCCGCCGCCCTGTTCGGCACGCTGCCGCCCCACCGCGCGCTCTACCGGCTGGCCGAATGCACGCTATTTTCGATTGCCATCTACTTCGTGTTGAACGGCTGCCCACAGCCGATCGCCGTCGCAGCGTTCATCGCACTGCCCGTGATAGGGGCGGCGCTTTTCTGCATACGCCGCAAGGACGTGCGCGGCGAGAAACAGGTGCTCGCCACTCCGGTGAAGCTGACGCGCAGATTCTGGGTGCTGCTCGCCTCCATCGGCCTGTGCTCCACGGCACTTGAGCTGATTCGCGCATATGTGCTGATCAGCGTGCCACCGACGTTCGCCATCGGCGCAAACGTGGTTTCCCAGCTTATCGAGATCCCCCTTATGATCGCCATCATGGCCGCCGTGCTGCTCGCGAAATCCCGACGCGACGGATTCGCAAAGATGTACTCCATTGCTGCCTGCGCGCTGACGGTGCTTATCGTGTGCATCGCCATGTTCTCCTTGAACACGCCTGCTGTGGCGTCGGGCGCATGGGTGGTGTGCACGTGCTACAACATGGTGGTGTGGGCCATGCTGTATTACCTGGTATATCAGTGGCGCGGCGGCGCGTTGCGCATCGTAGCGTTCGGCAATGCGGCGTTATCGGGCGGCACGCTTGTGGCAAGTCTTTTGGCCATGGCGTACCAGGCGTCACATATCTCGGAGAGCGTGATGAAGGTCATCATCGCCCTGATCGGCGTGGCCGTGCTCATCGACGTGCTGTTCGTTTTCTCCGAGAAGCAGATCAACAACATGCTGCTGCCCGTGGACGAGGGCCGCGCGGACTCGGCAGACGACGCTTCGGGTGTCGGCGCTGCCAGGCAGCCAGGCAGATGGAAGCTTGCCTGCGAGGAGGTCGCACGCGCCGCGGGCCTGTCCGCCCGTGAGACCGAGGTGTTCCTGGGACTAGCGCGCGGCCGAACCGCCCAGGAGATCGCCGACCGCGAAGTGGTGTCGATCTACACCATCCGAGCCCACACCCGCAGCATCTACGCCAAGCTGGACGTGCACAGCAAAAAGGAACTCGCGGCACTCGTGCAAAAGCAGGTCGACCAGGCAGGATAAAGCATATGCGAACGGAACGTGCGCAGAATGTTACGTTGCCGGCTTCCTTTATCCGTTAGAATCAGCTCATCCCAGCAGAAAGGAAGCACCATGATCGTACTTACCCTTCTCATCCTGTTCATCGCTGCGGCCGTCGGGTCCGCGGCCCTTGGCTCGCCGATGCTGTTCGTCGTGCGGCAGCAGGAGGCGTCCATCATCGAGCGCCTCGGCAAGTTCAACCGTATCGTGCAGCCGGGCCTTCACTTCCTGATTCCGATCATCGAGCGCCGCGCCGCCGAGGTCAACCTGCGCACGCAAGAGGCGCGTTACTCGCTCAACGGCAAGACGAAGGACAACGTGACCATCGGCACGGCGGTCTCGGTCCAGTTCCGCGTCGACCAGATGCCCGCCCAGACCGTCGAGCAGTCAGGCGTTTACCGCAGCTACTACATCCTGAGCAACCCCATCGACCAGATGGAAAGCTACATCGCCGACGCGCTGCGCTCGGCCATCCCCGGCTACACGCTCGACGAGGTGTTCGACAACAAGGACCTCATCGCGCAAAACGTGAAAGATTCCGTGACGGAGCTCATGGCGGGCTACGGCTACGACATCATCACCACGCTCATCACCGACATCGAGCTGCCGAAGGACGTCGAGCGCTCCATGAACGCGATCAACTCCGCGCAGCGCGACCAGGAGGCGGCGAAGGCGCTCGCCGAGGCCGAGCGCACCAAGACCGTCGTGGCGGCGCGCGCCCAGGCCGAGGCCATGGAGCAGACGGGCATCGGCATCGCGAACCAGCGCAAGGCCATCGCCGACGGCATCGCCGCATCGCTTGACGTGATCAAGTCCTCGGGCGTATCCGCCAAGGAAGCGAACGACCTGTTCACGTACACCCAATGGGTGGAGATGATGGGGTCGTTCGCCGAATCCGGCAAGGCTTCGACCATCCTGCTCCCGTCAGGCTTCGAGGGTTCCTCCTCGATCCTGCCGGACATCCTCGCAGCGCAGGCCGCCCAGCAAAAGCCCAAGGACGAAAGCAACCCGTTCGAGGCTTAACCCGAGCCCCCGGGCCCGGCTTTAATCCGCCCAAGGGTCGCCGGGATGCATATGCGCCACAAGAGAATCGTCACCAAACAAAAAGGGGCTGGTCCCGGAACGCTTCCGGGACCAGCCCTTAGTAGGTTTAAGCCTTTATCGCGGCCGCCCTGGTTCTGCGCCAGCACCTTAGCTCGGAGCTAGCGCAGGCTACCTTACGCCATAACCTTGCGGAACAGGTCGACCACCTGGGCGTGGTCGGCTTCGCGGGGATTGCCCGGGAAGCAGGCGTCGGCCATGGCGTCGGTTGCCAGCTGCTCGAGATCTTCCGCCACCAGACCGTTGCAGGTATGCGGGATCTCCACATCGGCGGACAGCTGGCGCACGGCGGCGATGGCCGCGTCGGCGGCAGCTTCCGTGCTCATACCCGCAACATCGACGCCCATGGCACGCGCTACATCGACCAAACGCTCGGCGCACACCGGCTTGTTGAACTCCATGGCAACCGGCAGCAGCATGGCGCACGCCACGCCGTGCGGCGTGTCGTAATGCGCCGACAGCGTGTGCGCCATAGCGTGGTCGATGCCCAGACCGACGTTGGAGAAGCCCATGCCGGCAACATACTGGCCAAGCGCCATACCCTCGCGGCCGGCGCCCGGCTCGCCCGACTTCGCCTCGGCGTACGCCGCGCGCAGGTTCTTCGAAATCAGCTCGATGGCCTTCAAGTGGAACATGTCGGACAGCTCCCACGCGCCCTTCGTGGTGTAGCCCTCGATGGCGTGCGTGAGCGCGTCCATGCCCGTGGCCGCGGTCAGGCCCGCCGGCATGCTGGCCATCATGTCGGGGTCGACCACCGCCACATCGGGGATATCGTTGACGTCGACGCACACGAACTTGCGCACCTTTTCGGGGTCGGTGATGACGTAGTTGATAGTAACCTCGGCCGCCGTGCCCGCCGTGGTGGGGACGGCGATGGTGAACGTGGCGTGGTTCTTCGTGGGCGCTACGCCCTCGAGCGAGACCACGTCGGCGAACTCGGGGTTCTCCGCGATGATGCCGATGCCCTTGGCGGTGTCCATGGCCGAACCGCCGCCCACGGCCACGATCATATCGGCGCCGGAAGCCTTGAACGCAGCCACGCCGTCCTGCACGTTCTTGATGGTGGGGTTGGGCTTGATCTGGTCGTAAAGCTCCCACGGGATGCCGGCTTCGTCGAGCTTGGCCGTCACCTTGCCCGTGACGCCGAATCTCACCAGGTCAGGGTCGGAGCACACGAACGCCTTCGCGAAGCCGCGGCGCGTGATCTCGCCGGGAATCTCCCCAATCGCACCGGCACCGTGATACGAGATGTTGTTGAGCACGAAACGATTGACCGCCATGGCGGCACCCCCTTTACATGAGCGGGCTTTGCGGTTTCCCCTGACGAAGCCCGCACCGTTACAGCTGTTGTCAGTGTACCGCCGCTGAACGCCGTTTACCGGAGAAATCGCAACGCTCACGGTAACGATTAGGTGGCAAAGGCAACCGAGGGCTATCTCTTCCCAAGTTGCTTTGCCCGCAAGAAGCTTTCACCAAGTAAAATCACTTACGAGGCTGCGGCACGCCCCGACCTTCGAATCGGGACACGGCAGCAGCCTTGCTTTGCCTTCTGTGAGCAGGGGGACGTAGGTGCGTTCGCGTTCGTGAACGCACCTACGTCCCCCTGCTCACCCGGCGCGCGCCAAAGCGAGGAGCGCCCGATGTGCGCGATCTTTCGAGAGCATTACGCTTGATAAAGCACCGTGAGGTGGACAAAAAACCGAGCGTTGCGCTGATAAGGCACGAGTCGGGGCAGGATCCGGCTTTAGATGCGGCGAAACCTATCCCGAAACCCGCATCTGCTACCCAACTTTGCTCGGATGATCAAACGCACCATGCCGCCATTGCGCATCTCTCGCCTTTTTGGCCACGAGCACAACGGATAGCCCGAAAGAGCCACACCTTGCGCCCAGTAACGCGAACGCGGAAGCGCAAACAGGGGACGGAGATGCGTTCACAGCAATGCGCTGCGTTCCCAAGATGCCAACGTGAACGCGCCTTTGTCCCGTGCCCCCTTGAGCGGCGGCAAGCGCCCGCGGCAGCGGAACGCACGAGCAGCACGAACCCGCGGCGACGCGAGCCCGCGACAACGGCACGCGCACGGGCGGGCCAGCTACTCGAAAAACCTTGCGACCCCGACGGGGATGCACTCGCGGATGAGGCCTACCAGCTCGGCGTCCTCGAAATCCATGCCCTGATCGAACCAATAGCGCGTGCAGCCTGCGCAGCCTTTCGAGAAAAAGTCCAGGCAGAACCCCGTTTCCTCCTGATCGAGCACGCCGAATACGCGCACGCGGGCGCCGTACGCGTCGCGCAGCGCATGATGCATCACGCGATACAGGCTGTTCACGTCCTGAGAGGTGAAGGCGTTGCGCAGAAACGTCTTGCGCTCGTGGCACAGTTGGAGGAACTCGATGTAGCACTCGTCGAAGGGCGCGAGCGTCCCCATTCGCTCGAAGGGAGCGGCGAACATGTCGCGGAAACAGTACTCCATCAGGTGATACTTGTCGGAAAAGTGGTGATAGAAGGTCTGCTTGCTCACGCCGGCCGCGGCGGCGATCTCGGCGACGCGCACCTGGTCGAGCGGCTTGCATTCCATCAGACCCGTAAGCGCATCCGCCAACAGCCGCTTCGAATCCGCCATGAAAGCCTCCTTCACCGAGCGGCATCGGATGCCGCATTTGATACTTTCATAGTAGTAAATGCCGGCGAATTCCAACGCAGATGCCGCAGAACCTTCGGCGAGCGGCGCGGCCGGGAGCAGCGCGGCGCGATACAATAGCGCGCATGAAACCTATCGCTCACATACACACCGATTTGCCGCAGAAGTTCGGCATCCCCCGCAACAGCTTCCTTGCCCCGCATCTGCAAGGACGCATCGTGTTCGAACCGGAATACGCGCTGAACAGCGCCGTTACCGGAATCGACAGCTTCTCGCACCTGTGGCTGCTGTGGCGATTCGAGAACGGCGAACCTGGCGGAGGCGCCGCCGACGTCGCCGGCGCGCGAGCGGCCGCTGCAGCAGGCGAGCGCGAGGCTGCAGCCTATCGCGCGGCAGCGAGCAGGTGCGCACCCGCTGCCGCCGCTCCCAAGCCCGCGCGCTGGTCTCCTACCGTGCGGCCGCCGCGGCTGGGCGGCGCCGAGCGCGTGGGCGTGTTCGCCACGCGCAGCCCGTTCCGCCCGAACCCCATCGGGCTGACGTGCGTGAAACTCGACCGCGTGGAGCTCACGGACACCGGCCCCGTCATCCACGTGCTGGGCGCGGACCTGCGCGACGGCACGCCCATCTACGACATCAAGCCCTACATCCCCTTCGCCGACTGCCACCCAAACGCCTGCGGCGGGTGGATCGAAGACGCGCCCTGGCATGAGCTCGACGTGGACTTTCCCGAGCAGCTGCGGGCCGAAGTGCCCGTCGGCAAGCTGACCGGCCTGACGGAAGTGCTGCGCCAGGACCCGCGCCGAGCCGGCAGCAAACATGAGCCGACCCGCGTCTACCACCTGGCATACGCGGGTCTTGACGTAGCCTTCACCGTGGACGAGGACGTCCTGCACGTGGTGTGCGTGAGCTAGCAAAGGAGCCCGGAACCCGCGTCACCGGCCTCCGGGACCTCGCCGACGCACGCTGCCGCCAGCGCCCCGCCGGACGCTTTGGGGACGTAGCGCTAAGTGTCCGCCCCAAAGCGTCCGTCCGCCGGCGAAACGTCCTAGTCAACCCGGAATCGCTCCAAATCGATCCCGAGGTCTTCCGCTTTCTCGCAGAGCTCGTAGCCGTCCATGTCCCCGATGTCCGCGACATCGAGCAACGCTGCGGGAAACCCGGAAAACGCCGCCGTGCCGCAGTAATCCTCCAAATAATCGCGCAGCTTGTCCGTATCGATTTTCGCCATGCTCGTCTCCTCCAATCTCTCGATAGCGTCACCAGCACTCATCCGGCCCCCGGCCAAGTCGGCCCAAAAGCAATCAGCCTTCCAGCGCAATCAACATCTCGCAGGAACGCGGGGGCTCGAAGTCGGACACATAACGCTACGTCCCCAAAGTGTCATGCGTCCGGCCGCGCCCGCAGCGTCACCCCGCAACATCTGCAGACGTGTCGAAGAGGCCTTCGAATACGCAGCGTAGGTCGGACTCGTCGGTGAAGCCCGCTTCCAGCACGCCCTGGTCGATCGCTTGCAGCATGCGCTGCTCCTTTTCCCGCAGGCGGTTGTAGATGTTCTCGTCGAGCGACCAGCCCTGGCTCCCCAGGTCGAACACCAGGCGCATGAAGCGGTACTGCGTGTATTGCCCCTGGGGCAAACCCAGGCGATGGATGCGGTCCTTCGACTGCAGCAAATGCACCAGGTTGTAGCTATATTCCAGATACACGGCGTCGTGGCACACCGAATGCAGCGACACGGATTCGGCAAGCGTCTGCGGATTGGTCACCAGCACGCGCGTGCGTCCCTGCTTAAACGAGGCGATCACCTGCCCGCGACGCTGCTGGTCGGTCGATCCGCACACCACCTCCGCAGCGAAACCGCGGCGATTGAGCTCCGCCGCCATGTCGAACATGCTTTTACGGAAGAAGCACCACACCACCACGCTTTTACCCTGACGGGCAAGCCGCTCCACCTCGTCGGCGCACGCGGCGAATTTGCTCCCGGGCATAGCCTGGTCGATCAGCCGCAGCACGCGCGGGCTCGAAAGCTCCTCGATCGCGGCAGCGGAGTCGCTCACGGCCACCTCGGAATCGAACAGTCCCATGGATTCGCCGCCCTCAAGCCCTGAGCGCAAAAGGGCGGGATTGCTTTCCAGCTGCAGCACGCGCACGATAAGCGCAAGCGGATTGCGGCGATACACCGTTTTGAGAACCCGCAAAAGCTCATTTTCGGCATCGGATGCCGCAACTTCGCAGATGATGTCGGGCGACGCGTCGGGAACCTGCAGGCTCTTCTTGTTCGTGCGGCAGAAAAACGGCTGCAACCTGGCGTTGATGAGCGGCGCCTCATTGTCATCCACGCTATCCAGATACTCGGGCGTGTACCCGAAGTACGAATCGTATTCCTGCGGATACAGCAGATGAAGCAGGTTGTATATATCGCGAAACGAATTGGGGATGGGCGTTCCCGTAAGCGCCACCACGTAGCGGGCCCGCGCCGCGGCGGCAAGGGCCGCCGACGCGCGCACACCGTCGACCTGCTTGACCTTATGCACCTCGTCGAACACGAGCATGGCCGAATCCGCCACCAGGGCATCCACCTGCTCGGCAACGCCGGCGAGCATCTCGTAATTCAACAGGATAAGGTCGTAGCGCGAGGCGTTCAGGCTCAGCTCGCGGCGGCGTGCGTCCGCCCCCTTGCCGGACCACTGCGGGTCGTGGAAGCTCAAAACGCGCGGCGCGGGAGAGCCGAAGCAGGACACCCATTCGTCAACCCAAGAGCCGAACGAGCTCATGGGGCCGACCACAATCAAGCGGTCGACCTTGCCGGCGAAGCGAAGATACCCGAACGCCCCCAAGGTCGAAGCGGTTTTGCCCGAACCCGGAACGCTGAAGTTCGCCGATTTGCCCATGGAGCACATGAAGAACGCGTCCCACATCTGACGATCCCGCAGCGGGCGGGCCATCATGGCGTCAACCGCGCGCGAGAACTCGGCGAACTCGCCATCTACCTGCGCGGAGCGCGCCTTGATGGCATTGCCGGCGGCGGCTTTCTGGATGATGCCCGCATTCTGCTGCTGCTCAGCGTCGGAAAGCGACCCGTCAAGCTCGATTTCAAGCTCGGGATTGCGCGCGGCGACATCGCCGAGCTTTGCGAGCACGGCCTCGATATCCAGCCGCGTAAGATCCGGCGGGAACAGGATGATCTGCCCCACCGGATCCAGGGCGCGGCGTTTGACCGCGGCAAGCCGCACCTTCCACAGCGATGATCGCACGAAGGCGTCCATGTCCTGCCCCACCACCTCGATGGCAAGGCCATCGCAATATCCGACTCTAAGCTTCATCGCCCTGCCCGCAAGCCTCTTCTATAGCGCGGCGCACGCCCTCGACGGCGTCGATGACCGCATCAAGGCCCTGCAGCGCGCGCATCCGCTCATCCTCGGGCAAGCGGCCGAACAACGTGCCATCGATGCTCTCCAGGATATGCGCGGCGTTCAGGATGTTCTCGGCGGGCGCCGCAAGCAGCTTGCTTGCCTTGGCCTGGGTGTCCGCCTTGTCCATCACGTCGTTGAACTGCTGCACCAACTTCTCATCCCCGCGGATATGCTCGCAGATGCCGGCGGTGTCCACGACGGGCATCTCGGCAAGACGGTCGTTGACCTCGGCCGCAAGATCGGTTTCCCTGCGAATGAAGTCCGGCGCGGCGGGGGACTCCAAAACAGGCTTGAAGCGACGCACGAAACGCGTGATGTCGCCGCGCGGCTCCACCACCATGTTCGCGAAAATGCAGTTGCGCACTTCTTCGCGCTCGTCATCGCCGGAGCACTTCTTCAGCAAACGGGGAATCTCCATGATAGGGCCGGAGATTTCCAGATCCCTTGCCAGGAAGAACTGCTCGGGAGCGTTGCAGAACTCGAGGAACTGCGACATGAGGTTCGCCTGCTCCACCAGCGAGTTCACCTCTCGCACCGTCATGTTGGCACTTTTCGCATACTCCTCGGTGGTGAGCAGGCGGTTCTTCAGGATATCGTTGTAGATGCCCACAAGGCGGTCGATGGGGTTGTAATCGACCTTGCCCTCCTGCCCGAACTGGATGGCCAGCTCGAGCTTCTTGATGCGTCGCCGATCCTGCGCCATTTCCTGGGGCAGGACCATCGCATCGATCCAGTTGAACTTCTCGTCATCCTGCGCAAGCTGGCGCAGGCACGTGAAACGGCGGTTGCCGTCGATGATCAGCCCGTCCTCAAGGACGATCGCCGGGACCTCCTGCCCGAACAGCTTGATGTTGTTGCGCGTTTTCTTCAAGGCATCGGGGTTCGACTGCTCGATGAAGCCGCCGACGATGTCGTTGAAAGCTTTGCGATCGGACGTATCGGGCGTCTGCCCGTCATGGTCTTTTCGATACAAGCTCATCCACGTGGCGATTCGGTCGTTTTGAGCGTTGTAGTACAGCTGGTCGAGCTTGATCCTGTACACGCGGTAGTTATTGGAAACGCCATCGATGGTCAGCTTGCTGACGCGCCCCGTATCCTGAACATACCCTGCGGCGATGCCTTCCTTCGTTAGAGCCATTCCTGCACCTTCCTTCCGTAAGCCTCATAAGAGGCGAATACCATATCCAAATCGACGTTGTAATAGCAGCATCCGTCGGCGGCGGCGCTCTTCGCCAACGCGCGCAGCCGACTTGCGCCCACCTCGATTCCGTAACGTTCCTTCAGGTAGCCGACAAGATCCTCCACTTCGAACGCGTCCTGGTCCTTCAGCACGTATTCCAAGAACATCACGCCCGTGAACGAGCCAGGTTTGCAGCAGAAGATCTGCGAATCCCCCAAGCTCGTCTTTTTCAGGAAACCATTGAGGTATCCCTCGGTCAGAACGTATTCGAAGAACTCCTTGCCAAGATCGAGCTCATCCTGAATTGCGTCCAGCTCATGCTTGAAGCCGGCATCGCGCAGCGTCTTCACCGTGAACGGCTGCCCGCCGCGCATGAACGCGGTCGCCTTGTTCACGAAGTCGCGCATCGTCCAAGGCCTGATGGGCTTCTCCAGCTTCGCGAACGGCTTCGTGGACAGATACTGCTTGTCGGAAATCCGCACGATGTCGAACGCGCGCTTGCGCGCCTCCAGCTCCAAACGGAACTTCGGATGCCTGAACACCTCGCACCCGAAGCCCGGATCGTCTTCGCTGAAGCGATCGCGCGAATCGATCAGCTCGCCGAAATAAGCGCGCTCGTCGACCCCGTCCTTGAACAGCAGCCCTTCGGAGCGATACCACCCCAAGCGGTCGAGCGTGCTCTTGTCGCCGACCTTCACGTTGCTTTGGGGGAACCGCACCTCGAACCTGCTCTTCACCAGCGCAAACGAGCAGCACTCCCCCGCATCGGCAAGCTCTTCCGCCAAAAACCGCATCTGCTCGTCATCGGCGCGCTCCTCGACGATAAGGTACTGGGCGCCGCACCGGTATTCCTCGAAGGGCTTGAGGAAGCTGTCAAGGAACACCTGCTCGGGAACGCCGTACTCCCGCTCATATTCGCGCGCTAGATCTTTCGCGCTTGCCGGGCCGATTTCGCGAATGAGGTTTTTGACCTGGTGATCCCTGTTCGGATTGCCGAATCGCACGAACGGGTATTCCGCCGCCTCGAACCCAGGAGCCTCCGACACGAAATGCGCCAGCGCGAAGAACAGCTCGACTTCGTTGCGAAGATCAAGCGACAAACAGGCCTCGTTCACGCGCTCGTCCTCGAACAGCGCGCCGACGCCGCATTCGACATCAGTACGATCCGATGAGGACAGCAACTCGGCCAACGGGGCGAAGTCATGCGCATCGGCATCGTAGTAGCGAAGCTTCTCCGAACCGAACGCCTCTCCGTACTCGCTTTTGATGACGTTTGCCCTCTCGTACACGTACGAGGCAAACTGACGCAGCGAGGAGAACTGCAGGCGCTCGGAATCCGCAAGCCCATGACGCTCGAGCATCTGACGATACGCGGTTAGCAAGTCTTGCAACGAAACGGGCTCATCGGCGGCCTCCGAACGCAGCAGGCGATCGACCAGCAGCCCGCGCTTCAGGGCGATCCGCTCGCCGCCGTCGATGATCTCCGAGTCGCTGGTCGCCTGATCATGCTTCCCGTGATCTTCGCCGCCATCGGCCTCCCCCGCCGGGTTGTACGGCAACTTGCCCGACGTCGGGGCGTTGGATATCTCCTTCAGGAAACGGTACACCCGCTCGGGCTGACCCGTTTCCGCCTCGAATTGCGCGGCGTCCATGTCGTAGGTTTCGAAAATCGAAAGATAGCGCTCCTCGGCAATGAACGGGCGGGATGCCATGGTTTCGGCGATCAGCTTGACGATGATCGCCTTGTCAGGCACCTCGAAGCGCTCGGCGCACTCCTTGTTCTTTGCCCCGTCCAATCGCATGGTGACCAGCTCGCGCAGATTGTCGGGAAGCAACCTCACCCAGATATCAAGCCTGCATACCGAGAACCGAAGCGTGATGGATTTCTCGCCCGACTGCAGCAGCTCGCACCCTCCCCTGTCAAGATAATCCCTGCGGGCCAATGCCGCCGTTTTCTTCCAGGCGCCTCCATGCGGGATGGTGACCAAGATATGCGATTGGCCTTCGCCCAGGTCGCCGATGGCTACACGAGCACGCCGCCATACGCTCTCGAGCAGGGCGTTGCAGGTTTCGGGCAGCTCGTCCACCTGCTTGAGCACCTGCCACACCGCTTTCGAGTGCTGGGGCATCATGCCGTGACCGGCGGCGTTTTCGGCAAGTGCCGCTGCCGCCATGGGAGCCAGAAGCACATGCAGCTCCTCGCGGGACACGGGGTATTCCAAGCGCTCGATTTCGTTTTGCACGCTGCGCAAAACGGACAGCACCTCTTTGGAGTACTTGGAATCGAAGGATGCCAGCGGGCTTTTTTCGCCGCGGCGTTCGCGGGCCTGCTGATTGTGCAAGCGCTCGACTTGATTGAAGATCACGGCAGCGACCTGCGGAAATAGCCCGCATTGCTCCACCAGGCCCTGCTCTCCGATGCGCTCGACATCGCCCACGGTCAACAAGTTCAACATGCGCAACTTTCGAAGCGTGGGCGTCGGGACATCCAATCGCTCGACGGGAAGGTCCGCCACCTGCAATTCCGGAGTCTGCAATATCGTCAACCCATCGCGTTGGCAAACGGCATCGACATCGATGACGCCGCCGTAAACGCCGAACGCGAACGCCTTCGACCGCGACAACTCCGTAAGCGTTTTGAGCTGCCGCGCGGACAGACGGTAAGAGGGCTCGACGGCGCACAGGCGCAACGCATCGGCGGCAGCGGACACGTATTCGGGTTTGACCTGCGACGCAAGGTCCTCGTCGTCAAGCGCCGCGACAAGTTCGCGGACCGTGGTGATGCCAGCCTCCAGGAAGCGCGCCTCGCACTTCTTCGGCAAGCGCAAGGTGGCGATTCGGTCATGCGCGAACACGCGGGGAACCGTGTCCGCCACAGGCGCGCCGGAATTGCCGTCAAGCGCTTTCCCCAGTTCATCGAGTGGTTTTGCGGGCGCGTCGGGTGCGTTCTCTTCCGCCTGCGGCGCTTGCGGCTCCTGCGGGTCATCGCAAGCGGGGCCGGCCGACTCCGGCGAAACCGTGGATTGCGGGGCTTCCGGTTGAACATCGGCAACAGCAGCAGCGCTATCTGCTTCATCAACGGGATTTGTTGCGGCGGTTTCCGACCAGGAATCAGCAGCAGCGACCTCAACGGCCACGGTAGCAACATCGTCGGCAACGACTTCCCCGGCTACGTCATCGGGATTCACTGCTGCCGTTTCTTGCTGGCCGTCCGCCAAGACGTCGGCGACAACGACTTCGCCAGCATCATCGCCGAAATCGGTTTCGGCCGTCTCCGGCTCCGCTTCCTCGATTGCGACGTATTGCGGGGCATACGCGGCCTCGAACTTCAGCGAAAGCTGCTCTTCCTCTTCTGCATCTTCGGAAATAGGCTGCTACGCATCTTCGCTAACGGGCTCATACGCAGGCAGCTGCGGAACTGCAGCAATGCAGGAATCCTCGGCAAGGCGAACGCCGCCAATGCCGGCCTGGAGCTTGCCTGCCTCGCAAAGGCGCAAAACGGCAATAGCCAGCTCTCCTGGTTGTTCCCCTGAAAACGCCGTGCACAGGAAGGCGAAATCGTGTATGCCGCCCGTTAAGTCGAGCAGCGCGAGGATCTTCCCCTCAAGAACGTGATTATCCAACGCAAACGCCCCTAACTCGCACTATGGCGAAATCGTTCGACCGTTACGCTAATCCCAACCGGGTTACCCTTCTGCAGCATTTTCAAGCAGTGCGGCTTAGCGCTTCATCGCGATGGCGCTCGAGCGCCCTCGGTTGAGGATGCCGTCCGCTTGCCGAAGTTGGGAGGGCCGATTCCTCGAGCCCGGCTTTTCGCGGTCGAGCCCTTCCCAAGCTGCGTAATAAGGCTTTCCTGTATCGTACCCCCGAGCAGTCGCAACTCGCTGTGCAACAAAGGCCAGCGGAGCCGTCTGTTCCAGCATGCTGCTTCACCTGGGGTTACACCGGTTTGCACCGGCGTTTCCAAACCGGCAGCTGGATCACGAACCGTCCGCAAACCCGCAAAACGCATCATATTTGGCGGTTGCAAGCGGATTGGCGGCTGAATGGAACGCTGCCGGGAGCCGTCGTCTTGCCAACCCTCTACAGCACGAACACGCAAATCCGCCGGGAGCATCGCGTTCAGCAACTGCAAATCGGCGACTGAATGGGATGCTGACGGGACCCGCCGCCCACCTCCTACAACGTGGAACTGGTATCGGAAAAGGCGGGCAGCAGTTCGTAGTCGTCGTTCGCGGCGATGCCTTGGCGCACGGCGTCGTTAAGGCTGATGACCTGCAACATGCCGCCTGCCGGGTCGTCGAGCAAGCCCGTTTCGTGTAGCGATTTGCGCAGAATCTGCTTCAGCTTACCGATGGTGGAGTCGCTCCAGCTTGCCGCCTCGCGGTTGCGCACCACCAGGCTGCCGAAGTACGAGTTCATCTCGGCGGGCCCGAACCGATAGTCCCGCACCAGGAACCGCGTGGCTATCTCGACTTCCAGGAAATCGCGCATGAGGCGATACGTGCGCGCCATGGCGTACAGGTTGATCTGCGCGGCACGTTCGGGGTTGCCGGCCTCCTCGGCGAGCATGGCCTGCAGCCGCGGTTGCTCGAGCATGTTCAGGCGGCGCAAGCAGACCTTCGCGATGTTCTCCACCACCCGAAGCGTGGGGTACTGGAATATGTTCTGGGCTTTTGCGAGGTCGATGATGTCGCTATCGGACACGCCCTGCTCGCGCAGGCTAGCAACCTTGCGGATTTCCGACAACAGGAATTGCTCGCGCGTAAGCGACCCGCCGCTTGCAGGGGGCTTGACGGCCATGCGTTGCAAAGGGGTCGAACAGGAAGCCGATTCGGATCGCGCGTTCGCATGTGACCTGACGTCCACCGGCGAATCCTTTCGTTCGTAATGGCAAATACGCAGGTAAACAGGTGAATATACAAGAGCCGCGATATCACAAGCGCGCCGTGGGGCAGCCTTGACGCCGCTTGAAGTCGACGAGCTTCGAGCATCGCACCTCGCCTGCCAGCATGCCACCGATTCCGCCGGATTTGTTGCACAACATTTGCGGGTTAAGGGAAGGGCACACGATCATCCGAAGCCCGCCAAGCCGCATGCGGAACGCGCCCGGACGCTTTGGGGACGTAGCACTAAGTGTCCTAGCAACTGCGTTGCCGGACACTTAGTGCTACGTCCCCAAAGCGTCCGCCCAAAGCGTCCGATGCCGAGATATCCTTGCGGACGAAACGTGGCGGCGGGCCTGCTGGAAGCAGGCCCGCCGCTGTTCATGCGCTGTGTGCGTTCTATTTAGTTGCGATGTTTGCCGCGGGGCGTGCGTTGGCGTTTGTGGGCGAACGCTGCTACCGCCGCTGCGGCGGCGCCCAGCGCGAGGGGAGCGATCGCGCGCGGCGTGTCGCCGGTTGCTGCGCTGGCTGCCGATGCGGGCTTTCCGGCTTGCATGCCGCTCGGCGCCGGCTGATCGGCGTTGCCGCCAGCGTTATCGCTCCCGTCACCAGCACCGGTGCCGGCACCTTCGCCAGTCCCGGCTCCGCCGGCGCCCTCGTCGCCGCTACCGCCGCCGGGCTCGCCGCCACCCGGTCCTTGCGGGCCATCGCCACCTCCGGGCCCACCGCCGCCCGGACCCTCGGGACCGTCGCCGCCGCCCGGGCCGCTCGGTTCGCCGCCACCCGGCCCATCGCCTTCCGCCACCGTCACGGTGATGTTCAGGCGCTCGGAGTATTCGTTCTCCAAGCCCTCCTTGAACGCCGCGATCCTGAACCTTGTGTTCCCGTTCACCGTCACCGGGCCCGTGTATTCCACGCGCGAGCCGCCGTCGACGCAGGGGCACGTGTCGTCGGTTGTGAAGTACACGGTGGTCCCTTCCTCGGCGGAAAGCACCAGTTGAGAGCCCTTCTTCACCGTGGCGAAGTTCTCCTTCGGGGAACCGGGCCCGAACTTCGCCTCGCCCAGCTGCGCCGTCGGGCGGGCCGGGCGCGTCTGCTCGTCGGCCACGCGCACGTCGACCGTCTTGGCCAGCAGCGAGTCGGCCACCGTCACCGTCAGGCCAATCATGCCCGGCGCCTCGCCCGACAAGGTGAAGCGCGCAACGCCGTCAGCGTCGGTCACGACGCTTGCCGTCCCAAGCTCGCCGCCAAGGCCGGCCACCACGGAACTCCCCACGTTCGCAACAACCGACTGCTCGGCCAACGGCTGCCCGGAAGCGTCGCGCACATAGGCGGAAACCTCGCACGACTGCCCCGTGACCAGGGAATACCCCTGCTCCACGTTCAGCTTCAGCTCGGCCGCGCGCGTGGCGACCGCAAGCTGTCCGCTGTTCCAGCCGTCCATCGGGATGCCCGCGTAGTTTACCGCGCCGGCCAGGGAAAGCTCCACGGTCGACCCGGTCTCAAGCGCCTTCGCCGACTTTATGCGCAGCGCCTTGGCCACCTGCCGCCCGTCGGCGCCCTCCTCGGGGCCGACCCACTCGAACGTGCAGTCCTCGCCCAGCCCGGTCGCCGTCAGCTCGGCCAGCGACGCGTCGGAGGCGTCCATATACTGCGAGAACGTCAGCTCCACGCAATCGGTGTACGCCCGCGCGCTTTCCACCTGCGGTTTCTCGGTAGTGCGCAGCCCGATTTCAAGCCCCGTGCGAACCGGGGGCACCGCCATCCATTCCGTGCGCGCCTCCTCGTAGCCCGCCTTCGTGAATCGCACCTGGTAGAAGCCCACCGGCGTGTACCAGCCGAACACGCCGTCGCCATCGGTCGGCTGCGGGTTGACCTGTTCGTAGGACTCCGCGTCCCACGGCACCGCGCCCGCGCCGTCGGCCGACGCGCTGTACCACACTTCGGCCGTCACGTCCTCAAGCCGGCTGGATTTCACCGCCTCGTACACGTAGCCTGAGGGGTCGATGCCCAGCCGCGCCTCAATCTCGCTCAGCTCCTTGCGGCGCTTCTCGCGCTGGCGGTCGATCTCCTCCTCGACCGGCTGGCACTTCTCCAAGCGCTCGGCCACGGCGCGCTGGTACATGCGCTGCGCCCAAGACAGGTTCTTCGCGCGGTCGGAGTTCACCATCGACGACGACACGTCGTAGCCATAGGACATCCCCGACACCAAGATCGCGCCGGCGGGCGGGCAGAACAGCGTCGCGCCGGCGCCGATGCCGCCCATCACCACGCCGATGCCGGCATCGGCGTACTCGTTAGCGCGCTGCTGCTCGAGCAGCGACACCAGGCGTTTCGCATAGAACAGCTCGTTTTGCAGCGCCTCGAGGCATTCCTTCAGGTTCGCGATGTCGCCCTTGCCGGAGTACCAGCGGATCAGCATCTCGATGTGCTCCACCTCGCCGCGCATCTCGGCCAGGCGCACCTCGGTGTCCTCGGCGTTGCTCAGCGCGTCCTTCGCGCCGATGTAGCTGGTCCCCAGCCCGATCGAGGCGATGGCGCCCGAGTACACCGGTACGTTCTTCGCCCACTTCCACGGCATGCGGTACGTGTCCTGATACTGCAGAAATGCCGCCAGGTGACCCCTGACCATCGGCGATGTGAACTTCTGCATCGCCTTGAACACGGGCTTGGATTTAATGGTCTGTAGCGCCAAGTTCGCCCATTGCTTGTCAAAGTCCGTGGCCAGGTTCACCGAATCCAGCATCGTGGCCAGCTTTATGTTGCTCTTCGCCGCGTCCTCGAAGTCCGCCTGAAGCGTCTTCACGGCGCCGCTGGGCAGGTTGACGATGGCCTTGAATCCCGTGCCGTCGTCGCTCATGCGCGTGCGCACGCGGTATCCGCCCTGGTCGATCGTCTCCGTGAAGCCGGCAGTGTCGCCGTCGAAGTCGCTCACGGTGATGCCGTCGACGTTGTTCTCAAGCGAGGCGATGAACACCTCGTCCCAGTCGTTATACTGGGAAAGGTCGCCCACGCCCAGGTCCTCGCCCACGGCCTTGCGGTACTTCTCGAAGTCGTTGTGCTGAGAGATCACCAGGTCACGCAGGGTGTCGACGCCCTCCTGCACCTCGGGGTCGTCGTACTGGGCGCCGAACAGCTCGGCGAACCAGTCGGATTCCAGCACGCCGTCGCCGTGCAGCACCTGGTACCAGAACGTGTTGCGCTCATCGGCCGCGGTGCCCGTCAGGTAGCCATGGCTGTCGCCCAGCTCGTTCATCACGTCGGCCAGGCTAGTCGCCAGCTCCTGGTCGTCGGCCACGGCGTCAAGCAGGTCTTTGCGGAACTCGTCGCTTTGCTGCTGCTCGTACTGGTCGCGATCGGTCAGGTCGCCCACCAGCACCGCGTTGATCTGGTCGACCCTCTGGGTGCTTTGCTCCGCGATGTTCTTCACCACCACGTTCGCATCCACCGTGGCCATGCCCGAGAGCAGCGAGTTGCTCACGCCGTAGGACGAGGGGATGAACAGGCCTTTCATGTCGCCAAGCCATACCTCGCCGGTTATGCCCGCCGCCGCGTCCTCGGCCAGCAGGTCCAGATACGCCTGGTCGACGTACTCGCCCACGAAGCGCACGCGGTCGCCGTCGGTCGCGCGCTTCTTCATGGGAATGGTCACCGTGCGGCCGTCGATGCAGTCCACGTACAAGTTGAACTCGTCGTCGAGCTGGGCACCATGCGCATCAAGCGTGATGGCGAACGTCCAGTAGGCGTTCTTCTTGGTGCGCTCATGGTGCAGCGTGTAGCCGAACGCTTCCGTTTCCTTGCCGTTGTCGATGAGCCGCTGCGTTTTGCCGCGCGTCACCACGTCGAAACGCTCGATGGACGCGCCGCCCGTGTAGGTGACGTAGGCCGTGGCCGCCGGCTGCTGCGCGCCCGAAAGGTAGGCCTGCAGCATCACGCGCTGGCCCGGCACCAGATTGTCGGGGACGTCGTAGTCGATCGAAGCGCGACCCAGCTTGTTGCACGTGCCGGCGAAGCGCTTGCCGCCCACCTCCAATTCCACGCGGGAATCAGGCGCCGCGTACACCGTGGCCTTGTTACCCGTAACAGCTGTGACCTGGGACGACGGCAGCTCGATGCCGGCATCGTAGACGCTCATGTCCGCGGCGCCCAGCGGCAGCACGGCGTCGCCGAGCTCAAGCGTCGCGTTCACCGTGCACGCGCCCGCGCGCTGCGCGGAGAAGCGCACGAACAGGTCGCCGGTCTGCGCACCACCCAGGTCAACCGACACGACATCGCCGTTGCGCGTGAAGGGCAGCTGCTTGGATTCGTCGCCGATGGTCCCGCCGATGGTTATGTCGGAGAAGTCGCCCTCGGGCATCTCCAGCTGCAGCACGGCATCGCGCTCCTGGTCAAGGTTGAAACTAACCCTGACCTGCGCTTCCACGCCCGCCACGATGGCACTGCGATCGGCCACCACGCCGCTTTGCCTCATGACGCCGCATTGCGCCAGGTACGCGGACGCATCGAACACGGGCACGTCGAGGGCAACCTGCGCCTGCGCGCCGTCTTCAACCTGCACGTCGGCGCGTGCGTACTGCACGCCTTCCTCAAGTTTCAGACGATCGAAGGCGGCCATCGTGGGCACCCGCATATCGACGCTCGTGTGGCTCACGGCGATCACCGTGTATGCGCCCGCCTTCAGGCTATCAAGCGAAAACGACAGCTCACCTGCGGAATCGGACAGGCCCGTGGCCACGCACGCGCCGTTGCGGAACACCATCACATCGTTGCTTCCGGAAAACGCCGACTTCGTGGTCACCTTCATGCCGCCCCATGCGCGCAAATCCACGTCGAACGCGCCGTCGGCGGGCATGGCCCGGCCCTCGCCCGCGCCGAGCGCCAGCGAATCGTCGGGCGCCACGGAAAGCGTGAGCTCCTTCGCCGCGTCCGCCACCTCCCGCGAGAGCAGCACGCTCAGGCCCTGGCGCACGTAGTCGGCGTCTTCGCCCTCGCGCAACACGCGGTCGCCCTGGCGCAGCTCGAAGGCCAGGCCGCTATCGGAGAGCACGGTTTCCCAGGCGGGCGCGCCGTCGTCGCCGGTGCCCACCTGCTTGCGCAGGTTCACGTTCATCAGGCGCTGCACGGGCAGCTTCTCGAACGATTCGGCCCTCAGCTCGCCGACGTCCCACGTGCCGGCCATGGCCTCGGCCGCGCGCGTGAGCACCTGGTCGTAGCAGCCCTCCAGGCTCACCCGCAGCGTGGCCGGCGTGCTCGACAGCGCCTCGACGGTGAACGAGCAGTCCGCGGACACCTTCGCCGTGGTGGCGACGCCGTTCTGGAACAGCGTTACCTGCGCCCCCGCGGGAACCTTGCCCGTGACCTGGGACGATTCCTCCATCCACTGGAACGTGTAGGCGGGCTTGCCCGGGTTGTGCTCGTCTTCCCGGCCCGCCACCGCGTCGGCGGCGCGCTTGATCCACGACGGCTGGCCCGCCGAGCTCCTCGCGAACGCCACGATGGTCTGCCCCACCGAGAACGGGTTATCGTACTTTTTGCCGTCGATCTCCAGCGTGCTGCCGTACTCGTATTCGGTCAGCTCGAAGTCGGGATTGAGCACGCGAAGCGTCACGGCGTTGCGCTTCCACTCGGTGCCCGAGGGCCTCGAAACCACCTGCGTGTTGTCGAACGCGTCCCGGCCCATGGCGCGCACGCTTGCCGGCAGCACCACTTCCGCATCCGCCATAAGCGGCATGCTGGCGAAGGCGCGGTTCCCGATGGTCTGCACGCCGTCGCCGATGGAGATGGAGCGGACATGGTCGCAGCCTTCGAATGCGTTGCGCTCAATGGTTTTGACGGTGCCGGGTACGTTGACCTCGGTGAACGGCTCGGGCGTCTCGCCTTGCACGAAGATGCGAGGAGAGCAATTTGCAAAGGCGCGGTAGTCGATGGTCTCCACGCTTGTGGGGATGCTTGTCACTACAACGTCATCGAGCATACAGCAGCCGGCGAACGTCTCGGCGGGGATGGTTTTGAGCATGTCGTTGTTCTTCGGCCACTCCACCGTTTGCAGCTTTTCGCATTCGCTGAACACGTTTTCGCCAAGCGCCTCCAGGCTGCTGGGCAGCGCGATGGACTGCAGCTGCGATCCGGAGAACGCACCCCAGCTCAGGTACGTGACGTGGGAATCGGCGGGGAACGTGACCGAGGTCAGGTTCGACGAGCCGCAACCGCCGACGGTGGTGATGGGGCGGCCGTCGACGGTTGCCGGGACTCCGAACGCGACCGCGCCGGCATCGACGTGGTGCACGGTCAGCTCGTTGGTTTTCTCGTCCAGGGTCAGCCAAACCTGCGCGGGCGTTGCCGTGCCGGCAACGTAGCCGACGTCGCCGTCGACCTTGTCGCCGGTGATGCCCTTGGCGGTTGCCAGCAGGTATTCGCCGTAGTAGTCGTCGTAGACGTAGGCGGCCTCGGTGCCATCGTAGTCGGGGGCGGGACCCGGGTCGTTGGCGTTGGGGTCCCCGGCGGCGTTGGCGAAGTCGGCTGCGCTGCCAACGCCGCTAGCGTCACCAGCATCGCCGGCGAGGCCGCCGGCAGCCGATGAATCCGCGCCTGCACCAACTTGCGAACCCTGAGCGACCGGCGCGGCAGCGGGACCTTCGCCGCTTGCCTCGACCTGCGAGCCCACGACGAGCAACCCGCCGTCGGCGGAGTTCGCAGCAGCGCCGCCCGCATCGGCTGCGTCGCCCGTGCCGCCGGCCGCATAACCGTTTCCGGCGCCGTCGGCGGCCGCACCGGAAGCGTTCACCCGCAAGCTCTCACGTGCCGCAGCGATGGTTTCCGAACCCTGCGCAAAACCGGCCACGGGCACCAAGCCCGCCGCCAAAATGCACGACAGCGCCACCGCCGTCCCGCAACGCCAAACCACCCGCCAAGGACACACTCCCGAACGCGACGCACGTGCGCGCCTTTGCGCCATTTCGGGCCGATACCCACCGGCCCGGCTACGCCTTTCCGCTCCCATTCCGCACTCCTTCCCATAAGCGCGCCCCGCAGCGATAGCAAACCCCCGACGCAGCGCACACAAACTTCCAATCCACCCTGCATCATCCCCAAAACCCGCCAAAACAACTAGGTACGCATATACGAACCATCCCCTGACCAGGGAAAAGACACTTCGATGGACACTTCGGGGACGTAGCACTAACTGTCCGGAATCAAACACGGGTGGGAGTCGGAAGAGCAAGAGAAAGCGCAAGGACGCAATGCGAAACGCCCTGCAAAAGCATGGAGGCTTCAGCACCATAAGGGAACGGGAGCCGCGGTCCGAACGCACAACGACAACGACGGTGACGCCTCAGAGACGTAGCACCGATCGTCGGGAACCAAACGCAAAAACAGTTGCGCGGACGAAAGGATGCAAGGCTTCCCCTGCACGTTATCGGGAACGCGGTCGGCAGCGTTCGCCATTCGGAAAACTCACGATTTGGGACATGGTTACGGCAAAAACTCCCCCGCACGGGAAGAGAAAGAAACGCGGGGCGCATGCGGAGGAGAGAGGAGGACCGGGGCGCATGCGGAGGAGACGGGCGCACGAAGGCGCGCGCAGGGAGCGCAGGCTCATCCGCCCGAACCCGGACAGATAACTCTACGTCCCCAAAGTGTCCGGACAGGTAATCCTACGTCCCCAAAGTGTCACGGGTGGCGGGCTATGCCCAGTCGAATGCGTTGCCGGCGCCTAGCTCGAAGTGGTACTTCACGATGCCGATGTCCGCGCCGCTGAATGTGCCGCTGTTTTCGCTGATGGAAACTTTGCTGCCTTCGCCGGCGATTCGGAAGCATTGCTTGTTGAGCGCCGTCGGGGCGAGAAGCGCGGCCTGCACGCCGTCCGCAAACCACTGCGGCGCCGGGCCCTCGTACGAGCTCACCTCGGCCGCTGTCTTGCTTTTGTGCGCGACGCCCGGCGTGACGCCGAAGCCCACGGCAACGATGCCGATAACCCTCTTCCCCGGCACAGCCTGCTCGACGTTCTTTCGGCTGAACGTACCGCCGATCCACCATGTGTTCAACCCGAGCGTCTGCGCAAAAAGCATCAAGTCGGCGCTTGCGTAGCCGAGGTCCTCGTCAAGCCCGGGCCTGTCGCTGCCGGCCAGCACGAAATAGTTGCGCACGCCTTTGGCGAAGAACAGCTTGAGCATGCCGGGCAGCGCCGATTCGTCGCCCACCTTCAGCGAGATCGATAACCCAAGACGCTCGTTGTTTGCGCGGACGCGGTCGTTGAGCTGCGAGATCAGCTCGGGCGAAAGCGGCTTGGACGTGAACTTCCGCACAGTATGACGCTGCCGCATAGCCTGCTTTATGTCCGTAGCGACGTCCGTGACGGCATTCGTAGCGATGCCCGAGGCGGTGTCAACAGCGATGTCCGTATCCATGGCGAAGTCCTTCCGCGCGCGCTTCTATCAAGCGATATCGAGAATGCGCCCATTGTACAACCGAGTTAACCCTGCTCCGAAAACGGAAGAACGGGAACGTTACGGCGTTTCGCGCCACAGATTGCGAGTTTTCCGGATTTGCCGGCGGCGGAGAGGGCGCTTGCTGGTCGATTTCGCTTGCAGAATGTAACGAGCGATGCGTATGTCACGCCGAGCGCAAGCCGCCGCACGCCGCGCCACGTTCGCCATTCGGAAAACTCGCAATCTGGGACATATTCGCAGCGAAAGCTTCCCGCACGCGGAAGCGAGCGTACGATATCGCCGGCAAAACGCCGGGCAAAAAACACGTGTGGCAGGGACGCATCCCCGCCACACGTTGCACATCATATTTCGTTCGCAGCCGAAACCCGGTCTCAGCCATCCTCAACCCACGGCCGATCTTCCCAAGCCGCAACCGAACTCGAGTCGTTACCGCTTCAAGCGTAACCCGCGTTCAGACGAAGCCGACGCCCGGGCAAGCCGCTTCGCCATCAGCTTACGCGGCATCGATCGGCCGCTCGGCCAACCGCCGCTCGGCTGCGGCGCAAAACCGCTAGGCGCGAGCGGGGTCCCACTCGACGATGCCGTGGTTCAGGAACGGCTTGGAGTCGGGCGCGTCGGCGTTGACCATGCGGAACTTCGCCTCGCCCTCGGCGGTCTTCCACACGATGGTGCGCAGGCGCACGCCCGGCAGCACCGGGGAGGTGAAGCGGCACTTGAAGCGCGTCATCGCCTCGGGATGGCCCGGGAACAGCAGGGAGATGACGTGACGCATGGCCACGCCGGCGCTGCTGACGCCGTGGGCGATGGGGCGCTCAAGGCCGGTCTGCTCGGTGTAGGACCAGTCGATGTGCTGCTGATGCCAGTCGCCCATCAGGCGATACACGAGCGGCCAGTTGTAGCCGTAGGTTTCCTCGTAGGTGAAATCGGGCTCGCGATCGGGGTACTCCACGGAGTCCCTCGGCGGCTGATCGCCGCCCCAACCGCCGTCATAGATGCAGCAGTCGTAGGTGTCGACCGTGCACAGATGGGTGCCGTCGGCGGAGTACGACTTGCCGACCTGCTTGGACAGCGAGCCGCGACCCTCGCCGCGGTCCCAGATGGCCTCCTGGGTCACGAACGTCTCGATGTGGTCGTTCATCTTGAACGGCGCATGGAAGTGCACGTCGATACCGTAGTGCAGCGAGCCGGAGTAGTCGAAGCCGTAGTCGAGGGTGGTGGTCATCTCCTCGTTGACGGTCAGCGGCACGGCGAAGATAGGCAGAACCTTCAGGTCCGGGTTCTTGGCGTCGCCCTCGTTGACGTACTCCAGGTCCACGCGGCCGTCCCAGCCGGCGCCGCAACCAAGCGCGCAAATCTCAAGGTCCTTGAAGGTGTAGCCACGCACGAACGGGCCAAAGGTCTTCCCGACGATCTCGGTGGAAATAGCCATGACATTCTCCTTTGGAAAGAGAACTGCGAAAACGCAGCAAGTGATATTGGATTTCCCCACGTTTGAGCGACGCGGCGCAGGTCAGATCAAGCTGAGCAGCGCAAGATTCCCCCGAATCGTTGCGCAGACCGAGAAAGGGGTATCGCAAACCCCTGTGAACGAGATGATCAACCCCAGCCCGGATTCGAAAAGACACAGCTACAGCCCTTACGGGCGGCTCCAATGCAGCTTCGCCTGTTCATGATCGGCAAGGTTGCAGCCCCGAAGGGCGGCTCCAATACAACCTTGGCGTTCAACTGGGCAGGTGATCGTTCGGTCGAATATGCGTCCCATCCCCGCGTCCCCCGACGCATCACGTGGGATTTGTGACGAGAACCGGCCGGCACCGCGGAAGCGGGCCTGCTTCAGTCCTCAGGTGCCAGCCTACCCCATTCCGCTCAACGATTGCAGTCTTGTATTGCCCCCGCTTTCGGAGTACGGGGAGGGCGAGGGCGAGAGGGGTCGCGCCGGGAGCGTTCGCGGGGCCGCCATTCGCGCAACCGTTCTTGGCAAAAGCGCCGCAACAATTAGCAATCACGTTTGCTGATGCAAATGCGAAGCAGGCAAAACTACGCTACAAGGATGAGCGCAAGACCTTCTGCTACGAAGCCTGTATAATCGCCCGAACATCGAAGCGAGAGGAAAAGGAATGGCGGAAACCGACGGCATCAAGCAGCGCAAGGCCCTGCTCACAACCAACCAGCAGATCGAGCATCTTAAGTCGAAGGGCGTCACATTCAAGCTCTGTTCCGAAAAGGATGCTGCCGAATACCTCGCCAACCACACCTATTTCTTCAAAATCGCCGCATACAGGATCCTCTTCGAAAAACGCATCGGCGGACAATACGATGGCCAGTACGTCGACCTCGACTTCGGGCACCTGAAAGCACTCGCCTCGCTCGACCGCGACCTGCGCTATGCGCTGTTGCCGCTAACGCTTGACGTGGAACACGCAGCGCGGACGAAGCTGGTGTGCATCACGACTGAACGCAATAACGAAGACGGCTATACGATCGCACGCGATTACATGGCTAGCCTCAACCATAGCGAGCGCAGGCGCCGCGAAGGCGAAATCAGCATGATGAGTCGCGACCTGTTTTGCGGCGATCTTGTCAGAAAATACGGTAGCCCAGCCGACATGCCCATCTGGGTACTGATGGAGCTTTTTTCGTTCGGAAGCTTTATAGATCTGTATCTATACTGCGCCAAACGTTGGGGCAATGAGGAAATGAGGCACGAGCACTACATGCTGCGCCAAGCCAAGTCGGTGAGAAACGCCTGTGCTCACTCGTCGGACATGCTAAACGGAATCGCCGTAGTTGACACAACCGTCGGTACCGACTCAGCGGTATTGTCCGCCTTGGCCCAAGCAGGCATCTCGCATCGAGTCAGAACGGGCAGGATGAGGAATCCCCGCATCAGGCAGATTGTAACGCTCATGTACCTTCACACGAAACTCGTGCCTGAGGGGTCAGGAAAAAGAAAAGCAGCATCTGACCTGGTAAATCTCAAGAAACAACTGTCCGAGACGGCGGACCTTGCGCCTTCTAACGACATCATTCGGTCTTGCGCGGCTTTTTTAACAAAAGTGATTGACAGTTGGTTCCGATAAGTAATAATGCTTATAGATAAAAAAACCTATTGGTTTTGTAAGGCGGGGTCGCGAAAGCGGTTCCGCCTAGTTTTTTCCCAAGAAAACCGCCACGAAGACGTAAATACCAGGCGCGGACAGCAGTCCGAAACTTTTTCATTTCCCCACTTGCGTGCTGCTTTGACGTGTGCTACTGTGCTTAAGCACCCGAGGGTCGCGAGACCCGCCTCCTGGCAGATAGGCCTTGCGCCTATAGGAGTTGCCGATGCAGCTGCCGTGCATCGGATTTTCCCATACAACCTTATAAGCGACGCCCTGCGCATGGCAGCTCATGCTAGCTTGCTGCCGATTTGCGCCTTCCCTATTGCGTCCTAGGTTGTCCCGTCTCGCCCTCGGAAGGAGCTCGTCATGAGCGAATATGCATTCGTCTATCAACCTCAGATCATCCGCGAAACCGCAGAAGGCCTCAATCGCCTCGACATCCGCGACGAGATGCTCGACCAACGCGAACTCGAGCTTATGACCTCGGTGGATGCCGAATCCTGCGCCGTCGTCATCCGCGGCCTGCTTCATCTTCAGCGCCAAGATCCCACGACGCCTATCACGCTTTATATCAACAGCCCAGGCGGTGAAGTCTAGTCCGGCCTGGCGCTTTACGACGTCATGCAAGCCGTGAGCTGCCCCATCCGCACCGTTTGCCTTGGCATGGCGGCAAGCATGGGAGCGCTGCTGTTCATCGCGGGCGACGAGCGTGAGATCCTACCGCACAGCCGCGTCATGATCCATGACCCGCTCATCGGCGCCGGCGCCGGCGGCAGCGCACTTTCCGTGAAAGCCCGGGCCGACGACCTCATGCGCATCCGCGACATCACGGCCGGCGTCATCGCGCGGCACAGCGGCATGTCGATCGAGCGCGTCTTCGAGCTTACGGCCTCCGACACCTATTTCGAAGCGGAAGAAGCCGTCAACGCAGGCCTTGCGGACCGCGTCATCACCAGGCTTTGACGGGGTGTCGGCCGCGAGCGTGGCTTGCCGTGTCCCGGGCCTAGCAATCGGCCACCGTTACGGGATGTCTCCTCCTATCGCGGGCGCGGCAGCCCCTTCCCCACACCCCATTCACCAGCGCAAACCTGTAGTAGAAAGCGAAAGCAGCCATGATAGACAACCTTGCGAATGCCCGCGCCGCCTACGCGGGGCAGCTCATCCTCACCTCCGAGCACGCCGCGAGCATGGACTCGTGGGCGACCGGCCTCAACAACAACGTGCTCGTTCTGGGCTGTTCCGGATCGGGCAAAACGCGCAATTTCCTGAAGCCCAACCTGCTGCAGTGCGAGGGTTCCTACATCGTGCTCGACTCCAAGGGCCGCCTATATGACGAGATGGCGCCGTTTTTGCGGGCCCATGGGTACGTCGTCGACCGCCTTGACTTCACCACCATGGACGGCGAGATCGGCTACGACCCGCTTCACCACGTTCGCTGGCGCAAAGGTCGCCCTCTTGCGCAGGACATCATCGCGATCGCCAGCGCGCTGTTCCCTCGTGCGGACATGGGCGACGACCCGTTCTGGGCGGGCGCGGCGGCCAACTACGTTGCCAGCTACATCGCCTATGTGTTCGAGGCGCTGCCCGATCGCGAATGGAACATGGCGTCGGTGGTGAGCGTGTACGAGCAGGCGTGCGAAGGCAACGCCGAAGCGCTGTTCGCCGACCTTTCCAAGCAGGACCCCGATAGCTACGCGGCTTCGCTGTTCCGCCGCGCACGGAGCACAGCACGCGCCGACAAGATGCACTCGAGCATTATGGGCATCATCGCCGCAAACCTGCTGCCGTTGACGTTCGACGGGGCGCTTGCGTCGTTTCGCAAGGTGCAGCAAATCGACTTTTGCGACCTTGGGCGCGAACGGCGCGCGCTGTTCGTGACCATGGATGACATGGACCGCAGTTTGGCGCCCCTGACCAGCCTTTTCATTCGCCAAGCGTTCTCAAGCCTGTGCGATTTCGCAGACACGCGCTGCGATGGCGGGCGTCTGCCTGTGCCCGTTCGCTTCATGTTGGACGATTTTGCGAACCTGACGCTGCCCGGCTTCGACGACGTGCTTTCCGTCATCCGCAGCCGCGAGGTCAGCTGCACCATCATCTGCCAAACGGTCAGCCAGCTTGAGGCGCGCTACGACCAGGCGGTGGCGAACTCGATCATCGGCAACTGCGACCGCCACCTGGTACTGGGCTTCCAAGACGAGCGGACGGCGAAGTATTTCGCGTTGCGTGCCAACAAGCTGCCTTCGACGCTTCTCGAGACGCCGGCCGGAAACTGGTGGCTATTCGAGCGAAGCCGCCGCGGCATATGCGAACCCGCTTATGCGCTCGAGCAGCACCCGCGGTATCGGGAGTTTGTCGCGAGTTGCGAGATGCCCGGAGATTGGGAAGCGTTTGAGGATTGCGAGACGTCCGCAACCCGGGAATTCGCTGCGAGCCAGGAGGCGCCGGAGATTCACAAAGCGTTTTCGACCTGCACAGACGACGATCTTGACTTCCTTCCCGCGCCGGGGCCGGACGACGAGATCTGGGTCGATACGCTGTTCGACACCGACAACCTGGACAGCGATTCCGGCGCTGCAGCCTAAGAAAGGAACAAAGATGAGCGAAATGAACGTGCGCAAAAGCCTGAGCGAGCAAATCGCCCGCGCAAGCTCGAACAAAACAAGCGAACACGCAAGTCAGAGCGAAGCGGCTGACCGCAAAAGCCTAAGCGAGCGCATCGCCCAGGCGAACGCCGCCCGCATAGACGGCGCGTGGAGCACACCGGACGAGCAGCTCGTCGAAGCTGAGCGCAGGACCCCGTTCCAGATTTGCGACGTGTATTGCGCGCACGCCGAGGAGCTGCTCGCGATCACAGGGCAAATCTCGGCCGCGTTGCCGAGTCGTGCCGCATACCTCGCGCGGACCAACCCGCGAGCGGCGACGCATCCGGACAACCGCTCGATCAAGGCGCATACCCAGGTCGGGAACCCCGCGTGCGCCTTCGTCTGGGAGATCCGCAACAACAAGGAAGGCGCGCTGGCCAAGTCGTCGGACGCGCAATACGCCAAGGCCCTTGACGCCACGGACGCGCTGAAGGACCTCTGGGAAGACGAGCCTTGGCTCGACGAGCTGCAGATCGCGAAGGCGCTCATCGCGCAAATCGTCCTACTCGACGACGACCTGCGCGCAAAAGTCCTCAAACGCGCGAACCTCATGGCCAAAGAGTGCGCCGACACTCTCGCCCCATACCTGCGAGGCTGAAAGCGGCAGGCAGGCGGCAAGCGCACTCCAAGCCGAACACCTACTTCCCCACCCACTTCGGCGGGGCCAAAACCGGCAACTTCTCGCAAAGGATCGCGCGACCCAACGCTAGAATCTAACCATTCGAACCAAAAGGAGGAGCAGCACGTGGCCCAAGATTTCTACAATCTGCTTTACAACGGATACACCGGCGAGTACCAGCTCATGAGCTCGCTGTACCGCAACGGCCTGGACGCGCTTCGCCCGCCCGCGGACATGGGCATCGACGTGGTGTCGCTGAACCTCAAGCAGCAACTTGAGAAGCCAGACACACCGCCCGAAACGTTCTTTTTCCAGGTCAAGACGGCGGTGACCACCGTAAGCGAGAACCCGAACCGCCCCGGCGCGTTCGCCGTGGTCGAATTCAAGCTCAAGGACAGCGAGGTGAACCTTCTCGCCCGCTCGCGCGACCGCGCGCTGTTCTGCTACGTGTACAACAGCGAGGCCGGAGCGCTCACCGACGCGTTCGAGGCGCCGTTCATCTGCTTCTGGCTTGACGGTACGCTCATCAAGAAACTCAACGAGGAAGGTGCGTTCTTCCGCAAAAAGGGCGAACCGAAGCTGACGCTGGCCTGCCAGCTGCGCAAACCCACGCACGAATACGGCCACTGGTACGCCCTGGTAGTGAATGAGAAGGGTGAGAAAGTCGAGAACGGCTTCCTGGGAATCGTCGGCGGAGAAGGCTCCCCGGCCGATGACTGGGCAGAGCACTACAGCGTAGCCGGCTACCTAGAATACGCCCGCTGGGGGCTGTAGGGCGAAAGGGCGAAGTCGCGCGACGACGGCCAGCGTGAACAGGGGACGGAGGGGCGTTCATAAGCGAACACACCTCCGTCCCCTGCTTGCCCCGGTCATCCATCGGCTCACTCGCCCGCCAAGGTCAACACCGCCTCAAGGTCAGATGCCCCCTTTCAGTTTGCGAATCCTTTCCAGCGCGTTTGCCTCATGGCGGGCTGCAGCGGCCGGATAGGCCGTCGATGCGATCCGGATGCCCTCCTCAAGATCCTTAAGCACGCGGTCGACGACCGACTCAACATCCGTTGTGGCCAATCCCCAGGAAACAGCCTCAGCGACGACATCGGCCCGTGTAAGCTTCCCGGGGTCTATCACCCCGTTCACGCGCATGGAAAGAAGCGTCGTGTGCGGCTCGATCTCGGCGATGGGCACCACATCGTAAAGCGGTGCGAGCGTGGGGACCATTTGCTCGCAGTAGAGAAACGACGTGTTCTTGGCATGCGCATCCCAATTGCCAAGCGCCAGGTTCGCAACAAGCTGGCCCAGCAGCTCCACCTTCTCGCCCTCGGGATCCGAAGAGAACTTCTGCAGCAAACCGGCAATTGCAACGTATGTGGGATCATTGCCCTTGGGCGCGCCCGCAGCAGCGTACTTACCGTGCGGGTCGATTCCAAGCGCCTGGCAAACATCCTCCTGATGAAGCCTAAACACGTGCGTAGAGCCGTTGTCGGCGATTCTGTCATAACGTTCAACCACCAGCGTGCTCGGTGCATCGTCCAGATCGAGCAGGGCCACCCTGGACGCGCGCGCCGCGTTCCCGGCCGCCGTCATGGCCCACGCCTCAGACTCCGCCAAACCGGGATAATGCTCGCTTTCAGGTTTGAGGATATGCGTGCTGGGGCTGTCCCCCATCGGAAGTAGAACATCATCAGCGGCGACGGAAGATACCCCCGCAGGAATCGCCGGCATGACAACGCACATCTTCTCCTGAAAGCCGCCTAGCGACATGCGAAACAACCCGCTCTCAACTTGCGGAAGACGCTCCGTAACGCTCGAAAGCTTTTCAGCCAACTCCGACGAGGGAATCTCCTCCAGCCGCAGTTCGCAAGCGCGCTCACGACCGTGCTCGAACACCCTCACCGCACCAGCGCACTCCCAGCCTATCTCGGCAAGAAGGCCGATCCAGTCATACGGCAACACGCCAAGGCTCCTGCAAACCTCGTCGCGGCGGTTTCCCTCGGGAAGCAGACCATTAAACCAGGCAGAAGTTTTCGTCTCGCCGAACGGGCGAACTTTTGCGGGAAACGCCATTGAGAGCACCGGCCGGCCAGCGAGTTTGTCGACGATTGATTGCTCGTACTCGAAGCGCCCGCCCTTGCGGTTCTCTGCGATGCGTCCGATCAGGCTTTCTCCCAAATAAACGTCGAGCTGCCTCATTCGGTCACCTCCACGTCTGCGCCCTTGGGCACGATCACCATGCGAAAACCCAGCTGCTGCAGGTAGCGGTCGACCTTAATCGCCGACACGTTCTTGCCCGTCTCGAGCGCCGAGAGCGTGACCGACGAGAAGCCGAGCTTTCTCGCCATCTCTACCTGCGTGATACCGCGCGCCCTGCGCGCCTCCCGCAGAAACTCGCCGATGTCCTCGTATGAGTAAGCGTTGGTCCACATGCTATGCCGCCGTTCAAAATACTTTGTATTTGCCTTAGTAGCCCGAGTATACAAAATATTTAATATTGTCTCAATATCAAGAATGTTAAGTATTTTGAACGGTGTACGTGAACAGGGGACGATTACCTCTCAAGCCGTAGTCCCAGCTCCTGGAGCAGCTGCTGGTTGTTGACGGCGATCGCCGTGGTCATTGCTTCCTGTATCCAATCTGGGTATTTCGCCAGAACGGCGGGCGCGTGCGTTGCGATTTGCGCGGCTATGGCTTCCACCGCTCCAACGAGGTCGTCTTCGCAAATCCCCGACGCTGCCGCTTCCGCTGCCCAATCGGACAGGGACAGCTCGCTTGCCCGGTTCTTGGAATTGATCGGCATGACCAGCAAATCGCTGGTTTCTTGCCACACTCGCGTGCAAAGGGTGTCGTAGAGAGGGCACAACTCCACGCTTCCGTCCGGCCGCAAAAACAGGCTGTAGTTCTTGCCGTGCGCGTCGCAATTCCCCACCAGCGTGTTGAAGACGAGCCGCTTTGCCCACTCCCTCACCAGCGAGCGACCGTTGGGCTGCCTTTTCAACAGGGAAAACGCATCGGCGGCGGTCACGGAATACTTCGCATGCCGCGAAACGCCCAACGCTTGCGTGAAGTCCTCAACGTGGATACGCAAAACCTGCCCGTCGGCGCAGACCTCGCGATCGAACCTTTCGACAACGTAAGCCCGATCTTCGCCGAACGACCGCACGAACGACCTTGCGACGTCCAGCCCGCACGCTGCCGCAAGATGCATGGTCGCGTCCTCCACCAGCGAGACGCCGCAAAAGCGGTCATGGGGCGGCTTCACAATGTGGGTCGAAGGATGCTTGGCGTTCGGCCAGGTCCAGCGGCCGTCGAACCGCTCCAAGGCGAATTTGCCCTGCGAACCCGCAAGGGCGAAACGGCTGCGGCGGTCATCGGACTGCCACGTCGTCCAGCCGCGCCCGAGCCGGTAAACCTTGATTGCGATGTCCTTTTCCCTTGCAAACTCGCGAGCCAGAGACGCAATCTCCCCCGGCTCGGGAACGGATGTGAAGCACAGCCCGCCCGTCGCATCCGTTGCCACAAGAAGATCGAGCGGGTCGGCCGACGCCGCGCCGAACCAGAGCCGCATCGCCTCGCGTTCGCTATCGTTATCCGGCAGCAGGCCGTCCAAGAACGCGCCCGGGGCATCGACCTGCCAGAAGTCGTCAAGCGGCAACGAAAGGCTGATGGGCATGGAAGCTTCCGGGACGTATTCGAACCGAGTCGCGCCATCGGATCCCTCGAAGAAGCGTCCTACCAGGCGATTCTGCAACCACGCGTACGCTTCCTTCATTCCATGCCCCTCTCAAGCTCGTCGTCGCCAGGGAGCGAGAACAACTCGACGCGCAGCGCTTCGCACAACGCGAAAAGGTCGGCGGACGCGCCCTTCCCTTTCAGGATCAGATCCTCGGCGGCTTTCTCCGAAATGCCGGCCGCCGCCGCAACCTCGGGGATGGACATTTCCCGGTACCACATGAAATCCAGCAGCTCATCGCTCACATCGCGGCAGGTGGCCGGCATGCTCACGAACAGGTCGGGGACCCCACCGGAGTCGGCGCCCTCATATTCGCTCACCAACGGCGGATGCGGCACCCCATCGGTATACCTGCGATACACGGCGATTCCCCCTCATGCGCTCCCCGGATTGTTGACGGCAATGATGATGCTAGCGTTTTTCGTCCCAAAATCCTATGCCGTGGGTGAACAGGGGACGGAGGCATGTTCGCACGGCTATGTAGCGGCACTTCGCCAGCGGCGCCGCGCCGCAATCTGCTTCAAGGTTGGCGAAGGTATTTACGCGTGACCGAGCAGGCGCAGAGAGGGTTTTACATCCATTGGTCAGCAGCGCCAAGCGTCAACGCTTATTTGACTGCACACTTGCTAGCCTTTCTGTGCACCGCGCCGCTCGATCGCAGCGACGCCGATCGAGAGCGTAAGGCCGGCCGCGGCGAGCGCAGCCAGAACCCAAATGGCGGACGCAAGGCCCGCGCCGTCGCCCAGCGCGCCGAGCATGGGCGACGCGATGCCGCCGACAGCTACCGCCACGCCAAAGGTGAGCCCCGACGCTGTGCCCAGATGCTCGGGCAGATACTCCTGCGCCAGCGCCACGGCGGGCGGGTTGAAAAGATTCAAGCACATCGCCAGCACCATAACCGCCGCCACGCACAGCCACACGCTGCCCGAAAGCAGGAACGAGGCAAGCGACGCCACCATGAGAACAAAACAGCCGATCATGAGGCGCGGCGTGGGAACACGATGCGACATGAAGCCAGCCGAAGCCGTTGCCACCGCGCCGAAAATCGAGAACACGGTGATAAGCAGCGAGGCGGAATCTTCCGCCGCGTTGAATGTGGTCACCAAGTAGAGCGGGAAGAAGCTGGTCACGCCATAGAACACGATGGAGCGAACCGAAAGCGCGCCGAGCACCACGCCGAACGCACCCCATCGGTCGCGCTTGCCCCGGCCCGCCAACGAGCCGCCTCCGCGGACGCCGAAGGCCAGGAAGCGTTTGCTCAGCGCAAGGAGCACCAGCGCGTACGGAAGGCAGAGGACCAGATACACGAGCGTGCCCGAAAGCCCGAACGCCGTAACGGCGACGACGCTGATGATGGGCCCTAGACAGAAGCCGATTTGGCCGCCGACGGAGAAAATCGACATGCTCATGGCTTTGTCGTCGCCGCCGGCGAGGTATGCCAAGCGCGCCCCTTCCGGGTGCAGCATGGCATTGCCGACCCCCGAAACCATTGCCGCCAAAACCACCAGCCAATACGACTGCAGAACGCCCACCAGCGCGATGCCCAAGCCCGCAAGCGCCACGCCGACCGACATGAGCCACGGACGCGCCTTTTTGTCGCCCATGAGACCGAACAGGGGCTGGATGACCGCCGACGCGATGTTTGATGCCAAAACCAGCGCCGTTATCTCGGTGTACGAGAACCCGGATTGAATCACCAGAAACGGCAGCACCGAAGCTAAGCCGCCCTGTGCGGCATCGACGCAGATATGCCCGCCCATCAAAACGAAGGGCAGCTTATTGGACTGGCCGCACTTCTTGCCCTTATCTTTGTTCCTGCTCATAACCTGCACTTTTCTCCAATAGCCAAACGAACGCACACCGCATGGGACAAGGTCCAACGCCGTTTTCACGCGCAACCGCGCAACTCGACGGTCCCGAGACGCCTTGCCACCGCTTAACGGCAAGAGTCGACAGGAAGAGGGCCGCCCCCGCACGGAGGCTACCATGCATCAGGCGCGCATGCCGCCGCGATGTACGATTGCAATCGTACATGAACAGGGGGGCACCCGCAGGCAAAGCCACGGCAGCCGCCAACGTCAACGCGGGCGCATCCCGCGGCATCGCAGCGAGCACACCTCCGCCCCTGTTTGCATTCGGGTCGACGACTGCGCTTACTGCCGCAAAGCGGTGATAGGGAAAACGTAGACATCATGGGCGGCGTCGTAGCGGCAGAAGGGAGACGTCGCGGTAACAACAGCGCAAAACTCGGGCTTGGGGTTGCGGGCCGCCGGGTTGGAGGCGACCTTTTCGCGCAAGCGCTCGATGTTCCTGATGCCGTCGGGCACCTTGGCCTCGCCGAGCTTGATCTCCAGCGCTGCCCAGCGGCCGTCGCGAAGCTCGATGACGACGTCGACCTCCAGCCCGTCCGAGTCGCCGTAGTAGCGAAGCGATCCGGGGTGGGCGCCCGGCAAGCACGCGGTATAGGCCCGCAGGTCGTGGACGCACAGCGACTCGAAGAGAAGGCCGAAGGTCTGCCCGTCGGAGAGCAGCCTCTCCGGCCCCATGCCGAGCGCGGCGGCCGGGATGGACGGGTCGGCGAAGTAGCGTTTGGGCTTGGTGCGCAGGCGCGACTTGGCCCTTACGGGGGCATCCCAACCGTGCAGACCCTCGATGACGTACATATCCTCGAGCATGTTCAAATAGGAGGTGACAGTGGACGCCGCCGGCGCCCCGGCCTCGTCTCCCAGCGAGGCGTCCTGGGCGATGGTCTGCAGGGTGGCGGCCGTGGCGACGTTGCGCGCGAGCGAACTCACGATGCGCCGCGCCATATCGGGCGTTCCGCCCTTCTTGGGGACGCTGACCTCAAACATGGCATCGAGGTACTGGTCGATGACCTCTGCGGCCGTCTGGGCATCGGCCCCAACAAGGGCGGGCCAGCCACCGCAGCATATGGCATCGGCCAAAGGCGCCAGCGACGTTTCGCATGCCGACGGATCGAACGCGCTTTCGAACAGCCCGGACAGCGACACCGAGCCCGTGGACAGGCCGCGCTCCCACAGCGTCATGGTGCTCATGTCCACGCGGGCGATGCGCCCGGCGCCGCTGTGGGTAACGGCGTCCTTAGCCGGGGTGGAAGATCCCGTGAGAATGAACAGGCCGCGTTCGCCGCCGGCCGCGTCGACCGCGCGGCGCGTGGCATCCCAGGTGGAGGGGGCCTCTTGCCACTCGTCAACGACGTGAGGGCGTGCCCCCTGCAGCGCCAGCGCGGGGTCGGCCTCGGCCAGCGCCTTGACGTTTGGGTCGTCAAGATGCACGACGCTCTCGCCGAACGCCAGCGCCGCCCAGGACTTGCCGCACCACTTGGTACCGCGAATCTCGACTGCGCCGAAGGTGGAGAGCAACCTCTGCAAGCGTTCGTCGACGAGACGCGGACGATACGCCTGGGGCTTTTCGGTTCCATATGCGACCATGACCTAGCCTCCTTATTTGAAGTGGGCATACTTTATTTTCGAGGATTATCGTACTCGATTTTCGAGGATTATCACACTTCATTTTCGATAGAATAGCCTGCGGCTCTAAGCGGTATCAAGGTTAAATACGGAGCAACTGCATAAGAGCGCCTGCTCAGTCGCGCGGCACCGCCTACAAGCGCCTCACCCAAGACGGCTTCTCCCCGAGGCCGCCTCGAATTCTCTTCCGTCCTCCATTCGCGCTCGAGCATCAACGCACACAGCTCAGTAATCGCAATACCTGCGACCAGCGCCGGCGGGACTGGAACACGTGTTTAGATGCGCTACCTTCAGCACGAGCGAACCCCGCCTGCAACTTCTGGGCGGTTTCGCAGGCCGAACCGGCCCGAAACACCGCAACACGCCGGCGTTTCCCCAGGTCGGCTAAGCCGACGGCGAACAACCCCCGCCGAAAACCGCACAGAAGTCCAGGACCATGGCGAAATCGGCGCCCTTTTCCTGCGAAACCATCCAGAACCCGCAGGGGCGCGACCGCGGGCAAGGCCGCGGGCTCGCAACGATCAACATATTGCTTGAGCTCGGCCGCGTGCTTGGGCCATGAAGCTCCCATCCCTGCATCCAATCCTCCGTTGCAAATATCATGAATAACGGAAAGTTCCATGTCGATGGAATCGGGGGAGATTCAGATTCACTAGCGCGCGAACTCCCGTAAGAGCGCGTCTTCCACTTCCCGAAGCGAAAGGGCC
>URQU01000004.1 GCA_900550055.1 uncultured Coriobacteriaceae bacterium | reverse complement strand
GAGAACCACGCTGCCATGTGTCAGCGTTATCCTTGTCCGAGAACCACGCTGCCATTACCATGGCACCGTGGTTCTCGGACAAGATTCATCCGCAAGCCTAATGGCGGGCGCAAAGCTCGACCCCGTGGTAGAATCTCCGTGCACCGTATTTAGATAAAGCGACCCCGCGGCACGCCAGGCCTGCGAGGAAGGCTAGGCGACCATGGGTCTCGCCGACATCATCAACAACATTTTCCAAACCTTCAATCAACAGCTCATCGAACCGGTGGTCAACGGGCTTTGGGGCTTGATCCCGAACACCTCCGTTCTGATGGTGCTCGCCTTGCTTCTAGGCGCCATCGTGTGCTTCAGCCCGATGCAGAGGGGACAGAAGATCGCCTCGCTGATAGCCCTCGTCGTGATATTGTTCATCATCCCATACGTCCCATCGATCATCTCGACGATTTTGTCGGGGTCGCCCAGCGACGCGTCGACCGTCGCCCAATCCGCGGCCGACGGCCTTTCCAACCCGGCGGCAACGCTCTCGAACCTGGAATAGCATGGATTTCAGCGTCTTCCTCGTCGACGCCGAGGACGGATCGCAGGTTTTCGGGGCCAAGGTCGACGTGTACGACCCGAACGGAAGGCTGATAAGAACGATCTCGCGCTCAGATACTTTCGGAGATTGCGACGTTCGGCGCGGCATCGGCAGGTTCACCATCGACGTGGACTGGGACAGCCCCATAGAGGACCACGAGGACAACGAGTACATCGGCCATGAGTTCGTGCCGGGCGTCTACCGGTTCGTGGAAACCGCTCCCCCCGCGCCGCCCACGCTGGACGGGAGGAGCGTCAAGGCCGGTTTGGGCTCCCTTTCGCGCGGCGTGGCATCGGCTCTAAAGGACGGGAATTTCGACATCTCCGAAGAGCTCGAGCGCGCTTACGAGGAACTGTCGTATTTCGAGTACGAGCTCGCGCCCGCTCTGGAGGTGGAGCTGGCAGGCGATGGAGACGACGTCGTCGTGATCGAGCACCGCCGCATCAGGAAGAAACGGCTGGTCGACGACGTTGCGGCGAAGATCCCGCCGCGCGGCACCCTGCTTGCCTACGGGTGGCTGGCGGGCATCGCCGCCGTCGCGCTTGCGGTTGCGCTGATCGCCGCGCCCGCCCTATGGATGACCTTTTTCGGCCTGTGGTCGCTCGGTCAGCCGGGAATGGGCCTCCTGTTTGCCTTGGGCAACCTCGTCGACTACCTCTCATCCTTCCTGTTCAGCGGATGGAGGGCCGTTTCCCTCGCATGCGCGCACTATGCGCCCCCACCTGCCATTTGGTTCGCCTCGCTGTTTGCGGCGACGCTGATCGGATGGAGGCTGGAGAAAGGGTTCGACGCCCTCTACGCGGAGCGCACGAGGCCCAAGAACAAGCTGCTGGACAGCATCCCCAAACCCGCCGGTCACAACGAGTTCGGTTCCGGCCGCCTCATCGACGACCCGAACGAGATCGAAAGGGCTTTCGAGACCAGCCCGGAGGATGCGGAGGACTTACAACTCGGAGGCGTGGTGGTGGGCTCCATAGAGGAGCCCTGGCGCAAGCGCGTGCCGATGGTGGCGATGCACGGGATCGCCATGCTTATCTGGTGGCTCAAGCTGTTGAAATGCAAGGTTTCAGGGGGCGAACGCCCGCCGCGCCCGCAGCGGAAGCCGATCGGTAGGAGGCTCGTCTACTCGACCAAGGACATGAACTCCACCGTCATAGCGGACACCCGCGCCGGCAAGACCAGGCGGTGCCTCATACCCACCATCGACCTGCTGTCGAGGGCCTCGGAGGAGTCCTTCGTGGCGATCGACCCCAAAGGCGAGCTCACGGGCCTCACCTCGGAAGGCGCCGCCAAGACCTCCAGGGTCGTCGTCTTCAACTTCCGCAAGCCGCGCGCCGGCGACAGGTTCAACTTCATGCAGCAGGTCATCGACGCGGTCCGCGCCGAAGGCGGCCCGGACTGGTCTGCCGCGGACCGCGCCGCGGCGGACCTCGTGGAGCACCTGCTGCCCTCTTCCCAAGATGTCGGGCAGTCGAGCTACTTCAACCAAGGCGCCCGCGCCTACATGAAGTCGGCGATCCTGTGGGTAGCGTCCTGGAAGACGGTGCCGGACGATCAGCGCAACCTGACGACGGTCTCCCGCATGCTCGGCAAGTACTGCTCGGCCAGGCCGCTCGACCCGGACAAGCCCAACGGCAGGACGTACGTGCCGTGGGAGATGATGCTCGACAGGCTCGGCGCCAACCATCCGGCGAGGGAGGCGTACGACCCGATCGCCAACACCGTGGACAAGGAGCGCATGGCGTTCATCACGACGGCCCAGACCGTGCTGCGAGACTTCCGCGACTCCAACATCTCCTACATGACCTCGAAGACCGACTTCGACCCGCGCAGGATCGGGACCGAGAAATGCGCGGTGTACATCATCATCCCGGTCGAGAAGGAGACCTACGGGATGTTCGCGAACCTCATGATCCAGCAGCTCTACCAAGTGCTGATCGAGGAAGCCGCCGACCGCGGCGGCCGCCTTCCCTACAGGGTCAACCTGCTGTGCGAGGAGTTCGGGCAGATACCGCCGATACCGAACCTCCACAAGAAAATGAACTCCTGCCTGGGCCTGGGCATCCGCTGGCTGCTCATCCTCCAATCGATGGCCCAGCTCGCCAGCTCCTACGACGATACGGACGACAAGATCGTCATCGGGTCGTGCGGCATGATCGCGCTCCTCAAGACGAACGACCACGAGCGCACCGGAAGATGGTTCTCGGAGCATATAGGCCGCTGCACCATAGAGATCGGGTCGAGCTCGAAGTCCGGCAAGAGGCTGTCGATCTTCAAGGAGAACGGCACCCAATCCATCTCGTACGCCGAGCGCATGCGCCTCTACCCCGAGGAGGTGTCCCGCTGGCGGCCGTCCTACGGCGCGCTCGTCACGTTCACCGACGCCGCGGACTCGGCCTACGTCGTCCCGCTGCCCGACGTGTCCGAGCTCGCGGCCTCGGCGAGGATGGGCCTCGGAGACCCCGAGCACAATCGGGAGAAGACCGAGCAGGTGATGGCGAGGCTCGACAAGGGCGACGTCGACATGCCCCAACCGTGGTACCCCGAGCTGAAGAAGATGAGCGAGCGCGGACGGGCCTACACGGACGACGAGATGCGCGCCGCCGAGCGCAAGTGGTTCGCCGGCCTGCGCTCACAGTTCCTGCGGGAAAGCACGGAGGCGCCTGCGAAGGAGGCCAAAGGGCGCAGCTCGGAGAAAGGAGGGGCTGACGGCGGCGTCGGGAAGTCGAAGATACCAGCCAAGCGAAACCCCCGGCGCGGCGCGATCGACGGGCAGATGCAGCTGCCCAACATGGAATCCGAGCAGGTGTAGGCCCCGCCGTCCCGCATACCGTCGCATTTTCGCACCGGTGCCAGAGTTGTGCTAACATCGTCTCGTCCTTCTGGCGAGGACGTACGGTGCCGGTCATCGCGACCGAGGGCCGGCAAGCGGGCCAAAGGCGCAGGACGCCCATCGCGGGCGCCGGCCTCCGCGAGCCGGCCCGCCCTTCCCATCGCTCCTCGCGCAGACGCGCATACGAAACCTGACCGAGGAGGAATCATGGGCAGACTCCGAAAAGCGGCCGCGGCCGCCCCGACAATCGCGCTCGTTGCCGCCATGGCGCCGACGGCGGCATACGCCGCGAACGGCTCGTTCCAGAGCACGCTCAACGACCTGACGGGCAGCGTGAGCGGCATCCTTCTGGCCCTCGGCTACGGAGGCCTCACGCTGGTGGGCGGCATCGCCTTCGTCGTGCTGGTCAAAGAGATCATCCCCATGTTCATCGAAGCGGGCAAGCCGGAGTTCAACCGCCGCATCGCCGTGTGCATCGGGGTCATCGCGCTGTGCATCGTCGCAGCCTTCATGCCGTTCATCATCGACGGCTTCACCGCCATAGCCGGCACGGGCGTCGACCTCGGCACCGTCGCGAAATAGCAGGGGCCAGGGATGGGCTACCTCATAGCGGCCATCATAGGCATAGGCGTCATCTGCTTGCTGGGCGCGCTCTCGCAGTTCGTCCTCGCGCCGCTGATCAACAGCGTCGCCCCGTACATGCTCAACTGGATCAACATCCCCGTCGTGAACTCGGTGATCCTGTGGGGCCAGGGCATCGCCGTCGTCGCCGCGATCGCCATCAGGGTGTTCGTGGGCGTCAGGGACGGCGTGCTGCAGAACGGCGGGCCTAGGATGGCCTCCCTCGGCGAGTACATGTTCCGCAGCGTGGCGGTTGTCGCGCTCGTGGGCTTCATGCCGGTGCTATGCAACCTCGTCATGTACGCGGGCCAGGCCATGCTCTCCGACATCGTGTCGGCGTCGTACGCCGGCGGCAGCTCGCTCGTGAACGCAGGCGAGCTGGACTTCTCCGCGCTCACCTTCAAGGTGAGCGACCTCGCCGAGCCTTTCGTCCACAGCGTGTTCGAGCGCCTGCCAGGGGCCATATGCTCGTTCGCCTGCCTGCTCCTCGCGATAAAGATCATCTACCAGATATGCAAGCGGCAAATCGAGATGCTCGTGCTGTCGGTGGCCGCCCCGTGGATCTCCATCAAGTCCGCCATGGAAAGCGACAGCAACGCCGCCGGGGAGCTCCTCGTCGGCCTTTTCGGCATGTGCTGCATGCAGTGGATCCAGTATCTGTTCTTCATGGTGGCCCTGAAGATGCTCGGCGCGTTCTATAGCGGAACCGGGATGCTCGAGATCCTGACCTTCGACGGCCAGGCGTGGGTGAACATGATGATGTGCTTCGCCGTGTTCGGCGCGGCCCTCGGCGCCCCGCAGCTGCTCGACCGCTGGACGTTCATAGGCGGGTCGTCGCGCTCGGCCTCGATGATGGCCGCCATGGTGGTAAGGCAGGGCGCGAGCGCCGTGAGCAACGCCTCCCGCGCGGCGGCCTCCGCGGCGACGAGGAAGGCGTAGCGCCATGGGGACCGAGACCATAGAGGCGGCAAGGACCCTTCTCGTCGCCGTCGGCGGGGTCACCGCCGCCGCGGCGTTCGTCGGCCTCGTCGTGACGATCCTTCGCCACGCGCTGTCGCTTTTCGAGGGCGCCCAGGAATCCGACCGGGCGGTCGGCCGGGCGGCCAGGATCGCGGGGTTCGTGCTCTGCATCGGCTTCTTGCTGGGCGGCGGCGGGCTCGCCGTGTCGAACGCCGTCACCTCCGGAAACGCCGGCTGGTCGTTCCTGCAGGCCTCGTCGGGCACCGTCGGCAAGGACTCGTGGATCCCCGACTCCTGGTCCGATAGCGACTGGAGGCAGGGATGGACGACCGACGGAGACTACTACTACGGGGACGCCTACAGCGGGAACCTGCCGAGCGGCTTCGTCGACGACGGGTCCTCCGAGGCCGAGGCCGTGAAGGCCGCTGCGGCGGCGGTCGCGGCCACCAAGGGCACGGACCCCTACTCGGAGATGCAGGCGGCCGACGACTACAAGAAGGCCCTTGAGGACTATTACGCGAAATGCGACAAGCTGCTCGTGGACAGCGGGCACGGCGGGAGCAAAGGAGGCGCCGTATGACGCACGGCGGGACAAAGAGCATGACGAGGCGCGGGTTCGCCTGCGCGGCCGCCCTGTCGGCCGTGGGAGCGTGCGCCGCCCTGGCCGGCTGCGGCGGGCCGGGCGGCGGGAAAGGCCAGGACGACCCCGAGCAGGGCGTCGAGTTCGACCTCGAAGCCGCCTACCTGCCGCTGGGGTCGGTCGTCCTCATCGACCGCTACGAGGACGCGGGCATCAAGCTCGTGGTCACGGCGCGCCGCCCAACCGCGAGCATGGTTCGCGCCCCCGGGGCCGACGCGGCCTCGCCGACCGACGGGCGCGTCTACGACTACGCCGGGGCGTACTGGCCCGCCGGCTACGTCACCGACCTCTCCGAGCACGCCTACCTCGGCGAGTCCTACGTGTTCGACTCCGACCAGATAGCCAAGGTCCTCCACGTCGGCTACTCAGACGAGCTGGAGTCGCGCGCGAACGAGGCCCTCATGGCGGCGAAGGAATCCGGGCAGGCGTCCGCCTCATGCCTCGGCGAGCTGATGGCCGACGCGCTGGGAGACGGCGTCAAAGCCGCGAAGGGGGACGTCGATGCAGGCTAGCGCCCGCCCTGACACGATGCCGGCGTTCAGGCCGCTGAAGACCAGGGCGACCGTCTTGCTGCTGGGAGGCGCGGAATGGGGCAAGGTCGCCCTCGCCGCCGCGCTCGGCGCGCTGCTCGCCTTCTCGCTCGGGGCGATCAAGCACGTGGAGGAGGTCCCGATGGGGAACTCGGAGAGGATGGCCCAGGTCGCGGAGCTGGAGCAGGTGCGGGCCACGGTGAAAAGCCTGGACTCGAGGATGAAGGCCGCAGGCGCGGCCTCGCTCTCGGCGATCGACGTGACGGACTCCGAGCGGCAGGACGCCCAGCGCGCCGCCGAGCTCGGGATAACCGCGGGCACGGCCGACGACGACCTGAGGGCCATGGTGCCTCAGACGACGTCGGAGCTCAGGCCGGTCATGCCCATGCTGCCCAGATGGGTGATCTTCTTCCTGCTCCCCATCATCGCGACGATCGCGCTGAACATCGAGTTCTCCCGCGGAACGACCGTGGCGAGGGAGATCAAAAGGATACGCAGGCACAGGAAGGCGCAGAGCGCCTTCGAGTCGGACCCGCGCGGCTTTCTGGAGCGCGCCGGCTGACGTCGGGTTAGGAGACACGGGATGGAAAAGAGAGAAACTGGCGCGAGGAGGAGGCAGGCCGGGCGCAAAAGGACGGCCATCGTGCAGGACGTCCTCCCGATCGCCGACGTCAAAGGGCCGTACGCGATCATGAAGGACGGCTCCCGCGTCGGCTTCCTGGAGCTGCCGGGGATCAACCACAGCCTCTACACCGAGGAGCAGAAGAAGGACGAGGCGTACGCGATGGCCGACGTCATAGCGTCCATCCCCGTGGAGTTCGCGATCCTCAAGTACCCGCTGCCGGCGCCGGCGGCCCAGCAGCTCACCGAGATCGACCGCGCCATCTCCCGCGAGCGGTCCGCCATGTTCTCGGCCCCGACGCCTCAGGCGAGGGAGGCGGCCGAGCTGAAGGTCAAGATCTTGGAGCAGCACATGAGGCCCGACGCCGTGCGCGAGGCCACGAGCGGCGCCCGGACCGTCTGGCCCAACTGGGTCGCCCTGCGCTTTTCCGCGAAGATGCCGGAGGAGCAGGCCAGGCGCACGATGGACATGGTGGAGAAGATGTGCGACGAGAAGCTGGGCGAGCCCGCGCGCCGCGCCGAGGAGTCCGACGTGAGAACGCTCCTCGAGCTGTACCTCACGCCTTCGGCGGTAGCCGGAAGCTCCCTCGGGTACACCATGTCCTGCCCCTCCGCGTTAGGAGCCGATGATGGCAAGAAGCTATAGGCGCATCGCCGAGGCGGGTCCCGCCGAGAACCCGTACCTCATCAACTCCATCTCGCCCGGCCGCCTGCAGTTCAACGACACGTGGGGCGTCTCCGACGACGTCTACTTCCGGCCCATGGTGGTGAACAAGTTCCGCGAGCAGCAGGCCCTCGGCTGGTGCGACGGCTTCGTCGCGAGCGACGAGCTGCGCGCGCCGGTCGCCATAGTGTGCCGCCCCGCAAGCTCCGGCAAGCTCGCGGAGCAGATCAACAGGTCCATCGCCATGGCCGAGTCGACGTACGGCGAGGGCATGATGAGCTACACCGACATCATGAAGAAGCGCCGTGAGGCGGCCCACGCCAACGAGATGGCGGCGCTGCTGGTCGAGGACAACGCCAAGATGTTCGACACGGTCTGCTACGTGATCCTGCGAAGCACGGGCAGGGAGAAGCTCGACGAGATGGAGGACTACCTCAAAAGCTCGCTGTCGCACTACGGCAACGGGGCGGTCCACCAGATCTTCAACACAAAAGAGGCGTTCCTCGGCGCGTCCCCCCTGCTCGCCGACGACTGGTACTCCCTCAAGACGAGCTCGGTGCCCCTTCCGGCCATCACGATAGCCTGGGGCCTGCCGACCGGCACGTCCGGCCTCGACCACCTCGTAGGCGTGGAGATCGGCAAAGACGACCGCGGCGGGATAGTCCGCCTCAACTGCACCGAGCACACCGAGGAGCTCCCGAACGGCAACATATTCCTCAGCGGCGAGACCGGATCGGGAAAGTCCACCACGGGAAAGAAGATCGTGCTGACCGAGCACGTCGTGCTCGGCACCAAGGTCATCGTCCCCAACGACCCCGAAGGCGAGTGGGGCCGGCTCGCGCTGAGCTGCGGCGGCGAGGTGAGCCGCGTCGGCGTCGACAGCAAGTTCTCGCCCTTCGAGCCGCGCAACATAGGCGTGATCGGCGAGGACGGCGAGGAGATCGACGCGGAGAGCTCCGGCAAGGAGCTCGTCCTCGCGTCAACCTTGCCGTTTCTGATGACCTTCCTGAAGATGGCGTACCGCATCCCCGACGACCTCATCGACTATCTGGACGCCGCCCTGGAGAGCCTTTACGGGGACTACGGCATATACCCGGAGACGACCTTCGCCGATTACCGCCGGCGCGGCCTGTCCTACCCGATCATGGTCGAGCTCTACGACAAGCTGCTCGAGATGGCCGAGGCGCTGCCGGACTTCTCCGCGGAGTTCGAGCGGCTCGCGCTGACCATACGCCCGGCCGCGATCGGGCGCGATCGGGCGCTGTGGAACTCCAGGACGTCGTTCTCGCCTTCGACAGACTTCATCGTCATCGACACGCAGGGCCTGTCGGCGGACAAGGACATCATGCGCGCGCAGTACTACAACATCCTGACGTGGACCTGGTCCGAGTGCAAGAGCGGACGCTTCTCCGACCAGTACCTGAGGATCGTCTGCGACGAGCTGCACACGATCATGAACAAGCAGTCGCTGGAGGCGGCGTACCAGATAAAGAACATCGTGCAGCGCATCCGAAAGTACGGAGGCGGAATGATGTGCATAACGCCCCAGGTCATCGACATGATGGATGAATCCATCGAGTCCGCCGGGCGCTCAGTGGTCTACAACTCCGCCTATCGATTCTTCGGCAAGGCCACAGACGACGCCCCAGGCGGCAACCTCTGGCACGTCAAGCAGCTGCTCGGCATCCCCGACGAGGTGGCCGCCAAGCTGGCGTCCGCCAGGCGGGGGAAGATGATCGTGCAGGCCGGCGCGGAGAAGAGCTGGGTGAACGTGACCCTCAAGGACTGGGAGCTCGAGATGTTCGGCAAGGGCGGCGGCAAGTGAGGCGCGCAGGCACCGCCGCGAAGGCAGCCGCCTGCGCGCTCTCGCTGCTCCTCGTCGCCTGCGGAATCCCGGGGATGTCGGGCTGCCTAGACGAAGGCTCGAGGTCCATCTCGGGAGACTGCACCCTGATCACCGTGCCCGCAGACGTGCCGCAGAAAGGCGTGTACACGGTGACGTGCTACGACGACTTCGCGGGACGATGGGCGTCGGGGACCCAGCAGGAGGCGGTGTGCTCGCAGTGGCAGGAATCCGGGTCGGAATGGGACGACGGCATCGCCGTCATAGACGGCCTGTACCTCGTCGCCTGCTCCGAGACGTTCGGCTCGGTCGGCGACAAGGTGGTCTGGGTGCTGGAGGACGGCACCGAGATCCCGTCGATCATAGCCGACGCCAAAAGCTCGGGCGACGCCAACTACACGAAATGGGGCCACATGACGGGCGGGACCGTCAACGTCATCGAGTTCGAGGTCAAGCGCTCGGTCTACATGCAGCGGGGCAACCCCGGCTCGTCGGCCTGGAAAGGCGAGTGGGGCGGCAAGGCCGTCAACTCCTGCCGCAACTACGGCACCGGCGGCAAGGCGGACGGGGACGGACTGGGCGGCTGCTCGTCGTCCGCGGTCGGCGGCGACGGGTACCTCACCACCGCGATGCAGGTCGCCGAGGACGACTCCCACGGGTACCGGACAGGGTCGATGGGCCCGGACGAGTTCGACTGCCAGGGCTTCGTGAAGTGGTGCCTGAAGCAAAACGGTTGGGACATCTCGCCCTGGGGCTTCAAGGACGGCACCGGGACGGGCGCCGCCGCAGAGGGCCTCTCGAAGATGGGCTGGGACGTCGCGCCGTACGACGCAGGAGAGATCCAGCCCGGCGACATCCTCATCTACCACTACAGCCAAAGCAACGGGCACGTCGCCTTCTACGCCGGCGACGGGAACGTGGTGGACTCCGTGGGAGACTTCGACGGCGCGCCGGGCGACTCGAGCGGGACCGAGATAGCCCGCCGGCCGAACAGCTACACGAAATGGCAGTACAGGGCGCGCCCGCCCGCAGGGACGTCGACGGGCTCTGCCGGCTCGTCTTCCGGCGGGGCGTTCGGCTGCTCGGCCCTTTTGAGGTGACGCAGGATTCGAAAGGAGGCCCGAAATGGGTTTTCTCGGGAGAAGGAAGGAGGAGGGCCAGGACGGCGGCCCTCTCGACATGTGGGGCAAGCCGATAAGGCCCCGCCTCGACGGCTGGGGCAGGCCGATCGACGACCAGGGCGCAGCCAAAGGGTACGCGGACGCCTTCGACGGCAAGATATCGAAGCTGCCGGCTGACCGGCGAGAGCGGCGCTTCGCCGCGCTCGCCGCCGCCGGATGCCTGATAGCCCTCGCGGCCTTCGCCTTGGCCGCCTTCGCGACCTGCAGCGTCACGGGCGAGGACGCCCAAGGCGGCGAGGAGCCCCGAACCGGCCAGGCGGCCCCCCAAGGCGCCGAGCAGGCCGTGGCGGCGACCCACAAGCTCGCGAACGCCGACGCGCTCGCCCACCTGTCGGAAGAGTCGAGGGAAAGGCTCGAGCAGGAGCTGTCGAGCTACCTCGACGACCAGGGCGCCCCGTCCGGCGCGCCCGCGATGTGCTACTCGAAGATCAAGCAGCGGGGGTCCGAGCAGGTCTGCTGGGTCTCGTGCCCGTCAGGCGAGCGCTTCTACGAGGTAGCGTTCGACCCTGCGGAGAGGACGTTCTCGTTCTCGCCCTGCGACATGCCGCAGGGCCTCCCCGAGATCAACTACGCCGCCGCCCAATCGGAAGAGGCCGCCCAACCGGTGTACAGCTCGGGGGCCGCGGTGCAGAGCCGCGATCAGGCGACCGTCGACGGGCGCAGCAACGTTGCCGCCGCCAGGGTCGACGACGTCGAGGCCCTCAAGCAGGCGATGCCCGCCGACGCAGCCGAGGCGCTCGCGTCCGCGGTCACGGGCTTCTCGAAGACGAAGGGCCTCGCAGCCGACCCGTCCCAATGCTGGGTGCCGCTCTCGGCGTCGGACGGGGGCGCTTGGGAGATCCAGTGCTCCGACGGCTCCGGCGGCAGCTGGACGATCGAGGCGACATGGTCCGAATCGGCGAAGCAGTTCGGGATGTCGCTTGAAGGTTAAGGAAAGGACGGCTCGATGAGCCGGCGAGCAAACGAAAGGACCTGACGATGGAAACCGAGAAGACGTTCGCGGCGCTGACGGGCGAGGAGAGCATCCCGCAGCTTCAGAGGCTCCTGCCGCCGAACTCCATCATGTATTCAGACCCCAACCCAGACGTGAGGAGGTTTTTGAGCGAGCAGGCCGCCATGGGGATCGACGTCGTCGTGATCTGCGACGACGGCATGCCGTACAAGGACGTAAACGAGGCGGACGTGCTCTCGTTCCTGTCGTCGCAGAAGAGCCGCGGCACGCAGCTCATCTTCGTCGCCGGCGCCGAGCGCGAGCCGGGCGACGAGTTCATCCGCAAGCTCATCTCGGCCGAGGTGTACGACATCGTCGGCCCCGCCGCCGGCCCGGACGCGCTGGGCGGCATCGAAAAGGCCGTCCAGTCCCCTGCCTCCTACGCCGATTGCGCGCGCTGGCTCGAGCCTGAAGAGGCCAAGAAGCCGAGGCGCGGCCTCGCGAGCTCGATCTTCGGGAGGCGCAAGCCCGCTCAAGCGGCCGACAAGACCGAGAAGATCGACCTGCCGGCCCGCAGCCTCGGGTACGTCCCGAAACCGAAGCCGAGCCTGAACGAGGAGCCGGCCAAGGCAGAGCCCGCCGCAAAGCCCGCCGCCGGCGGGTACATGCCGTCCCCGCGCAAAGCCGAAGGCGCCGCCCCGGCCGTCGCGCCCGCGGCATCGACGGAGCGCGAGGACGCAGACGCCGCCGCCTACGAGCCGACGCCCCGAACGGATCCGGCCAGAAAGGCCGCGGCCGAGGCCCAGCCTGCGCAAAGCGCGCGGCAGACAGGCGACGACGCCGCGCTCGCGCGCTACGGCGAGATGCTCAGGAAGTGCAGGAGCGCGAAGGAGCCGGAAAGGCCGGCCGCGCGCCCCGCAGAGGCGCGCCCCGAGGACGAAGCCGATCATGGGCCCCTGCGCCGCGAGAAGGACGACAGGCGCGAAGAAGGCGCGTTAGGCAGGCGGAAAGACGCCGCCGAGCCGCCTCGGCCCGAGCCCGCCGAAGCCGCCGGCGAGAGCTTCGACGCCAAGTTCGAGGCGAAGTTCGAGGCTTTGGCCAAGAAGCTGTCGGAGAGCATCGAGGAGGACATGGCGGCCAACCTCGCGCGCGCGGGGATCGACCCGGACCTGGCGCGTCTGAAGCACACGATGGTCGTCGCCGGGGCGGCAGACGACGGCGCGTCGGCGGCCCTGGCCGTCGAGTGCGCGCTGTGGCTCGCCAAGGCGGCCCCCCAAGAGAAGGTGAGCTGCATCTTCGCAGACGCCGACGCCCACGACGCGCTGCGCCGCGCAGCCGGCGATCCCGCAGGGCCTCTCGAGATAGCCGGCGTGTCGTTCCCGTCTCCGGGCGAGAAGGTGCCGACGCGCGGCCGCGTCGTCGCAGACCTGGGCTGGATCGGCGGGAACCCGGAGCCTGAAGCATGGCCCGGCGGCAAGATCGACGTCAAGGCGCTCGCCGCTCCCGCGACGCCTTGGAGCTGGCAGCGCTGCCGCGAGCTCAGCGCCAAGCTCGACGCGACGTGGACGGTCGCGTGCCTCCCCGGCCAAGCCCGGCCGGCTTCCGCCCTCGCCAAGCACCTCGGCGCGGCGGGCGCCGTCGAGCGCCCCGCGCCCTGCGGATGGGCCAAAGGCGGCCCGTCGGACATGTCGGCCGTCGCCGCGGGGATGCTGCCCAAGGACCTGAGCGCGTCCGTCCCGCGCCACCCCGCCGCAAAGCCGGCGGGCGCCCAGGCCGCGCCCGCCGCGGGCGAGGAGCGCGCCGAGCGGGAGCCGAAGCCGAGGTGGGTCGCGCTGGTCAAGCCCGACGGCTCCGAGGCGATCGAGCCCGTCGAGGCCGGCCCCGACCTCGACGCGCTGATCGAGTCGCACAAGGGCTGGGCGCACGCGAAGGGCGCGACCCGCGAGCAGGCGATGGAGCGCCGCGCCGCCGAGATGGCCCGCAGGCAGGCGCGCGCGGCGGCGCAGGCGGGCGCGGCGGCGCAGGCGGGCGCGGCGGAGGTCGGGCTGTGAGCGCGGAGACGACGGTGGTCGAGCCCGAGGACGCCGTGATCGAGCAGGCCATCATGTCCCTGCCCGACGCCGACAACGCGCTCGACGCGGTAACCGAGATCATGATGTCGAACCCGGAGGTGTTCGAGGCCAACCAGACCGTGGCGGTCGCCATCCTCATAGTGGCGGCGCGCATGGACGAGAAGCTCGACGGCCTGTCCGAGCTGATAAAGGAGGAGTCCGAGAAGACCCGCGCCGCGGCCCTCGAGGCCGCGCTGGAGGCGGTGCGCCGATGGGAGGCCGGAAAGGCCGCGGCCGGCGGCGAGGAGCCGCCTGCGGCCGAAAAGGCCGAAAAGCGAGAGCCGGGCGGGCCCGAGGACACCAAGGAGAAGCCGGCCGGCGAGGAGAAGCAGGGCGCCAGGCGCATCCCCCGCATCGCCGTCCCGGCGGCGCTCATCGTCGTCGGGGTCGCCCTGGCCCTCATAGGCTCCGGGATCGTAGGGTGAGCGCCCTCAGCCGCGCAGCGGCGCTGGCGGCGAGCCCCCGCACCGCCGACGCCCTGATGCCGGCGGCGATGCTGGCCTTCTTCATCGCGCTTTCGGCTCAGGCCGGCCTGTTCTTCGACGGGGACATGTACTTCCTCATCGCCACCGGCCGCGACATCATCGCCAACGGGCTCTCGACGACAGACCCCCTGTCGTCCCACGAAGGGCTTCCCTACCTCTCGCAGCAATGGCTTTCCTGCGTCGTGGACGCGGCGGCGTACGACGCCTTCGGCCGCGCGGGGGTCGAGGGCATCTACATGGCCCTCACGGCGGCCTCGGCGGCGTTGCTGTGGAAGGCGTCGGCCCGGTACGCCGGCAAGAAGGCGCTCGGCCTGCGCGCCGGGCTGCTCGTGGCCGCCGCGTGCGTCCCGTCGATGCTGATGACCAGGTCGACGCCGCGCGCGTTCGACGCGATCGCGCTGACCGCCTGCCTCCTCTCGGCGGCGACGTACCTGGACGGCGGGCCGAAGCGCGCGCTGGCGGCCGTGCCTGCGTGCTCGCTGGCGCTCGCGAACCTGCACGGCTCGATGTGGCCGGTGGCGCTCATGCCCGCGGCTTGCGCCTTGCTCGATTGGCGGGCGAAGGGGAAAAGGGCGGCTCTTCTGGCGGCGCTGGCCGCCGGCTCCCTGGCCGCGTGCGCGAACCCGTACGGCCCCGGCATGCTGGCGTACGTCTTCGCCTCGCTCTCGGCCCCGGCGCTGTCCGCCTTCGGCATAGGCGAGCTTTCGCCGGCGTCCGCCAACACGTTAGCCGGCTGGCCGGCGCTCGCCATGCCCGCCGCCTTCTGGTGGATGAGGAGGGGCTACCCCGGACCGTCGCCCGATCCCCGCAAGCGTTGGAGGGTGCGCATGGAGGACGCGCTGCTCGTGGGGCTGTGGGCAGGCTCGCTGGCCTCGGTGAGGGTCTGCTTCCTGCTCTACACCGCCGCCGCCATGGTGCTGTCCTCCGCGGTCGATGCCAGGCCTCCGGCCGCACTCGCGCGCCCGTCGGGAGCCATGCTCGCGGTGAACGCCGCGACCGCGGCGACCCTCGCCTGCGCCCTGGCCGCCTGCGCCCTGTCGACCCACCCGCAAGCCGATGCGACCGAGAAGCAGGCCGAGCAGGCCGCATGCGTGCAGGCCCTCGAGGACGCCGGCGTCGAGCCCGGGGCATGCGGGTACGCCAGCTTCAACGAAGGGGCGTACCTCGAGTTCATGGGGTACCGGCCGTACATGGACGCCCGGGCGGAGCTCTGGTGCCCGGAGGTCAACGGCGGCGACGACATAGCCGGGGAGTTCCTGGACATGAGGGCCGGGAAGATCCCCCTCTCCGAGCTGCTGGCGAGGCACGATTTCGAGTTCGCAGTGATCTCGGCCGACGAGCAGGACTACGACACGGCGAGGCAGATGGAGATAGCCGGGATGGACGAGGCGTACAGGTCGGACCTGTACGCCGTCTGGGTGCGCCGCGAGGGCTAGGCCGCAGGCAGGGCCGTCGCGCGTCTTATCTTCGCACCGGTGCTATTATGGTGCTAACATCTTATGACACGCAGAAAAGGAGGGAGCCGATGACCACCGCGCCGATAGCCGCGGCGCTCGCGGCGGCCGCTGCGGCGGCAACGCACACGGCGGCATCCCGCGCGATCCTGCGCCGCCACCGGCGCAAGGAGGCCAGGTGGGACGCCAAGAGCCTCGCGGCGGCCAAAGAGCTCTGCTCGCCGGGGGCTCCCCCGGCGAGCGGCGCCGACGCCGGCAGGGCCGAGGCGGCGGGCACATGGCTGCGCTGCAAGCAGGCCATGGCGCGGGCGGGGACGCTGGACCCGGATCTCGCCGCCGAGATACGCGATGCCGGCCTTGAGCTCCCCGAGAAGGACCCGTCGTCCCGCGCGGTGCCCCCGCGCTGGGACGTGCCGCCGTCCCTGCCCTGGTCGGCGGCCGCCGCGCTAGCGGCGGGCGCGCTCGCGTTCGCCGCTGCGGCACACGGCGCCCTTGCCGCGACGCTGGCGGCCGCGATCGGCGCGACCTGCGCCGCGGCGGCGAGGGTCGACTCGGCGGCGAGGGTCATCCCGTTCTGGCTGGCGGCGCTGGCCGCGGCCGAGGGCTTCGCGCTGCAGGCGACGTCGTCGGGGCTGCCCGCCGCGGCCGGGTCGCTGGCGGCGGGCGCCGCGCTCTCCGCGGCGGTGGCCATGGCCGGGTCCGCCCTGGAGCGGGCGACCGGGCGGCGGAACATAGGAGGCGGGGACCTCGCCTTCATCCCGGCCGTCGCCGCCTGCTCCGGGCCCGCCGGCGCGATCGGGGCGCTGGCGGCCCTGGCCGCCGCGGCGCTGGCTCTGGCGGGCGCCGCCGCCCTGGGCAAGGTCGGCCTCAAGGAAAACGTGCCGTACGGCCCGGCCCTCGCGCTCGCGGCCGTCGTCGGATCGATGTGCTCGCTCGCGCCCATCTAGCGCGAGCTTGCCCATAAGCAGGGAAAAGATCGAAAGACAGAAAGGAGAGACCATGTTCGGAAAGGCATTCTCGAAGATCAAGTCGGCCGTGGAGGGCCGCTTGGTCAAGGCCGAGGCCGCGGTTCTGGCGGCGGAGACCGAAGGCGGCCAGGGAACCACGGAGTACGCGCTGCTCATCGGCCTGTTCATCGTCGCGGTCATCGTGGCGATGACGCTGTTCCGCACGCAGGTGGCGACCTTGTGGTCGAACGTCACCAACACGATGAACAACATCCTGAACTACACCTCGCACTAATGGCGCAGAACGGCCCCGGGGCCATGCCCGGGGCCGGGCCGGATCGGAGCAGCGGATGAAACGCAAACATGACGAGAATGGGCAAGCCTCGCTGGAGCTCGCCATAATCGTGCCCATCCTCGCCCTGTTTGCGGCGGGCGCGATGGACATAGGTCGCGTCGCCATCGCCGCGTCGGAGTGCTACATCGCCGCCGACGCGCTCGCGGCGCAGTGCGCGGCCGACCCCGGCTGCGCGGACGACCCGGCGGCGTGGGTCGCCGAGCGCTACCCGGCCATCGCGGGCGCGGACGCGTCCGTCGAGTTCGGGAGCAGCGAGTCCAAACGGTACACCCACCACATCTGGACCGGCAGCTCCTTCGCCCAGCGGCAGTCGTCGGTAAGCGAGCACGAGGTCACCGCCAAGGTGTCCTGCTCGCCCGATTGGCTCACCCCCCTGCCGGATCTCATGGCCTCGGTCGGAGGCAACCCGGACGGCCTGGAAATCTCCGCAGAGGCCACCGCCACGGCCGACGACACCGTCGGGAGGTGGTGAGCATGGCATCGAGGAGCGCCCGCGAGAGCGGCCAGGGAACGGTGGAGGCCGCGCTTGCCCTGCCGCTGTTCATCGCGCTCTTCTTCACGATCGTCCAGCTGATGTTCTTCGTGGCGTCCCAGTGCGACCTCGACAGCGCGATAGCGGCCGCCCAGACCGACGTGAGCTCCCAGCAGATCGCCCCCGGCGACGAGGCAGAGACGCTCAGGCGCGCCATCGCCGCAAGATCGGTCATCCTCGACCCCGACCGCATCTCCGTCTCCGACGTCGCCATAGACGGCTCCCAGAGCACCAAGGAGCAGGGCCTGGCGGCGAACGAATGGGACGAGCTGAGGGTGAGCCGCGCCACGGAGTCCGTCAACCGCACGAGCATCAAGGCGACGGTCACCTACCGGTTCGAGGGCGTCTTGCCGGGAATCGGGACCGCCGACGTGCAGCGCCGCGTGGACGGCCTGAGGATCTCGTCGTACAGGTTCGAGGTGAGCTAGATGGCGCGCAGAAGAGACGAATCCGGGCAGGTCGTGGCGGCGTTCGCCGCCGTCGTGACCGCCCTTCTCATGCTGACGGCCCTCGTCGTCGACCTGTCCCCCGCCCTCGTGGCGAGGGTGCAGCAGCAGGAGAGCCTGTCGCAGGCGGCCCAGAGCTGCGCCGCCCCCGCGAGCTCGCTCATCGTGAAGAACTCGGAGGACCCCGGCGGCGAGATCGCCCGGCAGGTCGCCTCCTCCATGCGCGAATCGGGCTTCGACGGACAGGTCGAGGTGTGGTTCTACGAGGTGCCCGAGGGGGCGAACGCGAAGGTCGACCAGGCCAACCGCGCCTTCGCCTGGCTCGCAAGGGCCTCGACGGAGGTCGACACGCAGCTCGGCGCCCTCGCCGGAAGGTCGCAGTTCGAGGTGGCCTCGGGCATAACGGGCTCGGCGAGCCCCTACGCCAAGGAGAAGGTCTGGAGGCCCGCCTCCGCGAGGAACGGCAAGTGGACGCTCGAGGCCGGGCAGGACGCGGGGAGCATGCGGTACGAGGGCATGCGCCTCGAGAACATGCCCGACCAGCTGAAAGACCAGCTCGACCAAGAGCTGGCGAAGATGTAGGGCGCGGCGCGGCGCGTAAGGACCCGAAAGGAACGTTGATCATGGCATTCGGCAGGAAACAAGGGGGGCAGGCGGCCGGCGCGAACGGCGCGGCGCGCCAGGCTCAGGGACAGAAGGCCCTCTCGATCGTGGCGGCCGCCGCATGCGCGGTGGCGGTCGGCGGCGTAGGCTTCGGGATAAACGCCGCCAACCAGGCGTCCGCGATCCAATCCAAGGTATCGGGCGGGATGCAGAAGGTCGTGGTGACGACGCAGGAGGTCAAGGCCGGGCAGACCATCGACCAGTCCTCCATCTCCTACGCCGACGTGCCCGCCGCCTTCCGGCCCGACGGCGCGGTCTCGGACGCGGCCGACCTCGTCGGCCAGGCGGCCGTCACCGACATCCCGCGCAACACCGTGGTCACGGGCGGGCTCGCCACAGGCCCGGAGAACGCGGCGTCGCTGTCGCGCAAGCTCGAGCCCGGCACCGTCGGCATCACCGTGTCGGTGGACTCGGAGAGCGCGGTGGCGGGCCTGATCGGCCAAGGGGACACCGTGACCCTCTACGAGGCCGGCGAGAAGGACGCCGACGGCAAGCAGGCCTGGTCGCCGCTGCTGCGCGGCGTCAAGGTCGTGGCCCTCGACGACAAGCTGGGATCCGAGACGACCGCCTACGCGACGGTCACCCTCCAGGTCACCGAGGAGCAGGCGGTCCGGATCATGAGCGCCGGCGCGGCGGGCTCGGGCGGCGGGCTGAAGATCACCCTCGACAACCGCCAAGGCTAGGAGACGCCATGGCGGACCAGGAGATCAACATCAGGGACGTGGCGCGCAACATGCGCGAGCAGGTCCAAGAGGAGCTCGCCTCGCGCGCGGGGATCGGGTCGAGGCCCACGCCCGACCAGGTGCGCGCCCAGATCACGGGCATCGTGCAGCAGCGCGCCTCCTACCTGCGCATGACGCCGGAGATGGTGGCGGAGCTCTGCGACATCGTCGTGGACGACATCGTGAACTACGGCGCCATACAGCAGCTCATCGACGACCCGGACGTGAGCGACATCCTCGTCGACGGACCCGGCAAGACCTTCGTGGAGGTGCGCGGCAAGAAGATGCCCTGCCCCCTCGTCTTCTCGAGCGACGACGACATCAGATGGGTGATCAACAAGATACTCCGGCCGCTCAACCGCACCTGCGACGAGATGAACCCGCAGGAGGACGGCAACATGCCCGACGGCAGCCGAATCCACGCCACGGTGCCGCCGGTGACGCCGTGGCCGACGCTGTCCATCCGCAAGTTCCGAAACGACATGGCCGACCCCGAGTCCCTTCTCGGGAACGGGACGATGTCGCAGGACATGATGGACTTCCTGGCGGCGGCGGTGCGCGCCCGCTGCAACATCCTCATCTCGGGCGGCACCGGCAGCGGCAAGACCACCCTGCTCAACGTGCTGTCGGGCTTCGTGTTCCCCGACGAGCGCATCATCACCTGCGAGGACGCGCGCGAGCTGAAGATCAAGCTCGAAGACTGGGTGCCCATGCAGTCCAAGCCCGCCAACGCCGACGGCGCCGGGGGGCAGGACATCGAGGCGCTCCTGAAGGGCACGCTGCGCATGAGGCCCGACCGCATCATCATCGGCGAGGTCCGCGGCAAGGAGGCCAGCGACATGATCCAGGCCATGAACACCGGCCACGACGGGTCCATCGGCACCATCCACGCATCGTCGCCCGAGCGCGTGATGATCCGCCTGCAGGACATGATCCTGCAGGCTCACAACCTGCCCATCGAGGCCATACGCAACGAGGTCTCGATGGCCATCGACCTCATCGTGCACTCGGAGCGCTTCTACAAGACCGGCGAGCGCAAGGTGCTCGAGATCTCGGCTCCCGCGGGCATGGAGGGAGGCACCATGCGCATGCAGAAGCTCTTCGAGTTCGAGCTGGACCGCTACGAGGAGGACCGCATCGTCGGCCGCCACGTGCCGTGCGGCTACATGCCGCCGGCCAACATCCAGCGCAAGTTCCTCCTCGCCGGCGAGGAGCTCGAGCGCGACTGGTTCTCGGGAGGCCCGCGATGAGCGCCGCCGGCCCGCTGACGCTCGCCGCGGGCGCGCTCATCGCCACGGCCGCCGCGGCGCTGCTCGTGGCGGCCGTGGTCATAGCGCGCCGCGACCGCATCGCCAGAAACGACGAGAGCCTGGCGCGCCAGGCGGCCGAGGCCCTGCTGTCGGGCCGCGAGGACGGGCAGGCGCGCACCGAGCCGCCCCTGCAGGCGCGCCTGTCGGCGGCCGGCGTGGGGATCGACGCGACCCTGTTCGCGACGCTCACCGCGGCGGGATCGGCGCTGGCGGCGCTGGCTTTGCTGGCCTTCGCCGGCCCGGCCGGCGCCGTCGCGGGGATCGCCGCAGGCCCGGCCGCGGCCTGGCTCTACGTGAGGGCCAAGCGCAAATCGCGCGAGAAGCTGTTCGACTCGCAGCTCTCCGGCGCGCTGCTGATGATGTCGCACTCGCTGGAAGGCGGCATCACGCTCGAGGCCGCGATCGAGTCCGTGGGCAGGTACGTCGACGAGCCGTTGCGCTCCGAGCTCGAGCGGGTCTCCTCGGAGATGCGCTACGGCGTGCCCTTCCTCGCCTCGCTCGAGAACATGTCCCGGCGCGTGAGGTGCAAAGACATGCCGCTGGTGATCGCCGCGGCGTCGGTGAACGCGGAGACGGGCTGCGACCTGGCCCCCGTGCTCGCGAAGATCTCCGCCACGATCGACGGGAGGATCGCGCTGAGGCGCCACATCGCCGCGATCACGAGCGGCGGCAAGGTCCAGACCATCATCCTCGCCGTACTGCCGCTAGCGGTCATGGGCTCCCTGCTGGTCATGGCCCCCGACTTCTACAGCTCGATGCTGGCCTCCCCGATCGGCTGGGCGGCCATCGGCGTCGCCGCCGCCATGGACATCGCGGGCGTCGCGCTTTCGAGGCATCTCCAGAAGATGAAGGTTGATTAAAGGAGCCACCTATGAGCAACATCGCCGCACTTGCAGCCGCGCTCGCCGCCGGCGGGCTGTCCTACCTGGCAATCGGCAAGGCGTTCGGGACGGGCGCCCCGCAGCCCGCCGCCAAACGGGAGAACCGGGGCGGGAAGGCGTTCAAGGCGTTTTCCGCCGCGGTCTCGAGGGCGCTGCCGCAGTCCAGGACGGCCTCGCTCGACGCCGGCGCCGCGCTGCGCGCCGCCGGCCTGAAGGCGACGCCCGACGACTGGCACGCCGCGCGCCTGGCGGCGGCCGGCATCGCCGCGGCCCTCGGGGCCGCCGTGGGCGCCGCCGCCTCCCCCACCGCCGCGGGAACCTTCTTCGGCGCAGCCGTCGGCCTGGCCGCAGGCGTCGCGGCCCCGCCGCTGTGGCTGTCCGGCAAGACGCAGGAGAGGCGCAGGCAGATCCGCTCGAGCCTGCCCAACGTGCTGGAGCTGCTCTCGGTGGCGATAGGCGCCGGGCTCACTCCGGAGCGCGCCATCAGGCTCGTGTCGGCGAGGGCCGAAGGGCCCCTCGCCGACGAGTTCGCCGCCGCGGACGCCGACATCGCGATGCTCGGCTACACGCTCCCCGAGGCGCTCGGCAACCTCGCCAGGAGGGTCGAGGTGCCCCAGGTCAGCATGTTCGCCGCCGCGGTGTCCCTCGCCGCCGAGCAGGGCTCGTCGATCGGCGCCGTGATCGAGTCCCAGGCGGAGAGCGCGCGCGGCGCGTACTTCAAGGAGCTCGAGGAGAAGGCGAACAAGCTGCCGACCAAGATGATCGTGCCGATGATCTTCCTCATCCTGCCGTCGCTTTTCATCCTCACGTTCACCCCGCTCGTGCTCACCCTGATCGACACCCTTTAACCTGCGACGAAAAAGGAGGAACTTATGCGGGTATTCGACGAGATCACCCTGAACGGCTGGCCGGACGTCGCCGCCGCAGAGACGTTCGCCTCGCGGCTCGTCGGCATGATGGGGCGCAAAGAGGTCGCCGACGGCGAGGGGCTGTGGTTCCCCAGGTGCTCGTCGGTCCACATGAAGTTCATGTCGTGCCCCCTCGACATCGTCGCCATAGACCGGGAGGGGGTCGTCGTCGGCTGCGACACCGTCGCCCCGTGGCAGAAGGTGCCGCGCCGGCCCGGCGCGGCGTCTGTCCTGGAGGTGCAGGCCGGCTCCGCCGCCTCCCTCGGCATCAGGCCCGGCGCGAGGCTTCTGGCCGAGGGCCCGGGCAGCGAGGCGTTCCCGAAAGGAGGCCGCCGACATGATTCCTAGCGATCGCGACGAGCTGGGCGCCTGGTCGCAGGCGCTCGGGAAGCTCGGCGTCAAGGCGGAAGAGTCGAAAAAGGATCGCAAGCCCGTGACGCGCCGCGCCGCCCTGAAAGGGACCGCGGCCGCCCTGGCGTGCGCCATGATGTGGAATGCCGGCCGCGCCTGGGCGGGCGTGGGCGGCGGCGACTGGGGGTGCAACGACGCCGTCGCGGCGCCGGGCAACTACTTCGGCCACGACGGCGGGTGGGCCTACTCGTCAGACGGCACCTGCTGGATCTCGCTCTCGGCGAACTGCACCATCGGGCGGATGACCGAGCTCTACCTCAACGTGACCGTGAAGGCGTATTTCGCCAACGGCGGCGTATGGAGCCCCACGTGGTTCACCGACTTCCCCGACACCCACGTGCGCACGTTCGTCTGGAACGCCACGGGCGGATACGACGAGGACTCGCACACCGGGTTCTACGACACGACGTACGACTCCAACTCGTACCATGGCCCCTATTGCGAGATCACCCACAGGGTCTCGAGGAAGTCGTCCGACTGGAGGTGCCACCCGGGCGCCCAGGTGTGGTGCGACTCGGCCGACAACGCCAACGGCATCTGGACGCAGGAGTACGGCAGGCAGGTCATCCCGCACCACGTGCTCGTCAACGACGACTTCTGGATCGGCAAGATCGTGACGCTTCGCGCCTTGAGCTCGCCCGAGCGCTACGCGGACGTCACAGCCGGCGGCGCGGAGGGGACGGGCGTGGTCACCTGGTCGCCCTACGACGCCAGCAACCAGAACTGGGGCGTCGGCCGCAGCGCCCAGGGAAGGTGCTGCTTCGTCCCGATCCACCTCGCCCACCAGACGTACCTCGACCTGCGCGGAGGCGACTGGAACGACCGAGACGAGTTCCAGATCTACGGCGGCAACGGCTCGCTCGCGCAGTCGTTCTGGCTCCACAAGATCGGCACGCGCGGCAAGGACCTCGCCGGCGCGCACCTGTTGATCCCCGAATGCTCGGGCTGCGCCATGGACAACCGCGGATGCGGGGACTCGCTCGGCACGACCGTCGCCCAATGGAACTGCTACGGCAACTGGGACAACCACAACCAGTGGTGGATCTTGGAGGAGCCGCAGTTTCGGGAGGCGTCGCCCGGCAAGCTCAAGCTGGCCGGCCTCAACGACGCGGGGCACCCCGTCGTCGGCCAGGCGCTCTCCGCCCCGGGCCTCGGCGGCGGCCTCACGCTGCCCAAGAACTACGGGTCGACCTCGGGCATCTACTACGCCTACCGGTGGCACCGAAGCGCCGCCCCGCTCGGCCGCACGCTCGTGAAGGGGCAGGCGACCTGCTGGAACCTGTGCGTGACGCCCAAGCCGCAGTTCGCCTCGGAGCACAGCTTCATAGGCAGCCGGGGCAACGGCGTCGCGCTCGAGACGTTCACGCTCTCGCTGGTGAACCAGGAGTTCGAGGGCGGCATCTCCTACCAGTGCCGCATGTTCGCCGGCGGCTCCGGGGGGAGCTGGGGCGCGGAGAAGAGCGACGGGCAGGTGGCCGGGTCGCTCGAGGACTCCGTCTACCAGGTCAAGATCCGCCTCACGGGCAAGATGGCCGAGATGTGCGACGTCGACTACGAGCTGTGCAGCAGCGACCGCTCGTGGGTGGGCGCCGCCCGCAACGGGGCCGAGACCCCGGCGCCGAGCGGCTACGGGGTCGAGTACCTCAAGGTGTGGGTCACCCGCAAGGACGCCGGCGCGGACGAGATCGCGCGGGACTGGTCGGAGAACGCCGGCTACACGCCGGCCGAGGCCGACGTGGGCAAGTGCATAACCTGCGAGGTCGCCGCCAAGCCAAGGAACGGCATCGCGGTGGAGTACCTGGGCAGGATCAACCTCACGAGCGAGGCGGTGCTGCCCGACAAGGCGTGCATCCGCTTCTTCCGCGACGGCGAGTCCGACCCGGTCTACAGCGACGAGGTCGACCGCGGCACCGCCTACAGCGTGCCCCAGGCAGCCACGGCGGCCGCGACGCGGGAAGGATGCGCGGGGCTCGACGGGTGGTACGTGGACCCGGCGTACGCCTCCAGGTTCGCCGACGGCACCGCGCTCGACGGCAACGTCGACCTGTACGCCCGAAACGCCGTGGAGGTCTCCTATGCGTCCAACACCGAGGGGCTGCCCCAGGGCGCGTCGTACTCGGCGCAGGCCGGCGGCGCGCTCTGCCCCATCGACGAGGCCTGCGGGTGCCCAGGCGCGGCACGGGGCTGGTACGGCAAGACGATGAGCCTGCCGGAGGTCGCCCGGACCCGGATAGCCTGCACGGCCGACGGCGGCGGCCGCTGGCTCGACCTGAAGGCCGAGGGCGGCTGGCACGCGAAGGCCGACCTCTCCGACGAGGCCGGCTCGAGGCTTTTGCTCACCAGGAACACGACCATGTGGAAGAAATGGGAGTCGTCGACCTACGACGGGATAAGGGAGGACGCGCGCTAGCGGCGCGCCGCAGAGGAAGGAGGCCGGTATGACGGCCAGATCTAGGAGAAGGTTCGCCGCCAAGGCGGCGTCTGCGCTCATGGCGGCGGTGCTCGCCGTCGGGATGTGCCTGCCGGCTCTGCCCCTGGCGCAGGGGTCGGGCGTCGGGGCGCAGCAGGCGCAGGCCGCCCAGGGCGAGCTGTCGGGCCAGGCGTACTGCGTGTGCACCAACCCCGGCTACACCAACGCCGACGGCAACCGCTTCGACGTGACCATGCCCGACGGGCAGGTCATCGAGGGGCACTGCATAAACTACGGCTGGGCCTACCCCGCCGACGGCTGGTACTCGTTCACCGCGACCTGGGACGGGTCGGGCTACGAGGTGGTGCTCGATACCTACGGCGCGAGCCCGCACCCCAGCTGCCTGCTCGCCGGGCCGTGCCAGACCGTCGGCCGCGCGAAGTGGTATCCCACGGGCGGCATCGACCTTATCAAGGCCTCGGCGAACCCGTCGCTGTCCGACGGCAACCCCTGCTACAGCCTGGCCGGGGCGACCTACGGGGTCTATTCGGACTCCGGCTGCACCGACCGCGTGGCGGGGCTTACCACCGACGCGAGCGGCTACGCGTACGCCGACGGCATCATGGCCGGAACGTACTGGGTCAAGGAGGAGACCGCTTCGGCGGGCTACGCGCTCGATCGGGCCGCCTACCAGGTCGACGTCTCGTACGGCCAGACCGCCCGCGTCAACGGCGGCACCGTGCTCGAATATCCCTGCGGCGACCCTATCGGCATGCTCGTCGGCAAGTACGACGGCTCGAGGACGTATAACGGCGAGGGCAACCTCCCGCAGGGCTCCGCGTCGCTTGCGGGCGCCCAGTACACGGTGCGCTACTACGACGGCCAGTACGACGAGGCGGGGCTGCCCGGCGCGCCCACGCGCGAGTGGGTGTTTCAGACCGATAACGATGGATTCTCATACTATTCTGACGAATACAAAATTAGCGGCCCCTCGCTCTATTACAACACATCAGGTCGACCCGTGATCCCCGTCGGCACCTTCACCATCCAGGAGACCAAGGCGCCGACGGGCTACGTGCTCTCCTCTGAGCTGCACCTGTACAACATCCGCGACAATCAACTTGATGATATTGTGCGCGACTACAACGCGCTCGAGCACCCCGAGAGCGTGCAGCGCGGCGACTACCGCCTGACCAAGATAGCCGAGCTCGAGCCCGAGACCTCCGAACACCCCGGCTTCGACGGCAACGTCGCCGTCGAGGGCGCGCGCTTCGAGATGTACAACTCCACCGGCGGAACGGTGGTCTCCCCCGAGGACGGCCGCGAGGTCGAGCCGGGCGGCCTGGTGTGCACCATCGTGTCCGACGAGAACGGATACGCCTCGACCCGCAACGAGAAGGCCAACGGCTGGTCGGTGCCCGACGGCTGGACGGGCGCCCTGGCGTACGGCGCCTACTGGATCAAGGAGAAGATCCCGCAGGATGTAGCCGACCGATACATGCGCGAGTACGGCGTCAAGATCGCCACCGAGTACGATTGGACCGCCGTGATCTCCGCGAACGGCCAGTACGCGCCAGCCATCGCCGTGACCAACAAGCCGGCGCAGACGTGGCTCAAGATCGAGAAGCGCGACGCCGAGACCGGCAAGGCGATCCCCCTCGCGGCCGCGTTCAAGATCTTCGACTCCGAAGGCCAGGCCGTGACGTACTCCGGCTTCGAGCTGGGCGGCGAGACCAAGGACACGTGGGAGACCGGGCCGGACGGGTCGGTGGGCCTGCCCATGAAGCTCGCGGGCGGCAGCTACACCTTGGTCGAGCAGTCCGCGCCGGAAGGGTACGTGCTCGACGCCGACCCGATCCCCTTCACGGTCGACGCCTACGGAAGCGTGGACAGCCCGCTTATCGTGACCGCGACCGACGTGCCGCAGAAAGGCGTGATAGAGGTCTCCAAGACCGACGCGGCCGACGGCGCGGCGGTCCCCGGCGCGGTGTACGAGGTGCGCGCCGCCGCCGACATCGCCACCCCCGAGGGCACGGTGCGCGCCAAGGCGGGGGACGTCGTCGACACCCTGGTCACAGGCGAGGACGGCAAGGCGTCGTCCAAGCAGCTCTACCTCGGCTCCTACGAGGTCAAGGAGGTCTCCGTGCCCGAGGGCTGGGCGCTCGACAGCGAGAACCATCGCGTGGAGATCGCCTACGCGGGCCAGGAAGTCGCGGTCACCTCCGCGCACCTCGGCGTGACCGACCAGCCCACGACCGTCTCGATCGAGAAGAAGTCGTCGCTCGACGGGGCGGCCCTGCCCGGCGCGGAGTTCACGCTGAGCCCCGCGGGCTCCTCGAGCGATAGCTGGGACGCTCAGGCCATCCCGAGCGCCATGGCGTCGGCGCTCGACGCAGACGTCGCCATCGAGGACCTCGACGAGCTCGTCTCCTTCTGCGACCCCAAGCACCAGCACCGCGACGAGTCCGTGTGGTTCGAGGCCTCGGTGGACGGCGTGCCGGGCCGCTACAAGGCGCAGCTGGACAACGGCGGAACCCTCCTCGTGTTCGGCTCCGACGACAGCCTGATCTGCTCCATCGACCCCAAGACATCCTACGAGGACCCCTCGCGCGTGCGCACAGCGGTCGTCGGAGCCGACGGCACGGCCGTCTTCGACCACATCGGGCGGGGATCGTGGGAGGTCCGCGAGACGAAGCCGGCCGACGGCTGCCTCGTCCGCTCCGACAAGGCGTTCTCGTTCACCGTGGGCGACGACGGCCTGATCCGCGCCGAAGGGTGCAAGCCGGCGGCGAAGGCCTGCTTCGAAGTGGAGAACACGCCCGTGACCGCCCGCACCTCGGCGTCCGGCAAGGAGTCCGGGCAGAGCGAGGAGCAGGTCGGCGGCAGGGCCGCCGTCGTCGACAGGTTCGACTACACCGGCCTGCCCGCGGACGGCCGCGTCTTCACGCTGAAGACCGAGCTGCGCTTCGCCGACACGGGCGAGCCGGTCATGGACGGCGATGCGCCGGCGTCGGCGGCGACGGAGTTCGCCCCCGAGGCCATGAACGGGTCGGTCGACGCGGAGATCTCCTTCCCGTCAGACGGTCTGGCCGGCCGCAAGGTCGTCGTCTTCGAGCGGCTCTACATGGGCCGCGAGCTCGTCGCATCCCACGAGGACCTCTCCGACGAGGGGCAGTCCGTCAAGCTCATAGACATCGGCACGAAGGCCAGGGTCTCCCAGACGGGCGGCTCGATGGGCTGCCTCGACGAGTCGATGGAGGTGGTCGACGCCGTCTCGTTCAAGGGCCTGACCCCAGGGAAGCCCTACACCCTCAAATCGGCCCTGGTCGGCGATGACGGGAACATGCTCGTGGTGGACCAGACGGCGGCCGCCGGCGAGCTCACGTTCACGCCCGAATCGCCGGACGGCGAGGTCGAGTTGAAGATCGCCGTGGACTCGACGGGCCTTGCCGGCAAGCGGCTCACGGCGTTCGAGCGCCTGTTCCCCGCCGACGGCGACGAGCCGGTCGCCAAGCACGAGGACCCCTCCGACGAGGGGCAGACCGTGAGGGTGCCCTCCATCGGGACGACGGCGACCGACGCGCAAAGCGGCACCCACCAGGCCATGGCGACCGAAAACGTGTCCATATCGGACAAGGTCCAGCACGAGGGGCTCGCCTCGGGCGCGGCGATGCGCCTCGAGGGCAAGCTGGTGTTCGCCGACACCGGCGAGCCGGTGCAAAACGACGGCGGCGAGGTATCCGCCACCGTCGAGTTCGCCCCCGAGCAGGCAGACGGCGCCGTGACCCTGGAGCTTCCCGCGTTCAACGCCCGGGAGCTTTCCGGCCGCAAGGTCGTCGTCTTCGAGCGGCTCTACGACCAGGCCTCGGGCTCGCTCGTGGCCGCCCATGAGGACCCCTCCGACGAGGGCCAGACCGTGGCCATAGGCGACGTGCCGGAAAACACCACCACGACCTTCTTCGAGAAGACCGGCGACTGGATCGCGTCGCACTGGATGCTCATCGCGGGCCTGGCGATCGCTGCCGCCGGCCTGGCGATCGGCGGCAGGAGGCTCCTGGCGAACGGCGGCGGCAGGTGAGGGCCCGCCGCGCGGTCGCGCTGGCGGCTGCCCTGGCCCTGGCCTGCCCCGGCGCGGCCGGCGCGTCTCAGGCGCTGACGCGCACGTATCAGGTCGGCGAGCAGGTGCCGGCGACCATAGAGGTCGCCGGCGTCGAGTACGCGCTGGCGTCGGCATCGTCGGACGGCGCCTCCGCCCCGGCCGGCGCTAGCGCCGCACGCGAGCGAAGCATCGCCGCGTCGGAGTACAACGGCGACGCCTCGTCCTACTTCCCCGCAAGCGTCACGGTCACCGAGGACGGCGCGACCTACGAGCTCGCGCTGGCGTCGGCCGAGGCCTCCGTGTCCGAAGAGGACGCCAGCGAGCGCACGTACGAGCAGACAATCGTGTACTCTGCCCTGTTCCCCGACGAGGTGGCCGCGATCCCCGACGAGCGGGCCGAGCAGGTCGACGGCGCCGGCGAGCTCACGTTCAAAAAGGGCGCGGTCGAGCTTTCCGACGCCGGGGACGGGACCGGCAGGCAGTCCGCGAAGGTGACCTACACGGCGATCGCGAGGGAGTCGGCCCCGAAAACGTACAAGCTCACGGCCCGTTACGAGCCGGCCCAAGGCGCCTCCGGCACGATCACGGCCGTCTACGAGCCGAAGCAGGCCCAAGCCGCGCAGGCGCAGCAGCAGCCATCGGCCGAGGACAGCGGCGAGATCGGCTACATAGAGCGCCAGGACGACGAAGCCGCGCACGAGGCTCGGAGCGGGTCTGCCGGCGCCGCCCTGCCCGTCGCCGCCGGCGCCGCCTTGGCCGTCGCGGGGGCGGCCATGCTGGCCTTAGGCGGCAGGGCCGCCCGGCCGAAGGCCGCCGCGCAGGACGGAGAGCGGCCTACCTCGGCCGACGAGCCTTCCGCAAAGGCGGGCAGGTAGATGGCCGTCTGGAAGGGCGTGCCGCTGCAGTCGGCGATCATAGTGAGGCACACCCCCAGGGATTACGCCAAGAAGCTCGGGAGGAAGGACACGGGGGCCATGCCGTGCGCCTCGAACGCCCGGGCGGTGGCGTACCTTTCGCGCACCGGGGCCTTCGAATCGAAATCCGACATCGACCGCGAGCCAACGCCCCAGGACCGCCAGCTCTCCGCCGAGCGCGACGCCGCCGACCGCCTCGACTACGCGGCGCGCGAAGGCGCCTACGAAGGCAAGGGGGCGGCGCTGCAAGAGGACGCGTCGCTGTGGGACGCGAACGGGCCTGTGAGCGTGGGCGAGGCGCGCGCGAGGATGCGGACCGACGGCGGGGCCTTCATCGACTCGGTGGTCTCCATCAAGCGCGAGTACGCCGCCGCGCTTCGGCTCGAGAGCAAGGAGGACATGCAGCGCCTCCTTCGCGCCACCTGGTCGGAGAACGTCGAGAAATGGGGCTTGATCAAAGACCCGGCCGACATCAGGTGGGTGGCGGCGTACCACACCGACGCCAGCGAGTCGATTCACTGCCACGTGCTCACGTGGTCGGCGCGCGGCGAGATCGAGCAAGGCTCCACGGTGGGGCGAGAGGCGACCCGGGCCGGGAAGGAGGCCATCTACCGCGTCGGCTACGCGCGCATACGCGAGGAGCGCGATGCGCGCTCCAACTTCCTGCGCGACCTCGCCCGCCAGCAGATCCGGGTGATAGCCGGCGAGAGACCCGACGCTAGGGCGGCCGCGGCCCTCGATGCTCGGGCCCGCAAGGCCGGATGGCCCGAGCGGTCCCTGCGCGAATCAGACGTCCCGCCACAGGATCGCGCCCCCGTCGAGGCGGCGCGAGCGCGCGTGGCCTCCGAGCTGGCGGCGGGCTCCGGCGCCGTGGCGCGCAACTGGAAGGCCCAGGCAGCCGCGCGCGACCTGGTGGCCGCGGCCAGGCGGGCATCCCCGTCGTTCTCGAGGACGTGCGCCGAGCGCGAGCTGACCTCCGAGGTGAAGGCAGACGTCAGGGGCATGGCGGAAGGCTCCGCCGAGCGCAAGGCCTCGCTGCGCGCCGACGCCGAGGACTTCGCCAAGCGCACCGCATCGGCGGCAGTCAGGGCCTGCACGCCGGAAGACGCCCGGGAAAGGGCGCGCGAGGGCAGGCAGGCCTGGGATCGGGCCCGTGGCGAGGGCGGCAAGCGAGCATACGCGCAATCCCAAGCCGCCGCGCGCGACAGGCGCCGGCGTGCCCAGGACGCCGAGCGCGCCCGGCTCGCGGCGCAGGCGCGCCTGTCCAGGCCCGACCTGGTGCGCCAGCAGGCCGCCGCGAGGCGATACGGCATAAGCCTCGAGCAGGCCTCGAAGATGGGCCGCGAGCTTGCGCAGCTTTCCCGGGCCGTGGAGAAGGGCGCGACGTGGGACGAGGCGAGCCCGCGCGCCAAGGCGGCAGCCAGGGCGTTCGCGAACGAGGCCCTGAAGACCCCGGCAGCGGCCCGCGCGGTGCAGCGCGAGGCGGAAAGGCAGCTGGCGGCTAGGCCCGGAGGAGACCCCGGCGCGGCCCGCTCGTCCGCCGAGCGCGCGTGCGCCGAGAGGATGGCGCGCGCCCTCGTCGACGCGGCCGGGCGCGGCGTCCTGTCCGACCCTCCCTCAAGGCAGCCGAGGGAACGCGCCGAGGACCGGGACAGGTCGGGCGGCGGGCTCGGGCTGGCCGCCGGGATGCTCGACGCGGCGCTGAAGGCCGCCCTGTCCCCGACCGCGAAAGCCGGCGGGCAAGGCATCAGGCGGCGTCCCAGGCGCCGCGCGCCGGAGCGCGAGATGCAGCGCGCGCACATCGGCCAGGAGCGCCTATGAGGCGGGCCTTGGGATGGGCGATGCTGCTCGCCGCCGCCGCGGTCGTCCTTGTCGCGGTCTTGCTGGTCGCGCCGTCGGTCGTGCACCCGGACGCCTCGGGCTACCGATCCGAGGCCGCCGATGCGGGCGGGGCGTTCCCCGAGATCGACTGGGAGGGGCTGCGGCTCGCGAACCCCGACATCGTCGGCTGGGTGAAGGTGCCGGGCACCAACATAGACGCTCCCATCTGCCAGGCGCGCCCGGACGACCCGGAGCGCTACCTGCAAACGGCGTACGACGGCTCCCCCTCCCGCGCAGGCTGCCCGTACCTGGACGCCACCTGCGAGGAGAAGGGCTTTGGGTCGGCCATGCCGATCGTCCTGGGCCACTCGCTGCTCGACGGCTCGATGCTCACCGACTTCAAGGAGATGAGCGACGAGACGTACGCCGACGAGCACAGCGAGATCATGCTCATGAGCCCCGAGGGCAACCGCATGCTCGAGGTCGCCTGCGTAAAGGTCGTCGACGCCGACGTCGCGCAGAAGGTGACGGGCGTTAAGGACGCCTCCGCCGCGGCCGATCTGCTGCGTGCAGAGGAGCAGGACGCGGACGTTGTGCGCAGGCCGCCGAAGCAGGCCGAGCAGGTGTTCCTGTTCGTGACCTGCTCGTACCAGACGGGAAACTCGCGCACGCTCGTCTACGCGGTGCAGGAAAGATGACGGGGCGCGCAAGGCCAGACGGACGCATGAAGCAGAAGGCCTGGACCGCAGGTTTTCGGAAAGCAGGTGAGGTTTGGAGAGAAGTGTTGAGCTTGCCGGAGGGGCAAACGATTTGGAAGGCGGCGGGCGCGTCCGGTTGACGGATACGCAGCTCAAGATACTCGGAACGATAGCCGCCTCGCGCAGGCATCCCATTTCCTATAAGGAACTCGCCGAAAGCGTCGGCTGCTGCGCCAAGACCGTCGATCGAGCCATCGCCCGGCTCAGGAATGCCGGGCTGGTCGAGGTTCGGAACGCCAGAGGAGCCGACGGCGGGCGGGATGCGAACGCCTACGTCCTGTCGAGTGCGCGGGCCGCGAAACCAGGGCGGGCTAGATAGGAAGGAGCGAGAAGATGACGGATGACGGATCCTTCGAAGCGGGCGACTGGGCGGAGCTCTGCACGTACGTGGACGGCGAGCACAGAGAGGTCGCGCTGACAGATGTGCAGCTGGCGGTGATCGGGCTCATGCTCGGGCTCGGCCGAGAGCGCCCGTTCGCAGACGACGAGCTGGCGGAGAAGATACTGCCGGCCGCAATCGAGGCTTCGTGCAGATGACGGCCTGCCTGGCTCAGACAGACGGGTTTTCGAGGTACGCGAGTCGCTTGGACGACGCTTCGCATCAACCGATGCCCTCGGCCCACCAGAAGGCGCCGGACGGCTTGCTAGTCACCAGGCAGGAACGTTTGGATAGATTCGGCGAGGGAGCGAAGGGGCTCTAGCCGTCAGGAATTAAGCCGATCGAATGCAGCCCTGACCTTTGCCAGCTCGTCGGCATCGGGGGCGGACCCGTCGCGTTCGAAGGCGTCGGCCGCCTTGTTGAGGGCTGCCGCCGCTTGCGCTAGCAGACACGGCCCGCCCTTCTCCTGCTTGAACCTTCTGTACGCATCGGCGTAATCCGCCGGGCAAGCCGGGTTGAGTCTCCTCGCGTAGGCATCGAACTCGCCTATGAGGGAATCTCCCCCGGAGCGCGACCCCAAGGAGGCGACCTTTCTAGCGACTGCGGTCCCCATCAGCCCGGAATCGAAGCATTGAAGCAAACGAGGCGTCAGCCTATCCGTCAGCGTCGCCATCTCGGAAACGAACCTCGTGCTCTTCCCCGTCACGATCGAGCACAGGTCCGTCATCTTGCCGTATCTCCAGCAAGACTTCCGGCCCATTTCCTTGACGTGCTCACGGAATCCCATGAGCAGCTTTCTTTTATCGGCGGAGGGCGTTGCGGCTGTGTAGATGTTCGAAGCATCGTGGAACGCGCGAGCGTCGGCGTCGTCGAGGCTTTCGAACACGTGAACGTCGATGTTCTCGAGCGACGGGTCGGAAACCGCGGCCTCTGCGCGCGCGAGCGCTCGGCAGGCGCCCGCAATGAGGAGGATCTCGCCGTCTACCTCCCTTGCCAGGAAAACCCCGTTCGGCCCGTCCCACGTTAGAGGGTAGGCGGCGATGAGGGGATCGTTTCCGTAAATCACCGGGTCGGGCCTGGCCGATGCCGCCGAAATAACGGCGATGCGGAAATAATCGCGTGTTGCGGGTTCATCCCCCATGCAGGCCTCCATCCCTGTTGCGCTCTGCGTGTGCCTTGTGCCCGTCAGATGATAGCACGTTGCGCGCCGTACGGGAGACATCCCGGAACTAGGCCGACAAGGACACACGTCGAACGGGCCGCGATCGGCTTGCAGAGAGCGCTCGAAACGCGGATCGCGGTCTCGAGGTTCAAAACGCGGGCGCCCTTGACGTAGTGGTTGATCACTGCCTGGGTGAGACCTGACGCGGCGGCAAGGTCCTTCTTTCGTTTCACGGCCGCTGGCTTGACGGCCGGGCGAACCTTCGCGACCAGACCCTTAACAACCGAAGCAACCCAATTCGGCCAACCAGATAGTCAACGAATCCAACCACTTATTTCATATGCCCGATTTAAGGCGAACAGGCCGCGATCCGGCGAACGAAGAGGAAGGCGCATCGACATGCACATCGACCAGAGGCGCGAGCCTGGACCCCCCGATTCGGGAAAGCCGGAACGCTGCGGGCGCAAGGGCACTCCGGCCATATGCTTCGACACGCAGACGACCTTCCCGAGCATCCGCGCCGCGTCCGCCTGGGCAGATCCGGCAGGCCGGCACGGCAAGAGGCCGGTCATTTGCATAGAGACCGGCGAGGCCTTCCCGAACGCAGCCGCAGCCTCCAAGCGCGCCGGGTGCAGCCGTCAGACCATCGGCAACTGCGCCGCCGGGCGCAGCAGGACCGCGGGCGGCTACCACTGGGCCTATGCCGAGCAGCCGCCCGGGTCCTGGCGCGCGGCGATCGAATGCCCGGAGGCAAGCGCCAAGTTCGAGAGCCTCGGCGACGCCGCCGAGTGGGCCGGATGCGAGGCGGCCGAAATCGCCGACTGCCTGGCCGGGAAGAAGGACGAGGCGGGCGGTGTGCGCTGGCGGTTTCGGAAGCTGCGGGGAGGCCGCCGGACGATGCCGATCGTCTGCGTCGAGACCGGAGACGAGTTCCCGAGTATCAGGGCGGCCGAAGAGTGGGCGGGCTGCTGCCATGGGACGATCAGCGCCGTCCTATCCGGTCGAAGCAAGACCGCAGGCGGATACCGGTGGGCATATGCTGAGCAACGCGAGCCGAGCTGGAAGACCCCGGTGACCTGCCTCGACACGCAGATGAGGTTTCCCGGCGTGAAGGAGGCGGCCGCCTGGGCGGGCTGCAACCCCGGATGCATCAGCGCCGTGCTTGCAGGGCGTGCGAAGACGGCGGGAGGACGCCGATGGGCGCACGCCGAGGCCGAGGCGGCCGAAAAAGCGACAATGAAAAACGGGCGCGTGAAATAAGTGGTTGAAAATTAGTGAAACCTACAGCAACATTCAACCTGCGGTTTAACAACTCTCAACCACTTATTTTACATACCCAATATAAAAACGGCGTTTTTCCCGGTGAAACACTTGAGTTCATTAACTGATAGCTATCGTAACAGTTCAGAGATCGAATAGGGCTGCCGGTTCCGGTCGCCCGGAAGCCATCCTTAAAGCATTCACCGAGGGCGTTGCACGCAGGAAGACATCTGCCCTTGTATCTTCGCCACATATGGAGTATCTTTGCCATATTATTTATATTTGGCGAAGATACAAGGAATGTGGCGAAGATACTCCATGGCTCAATTCGACTATTCGAGGCAGCTCAGCACCCTTATGTCGCCCGAAATCATGTCGTCTATCGGCGATATGAGGGAGCACCGCGGAAGACAAGCGCTTTACGAGGCGACGAGGCCGGACGTGCTGGGAAGCCTCGTCGAGGTCGCGAAAATACAGAGCACGAGCGCGTCGAACAAAATCGAGAACATCGCGACCTCGGACAAAAGGCTTCGCGACCTGATGGCCGAAAAGGCCGAACCGAAGAATCGAGACGAGCGCGAGATAGCCGGATACAGGTTCGTGCTCGACATGATCCACGAAAGGCACGATGCCGTACCCGTGACACCCGGCGTGATCCTGCAGCTCCATCGCGACCTGTACAGGTTCACTGGCGACTCGTTCGCAGGAAGGTGGAAGGATTCCGACAACGTGATCGCCGAGAGGTCGGCCAGCGGGGAGATGGTCGCAAGGTTCAGGCCTACGAGCGCCGCCGCGACTCCGGCGGCGGTAGACGCCATCTGCAGGGAATACCGGGCGCAAATCGAAGCCGGAACGTACGATCCCGTCCTCGTGTCGCTGGTGTTCGTGTTCGATTTCGTGAGCATCCACCCGTTCAACGACGGGAACGGGCGCATGAGCAGGCTGCTCACCCTGCTCCTCCTGTACCGATGCGGATACACGGTCGGAAAATACGTATCGATCGAAAAGGAAATCGAAAGATCGAAGGAGACGTACTATGAGGCGCTCGGCGCAAGCTCCGCCGGGTGGCAGGATGGCGATAACGACTACACCCCGTTCGTGACCTACATGCTCGGCGTGATGACGGCCTGCTACAAGGAGCTCGACAGGAGATTCGCCATTGCAGCGGGCCCCAAAGGCGGCGAAGGCATGCTGCGCGCATATTTCGAGCAGCTCGTCGGCGCAGCGACGAAGCGGGACATCATGGATGCGAACCCGTCCATAAGCAAGCGAACGGTCGAGCGCGTCCTCAAGAAGCTCCAAGATGACGGGACCATCGAGAAAACGGGCTCGGCGAGGTCTACCGCATATCGCAAACGCTAGGAACGGCGCCGTCAGGCTCGCCGAACACGTCCTCGAAGGCCATCTCGCGGCGGATCTCGCCGCCCCTCGTCCTTCGAAAGCCGTCGGCCGATCTTGCCCGCACGCGCCCTGCGCATCAAGCGTCGAGGTCGCAGAGCTCGGCGACGTACCTGCGGTCCATGAAGTGCGCGCCGCAGCGGGCGCAGAAGCCCCAGTGCTCGTCGACGAGGCACCCGCAGTTGCCGCACTCGTTCTATGCGGGACGTATATTATAAATACATTTATTGTACGCCCTCGGGCATCAGAAAAGGCGACCATCCGGATCGCCTCGAAAGCCCCTCCCCCGAGGGTGTTCTATACGGGGCGGCTGCAAACGATTTCGGGGGCCGTTTACCGAAACCTCTTAACCCAACTCAAACCAAGCGGCGTTTCCGTATATCCTTGCAAAAGGATTCGAATCCCTGCATATGTCATAAAGATCTACCTTCACGGAAGGGGAAGCACCTATGGACAGAAGGACATTCGTAAAGCTCGCGGCGCTGTCGTCAGCCGCCGCCTTCGCCGGCACGCCCAAGGCCATGGCCCAGGATGCGACCGGCTCAACGTCGACACTCACATCGGACAACGCCCTCGAAATGGCTTTCAACTTCGCCCAATCGTGCGACACGAACGGCCAAGGGCTGGTTCCCGCAAACCCCGTAAGATTAGCGACTGCCGGCGGCGATCACGTAGGATACGTCGTCGACTACAACCTCGACGGGGCTCCCAACGGATACATCGTCATCGACGCAAGCTGCCCGAACGGCATCGCCGAGTTTTCGTTTGAGCAAGGTTCGATCAGCCCATATGCGGCGGCGCTGATGTCGAACGAATCGCTTGCATCAGCGCAGCACCTATCCGAAGACGAGCAATACGCCGTCAAAATCGACGGGCTGCTCTACGGCGCCGCGGACAGATCCGGCGGACCCGTCCTCCTGAACGACGGAACGACCGCAGATATCCCCATGGCGCTATCGTCGGCTACCGGCAATGCCTGGATTGATGCGACCATCAACACATCAGATTTGTATGCAAGCTACGCCATCTCGGCTTTCAACTTCTTCCCATCATTTATCGGATCGTCTCAAAACAGAATCACTTACCTGACGGGAAGATACGCATGTCAGGTGTCAGCTCTATGCACATGCGCGAGCCTATACGGCATGTGCAACATGTGGGAGTGCGCTGACGAGTATCTCGAAATGTGGGACAGGACGGGAACGACCGTCCTTTACACGGAAAACGGCATCGTGTTCGGAAGCACGCAAATAAGCTCAGGCGCATCTGGGTTCGTTAGCTTCTGCGCCGCAAGGGGCAAAAGCGTCTCGAACAGGGTAAACCAAGACCCGACGTTCGCCCAATACGTGCTTGCCGTAAACGCTCAGCAGCCATCGCTGCTAAGCGCATGGCCATCTTCGGGGGGCCACAGTACCGTCGTCGAAGGCTACGTGTCCGCATCGAATAACGCAACGGGCGCTGCACTTGAGGTGACCGTAATCGCAGACGGATGGAATGATTCTGGTCGATATATCAATTTCCATTACCCGGCGCTGTTAAACCCCAAAGGAACGTTCTTCTTTTAATGGCCACGAAGCAAGGCATAATCGCAATCGTTGCGGCGGCAGCAATCTTCGCGGCCGCCGCAACAGCAACCGTTCTATCCTCTTCGAGCAACGAAAACCGCAGCAAACCGAGCGAAGAATGGCAGTTCGAAAACGTGACCGACATCAGAAAGAAAGAAGCAGAAAGCATCGACACCAGCTCGACGGGGAGCATGGCTAACGTTTTGCTCTCCGCGGACGGCGCCATTGTCTCATTGGACAGAAACTCAGAAACCGCAGAAATCGAAATAGCAACACCGGGATATGGCCTGAACAGCGGAGATGTGTACACGTTCGGCTTTTCCGAAAGGATCGAGCGTAGAATCATATCGTTCGACGATCTAAACATCGGCGACGAAGTCCGTGTCGAGTACATGTACTTCCTCAACAAGGACGAAACGCTGCACGGCGAGTACATCGTGAGAGGATCCGTCGAAACCAGGCCGTCCGCCCGAAACGCGACGGCGGACGGATGATCGCGCAAGCGCATCATTCGCTCTCGCAAAACCGCAAAGCGCGGGCTTTGGTGACAAGGCCTGCGCGCTGGGCGGCGTTTCGCAACGGTATTAAGCCAGGACACTTTCCATGTTCGCCTGGCTTTTTTCATATCTCGAATCGCGGTTTGCCGTCCCTCGTCCTTTGAAAGCCGTCGGCCGATCTTGCTCGACGCGCCCTGCGCATCAAGCGTCGAGGTCGCCGAACTCGGCGACGTACCTGCAGTCAACGAAGCGCACGCCGCACCTCGGGCAGAAGTCCCACTTCTCGTCGACGACGCACCCGCAGTAGCCGCACTCGGCGACGAGCCCGCCCGCATGGAGGTGGATGAACGCGATGTCGGGGGACAGCAGCGCGCTTTCGCGGTCGGACAGCTTGCCCGACCGCGCGATGCGCTCGGCCTCCTCCAGGCGCGCGTAGCGCACGGCGAGGCCCTTCAACGAGGGGACAACGCGCCCATGATATGGCACCTCGCCGCGTCCGCAAATCGATCGAGACCCACCCTTCACCAGCCCTCTACAGCAGCTGCGCGAAAAGCATCGAGCGCATCGCCCATGATGACGCCGCGTGCGCAAATGCGCACAGCGTCGAAGGAAAGGATCATGGCCATGCAGATGGACGAAACGGAGCTTGAGGACATGCGGGACGACGCGCTCGCTTTGGCGAAGGGGGTGCTCGATCTATTGGAAGCCGCTCAAGCGGCGGCGGGGACCGGCGTCCAGCTCGGAGAGGAGGGCCTCGGGGCCTTGGTCTCTGAACAGGAGCGGGTGGTGTACGCCATCGCCGGCATCGTGCGTCCAAAGGGCTAATACCGGTCGTCGGCCCTGAAGCCGGACAGATTGGCTCGCTCTGAGCAGGAGCCGCCGCGCGGATCGGGAGAAAACCGAATAGCGGAAAACGAGAAAACCTGGGCATCGCGACCCGGGTTTTTCGTGCCCTGCATCTGCCGTGTCGACTCGAAGGCGGTCCTTCTCACTCTCAAAGCCGAACGCTATTCATCCAACTTCCGTTATCAAAGCGGAACGTTATCGGGCTGTTTTGATTTTGTCATGGACGGCCCCTCGATACCCCGAAATAACGTTACAAGTTGCGAATCAACGTTTTCAAAATAAGAGACCACATCGAATTGTTTGGCTTAATATCGGTAAGATAGGTCAACCGTATCGGCGCTGAAAACATATTGAGCTTTTTCGTCTTGGCAGTTGTTAGTGATCGCTATTCCATGTAGCGGTTTCCCTTGCCACGATTGCAGTCCTCGCATAGGGTCTGGAGGTTGGACATCACCGATTCGCCGCCGCGCGATACGGGGACGATATGGTCGACGTGGAGCTTCACGCCATCCTCGCGGCCGCGTCCGCAGCGGACGCAATGGAAGTCATCGCGGCGGAGCACGTCGTAGCGCATCGCGCGGGTCACCTTGGCATGCTCGGCGTCGTTTGCCATGTGGCGGTCCTGGTACCCCAAGCATCTCTTCTCACGTACCCGCTTTCGTTTCGCCTGCTTGTGATCTTTGATAAGCATCGTAACGATAGTCTCAATACCCCAGAGAACAGCAACGAAAAATATGAAAGGCTTTAGGGCTTCCACTATTGCGTCCATTTAGGTTTCCTCTTTCTTTGGGGTATGTAAGATTACTGGTCGAAACCGTTCAACCAGTAATCTTACATACCCCAAATATGCCTGTTGGCGTTTATCTGCCGATTCGAGAACGATGCGGCAGAAGATACCGTCGATGGTTCTAGGCATGCTAGTTCCCTTCGGTATCGGAAGCCGCTTCGGGCGGTCTATTGACGAGGTGAGGGCCGCGGCGCGTTTTCGCACGCTTGATTTCGGGTAGGGTGCGCCGCGGCCTTGCGGTGATGATTATATAGGCCCTGGTTTTCGCTGGCGAGGCGCAGGGTATAAATAAGCGCCCTTCGCTCCCGCAAAGGGAAGCGAAGGGCGCTTGTCCCGGATGCCGTCTTGACGATGGCCGGCGAGCTTCGGGCGCTCGGCGGGAAGATGCTTGGAGAGAGCCGCCGGGCTACTCCCAGTGACCGCCGGACTCGCGGGTCTCCCAATGCCCCTGGTCCTCCACGTGGGTGACCGCATCGTGGTGCACGGTGTTGTAGCCGGTTATGGTCTGGACGACCTCAGAATGATGGCCGGCGTTCTGACCGTTCATAGCATGTTGTTTGCCATGAGCAGCTTCGTTGCCGGTGCAGTCCGCGCCGCAGGTGTTGCAGATGGAGCGCTCGGAGTATCCGTACACCGGCACCTGCTCGTCCCAGGCGGCCTGGTCGGTGACCGTCACGTAGCTCGGCACCCAGACCTGCTCGTAGTCGGCGACCCACTTGCGCTCGGCGGCGGGCTGGGAGGGGGCGGAGGGCTGCTCGGCGGAAGCCGACGACCCGCCAGCGGCCTGCGAGGGCTGCTCGGGCTGCGAGGGCTGCTCGGGCTTGATCTGCGCGGGCTGCTCGCTCACGGAGTCCTTCGCCCCCTCGGCCTTCTCCTCGACCTTCGACTTGTCGGCGGCCGGGGCGTTGGCGGCGTTGGCGGCGGCCTTGTCGACGAGATCGCGCCCGGCGTCGCCCGCGAGGGTCGAGTCGCCCTTCGACACGGCCTCGGAGATCTTGTCCATCACCTCGTCAATGTCGGCCTGGGTCACCTGATCGGCGGGCACGAGCTCGAGGCCCGTCGACGACTTGTCCCCGCCGGCCTCGGCCTTGGCCGCCTTCGAGGACGCCCTGTACAGCGAGCCGTCGGCGTTCACCGGGGAAATCCACTCGACCTCGTAGCCGCCCTGGGCTGGCACCTCCACCTTCTCGGCGGAGTTGGCAGGCATTGCGTGGTAGAAGTCCGCACCCTGGCCCTTCACGTGCGCGATGGCGGGCGTCGAGGACTCCGACCAGCCCTCTGCGCGGGCCTCGAGCTCGATCTCGGCCCTCTGCTCGGGCTGCGCGGCCTGCTCCTGGCCGACCGGCTCGTCGGCCGGGAGCGTCTGCGCCTGATGGGTCGCCGCCCACGCGACGCCCGCCACCGCCAGCGCCGCCGCTGCCGCGCAGGCCGCCGCTATCGCGGCCTTCTTCCGGCGCGGCGCCTTCTCGCGGCCGGTGGCCGCGGCTTCCCCGTTTTCCTCGGCCGGAGCGTCCGCCTTGATCTCATCTTCCATTCCAAACCCCTTTCCGGTCTGTCCCGCCTGCGCGCCGGCTTCCGATGCCGCCGACGTCACAGGAGGTCTTCTTCTGATTCAGTGCCCGCTTCCCCGGACGCGGCCGCCGCCGCGCCTTCCAGGGTCGCCGTCAGCCCCACGTCCCTGCCGGCCGCCATCGCGGCCCGGTACCACTCGTCCGCCGAGGCGGGGCCTCGCGACCCGTCCGAGCCCAAAGGCGCCCCGGTTCCCTCGGCCACGCCGGACGCCACGAACAGGCAGGCCCCGGCGATGCGCCGCAGCTCGTCGATGTCGTAGGACAAGGCCGTCGCCAACCTGTCGTAGAAGTCGTCGGCCGAGAACTCCTTCTGAACCCTGTCGGACTCCAGGAACCTGTCGAGCTCCCCGCGCACGGCCGACCTTATGGCGCGGCCGTACGTGCGCGCGTTGCGCTCCAGCAGCGCTTCCGAGAGCAGCGACCGAACGGCCTGCGACGCGGTCTCCCCCGTCGCCGCGCAGTGCTTCGAAAGCTCCTCTTTGAGCGAGTCGTCGATGCGCACCGTGATCGTGCCCGAGGCCATCGTCAGCTCGCCTCCCCCGTCGACTCGAGGCGCTCGTTGATGTCCTTCCGATAGCCTTCGATCACCTCGGCCGACTTCTCGGGATCGATGGATGCCTCGATTATCGAGGCGACCTCCTCCTCGCTGAAGCGGTCGAGGAAATCGGATGCGGCGGCGGAGGCCTTCGACACGATGGACGGGTCGCCGGCGAGCCTGCGGCCGTAGCCGGCGACGCCCCACCACCATTTGTAAAGGTCCGAGGGGAGCAGCTTGTCATTCAAGATGATCGAGCCGTCCTCGCCCCTGGACACGTCGAATATCGCGCCGGCCTTGCCGGGCCACAGGAACCTGTCGTGCAGGTCCGCCGCCGTGGACTTGAGCATCGATGGCATGAACCAGGTCTGCATCATGAACCCGGCGAGCGAGGCCTGCGCGGCGGTGCCCGCGTTCTTCCTGACGGTGTTGATGTCCCTGGCGGCGCGGTCTAGGCTCTTGGCCGCCGCCGAGGCGGATTTCTCGGCGCGAGCGTCCGCCGCTGCCGAGAGCTTCGAAAGCCGTGAGTCTAGCTCGGCGAGAAGGCCGTCTATGCGCCTCCCGAGAGCCGCGTCGACCGCATCGGCGCCCTCCACAGCTGCCAACCCCTCCCTGATAAGCAACTCCATCGCGACAGACACGGGCATGCCGGATCTCGAGGCGAACGATTTGACCGATTCCAGCAAGTCGACGTCGAGCCTTGCCGTAACGTGCTTCTTCGCGCCTGTCGGCTCAGCCTTTTCCAATGCCTCAACCTCCTATGGATCGCGTTTGCTTGCAAGCAGTCTACCAGCACATGCGATAGAAGTAAAGTCGAACCGGTGTTCGTGGCACGCTATTCACCTGGGATGTTGATATGTTTGTGCCACAGTTTCCTGTGTAAGGTGTGGCACATTCTGTGCCACGAACCGGCGTTCTATTTTACCTGAGAAATGCTTACCGACTAAAACGTTCAGAAGCACCGTCTGACGCGAAAGGCTCGTTGCGCGACGCCCAAAGGCCTCTGGCAGCTGAAAGCAGCTGGGGATTCACGAATCGCTGTGCCACGCGGTTGAACTGGTGTTTCCTTGACGTTTCCCCAGGTCGGCTAAATTGTTTGTGCCACGTACACATGTTTCCTTTTCCCTGTTCGATTCCACCGGCAGAAGCAGATCTTGCCGCGCACCCGCAAAAGGCGCCGACACCGGTCCCGAGCCGATTAAAGAGGCTATTTCGCGCAGAATCCTGTGGCACAGCTTTGACCTGGGGTTATCCTCGCGTTTCCCCAGGTCGCGATTATTTTCTGTGCCACACATGCTGGATAACCGTTTTTCCAGCTCATATGCGACTTTCATGTTGCACCTGAAACATCTGTGGCACGCACCACGCATAATCTGTGGCACGGCTTCAACCTCCGTCTTACAGGGTATCGAATTTGCGTTGAGCCTGCTCAACCACGTTTTCGGCTTGCCGAAAATCGCAATATAGACGCTTCGCGTCGTACGTCCTTATCCTGTAATTCCTCCCAAGCGCCCTCCTCCGACCGCTTTAGACATCTGCAAAGAGGAGCACATCGCAGTTCGAGCTTTCCATGGTGGGAAACCGTTAAACCGAAGGCCCATAACGCCTTCGGTAGGTTTTCCACTGTGGGAAGGTCGAACTGCCCGCATCGCTCCGGCGCGCCCTTTTAAGGGCGCCCTGGCGATGCGCCTCGCGCTCAGACCCATCCTGCGATTTGCTATAATCATGTTGCACCGTGCGCATCCCGCAACACGCCAGTAAGGGAGCGCACTTTGACATCCGGATAGGCTTTTGAAGGCTTGTCCCGACCGTGCCCGAAGTGGGCGCGGCGACCAATCTAGTTGGCCGCCGCGTTCGCGGTGGCCGGGAAGGAGAAGCATCATGGAGAAGTGGACTGAGAACCGCATGGCCGTATCGGCGGCCGACCTCAACGTGCTGCTGAACGCCGAGGGGAACCTCGACTTCAACCTCGTGAGACCCAACCCCGCAGGGCTCGACATCACCGAGGGCGGCTTGAAAAGACGAGCGACGATCAAAGCAGCCGAGGCAAGACGCTGCAGCGATGTGGAGGCGCTGGCGCGGGCAACGGACGACTTTGCCGATCTTGACGAAAATCACCCGTGGAGCCCCGAGAGATACGGCTGCATGACGTGGTACTGCTGGGCATCCCTAAACTGGGGCACCATATTCAACGCCTGTGACACGTGCGTGGAGCGTTACGGCAGATACGCCGTCGTAAGCTTCAGGACGGCGTGGACCGAGCCCGATTATGTGATGCTCGCGGAGCTCGCACAGATGTGCTCGACGCCGATATGGTACGAGTACGCCCACGAGGACTTCGACGGAATCCACGCGATGAGGTTCGACGATTTCGGGATATGCGAGGAGCAGCCAAGCTGCTTCCTGCTCGATGCCGAAGCATTGGGCGACGAGCACCCGGAAAGGCTACGGGCGGTCGGAGGCCTCTACGACGAGCAAACCATAGCGCGCCATCTTCAGTAGCCAACCATGCGGGTATCACGGTGATACCCGCCTTCCTGACCCGGGAAGCGAAACCAGGGGAGCTATCTAGGGCTCCTCTGGTCGATGCGACCTCGGGAGCCTTTCGTGTTTTCGAACTCGGACGAAAGGACAAAGGAAATGGACGTCGTTAAGACCAACCTCGGCGACATCGATCTCGACAGGCTGCGCGATTCCGCGTGCTTCGCCATCGGCGTGGGGCCGTGGGAAAGAGACAGCTTGTCCCCGATGGGAGAACTCAGGCTGGCTGGATGCCTGGCATACGCCGACTGGGTGGCGCACGATCGCGAGCTTTCGATGAAGTTCGCCGAAAGCTGGTCAGCGGCCGCCGAGGCCGACTGGACCGATCTGAGCCCCGAGGCAAAAGCGGATGCGCTGGCGTTCGCGAGCTCTGAGAGCCACGGGTCGGATTTGCGCCTTGCCGTGAATGCCGGCCTTCACGCCTGCGATGCCGCGGCGCTACGCAAAGCCGTTTGCCGCGCGCGGCAAATCACGAAGCCCCGACCTACCCTCATCGACATATCGGGAACCTCCCTGCGTGCCCTTGGACAAAACGATTCATCGAACGCGCTGAGCGGCTTCGCCGATAAGTTGTAAAGGAAGGCAGGGCCTGAGCGGCCGACGCCTTCACGAAACCCTTTACCGCGAGCGATCGCGGCGACTGACATGGTCGCCGCGAGGCGACCGGAAAGGAGACCAACAAGGAGGCCGTAGAGAGAGATCCATTGCCCCAACCCTGACACCATCCCTTGGGACGGAGGGTGCAGGCCCTAGCCTGGCAAGGCGCTTCCTGACCCGGGAAGCGAAACCAGGGAGCTTGAAAGGCTCCCTGGTCGATACGACTCGGGAGCCTTTGGAGATAAAGAAAGATCCGAAGGAAAGGAAAGCAACAGTATGAACGTCAAATCATCGAGCAAGCCCACGTATTCGCTTGAAGAGATGAAAAGGCTCGTCTCTGAAGGTGAATACGACCTGTCTTCAAGGGCATTTAAATTCATCGTGAACCGATACGTTGCGAGCCCGAAAGACATCGTCTCGGCCGTGTTCGCAGAGTTATCCGACGACGACTTCGTTAAGTCCTTCGAGCTCAACAACCTTCCAGGGACCATGGCGGATGTGTATGTCGGTGGGTGCTATGATGATACCGAATGGTACGTTAAGGCGTTTATCGACGAAGGCAGTTTGATGCTTCAAATTTGGTCGATGTGCTGGGATGGAGCGAATCACTGACAGGAGGCTCAAATGAAAGACCGTTGCCCTTACTGTGCGTCCAAGATGATCGAAACCGACGAGGCCTTCTTTCTAGAGAGCCCGAATGGAACGATCGAGGTAACAGGTGTCCATCACAACAAATGCCCGGAATGCGGCGAGATGACGTTCAGGCCCGAGCATCTTGACGAGATGAAGGACTTCAAGGACCGCCACCGTTCCGCGTTCGCTTAGAGCGCGGCCGGCTTCCCCGCCCGGGAAGAGAAACCAGGGAGCTTGAAAGGCTCCCTGGTCGATACGACTCGGGAGCCTTTGGAGATAGAGATAAAACCAAAGGAAAGGAAGAAGCAATGAACGAGACGTACATCAAGACGTGCGCAGACGTCGAGACGTACAGCATCGAGATGGTGGGCGGCGTGAAACACGCCCATTACAACGGCTACGTGTACGGATGCGATGACGGCAAGGGCTGGAGAGCGCAGGAGATGACCTGGTGCTACGCCCCCGTCGTCGCAGAAGAAGGAGACCGAAGGAGCCTCTTCGAGCGCCTTTGCCATGAAGCTGAGGCGAAGCAGCAGTACGTCTGCGACCTCGACGAAAACGAGGCGTTCGCGTACCGTGACGGCTTCACGCACCTCCCCATGGCAGACGTGAACGCCGACACGCCGTGCGGATCCTACTGGTGCACGCCCGCCGAAACCGAATAACAGACCTGTCCGGCAACCTCATCGATGCGCGAGCCCCCTTCGCATGCCCTTGGCCAACATGAGCCATCGAGCATGCGGAGAGGGCTTCGCTGCTTTTCGGGGGCGTTCGGGACCCACGCGGAATCCCGAAACGGCGCATAGCAGACGGAGTGCGGCGTGTCGCTGGTGGGGTTCTGGTACAAAATTGGCGCAAGTTTGGTGAGAAGCCGGCGGGACATCGACGCGAAGCGGGCGAAACAACACGGGACGCGACGCTTGACGCGGCCGAGGCGGCGAGGGTCGCGAACGCGTGCGGGCTGGACGCCGTGGCGCAGACGGTTTTGGCCGCCCTGCGAAAAGACGGGGCGCTCGACGTTCCCTAAGGCCACCCCTTCCCGTATGCTACAATCGCCTTGCACCGTGCGCCCAAAACACAGCCAGGAAGGGGCGCACCTTCAAAACAGGATAGGTTTGACGTCAAAACCTAACCGCGTCGACAGCAGACGCGGCGACCAATCTAGTTGGCCGCCGCTGAAGCGACGGCCGGGAAGGAGCATGACATGAAATCACCTAAGGGATGCAGGCCGGTCAAGGTCTCCATCGACGGCATAGGCGCTTTCGATGGGTTCATCCCAATCGAAGAGGCCCGCTTCGCAGGGGTCCTCTTCGACAAGGCCGAGGCTTGCAAGGTTTCGGCCATCGTCAACGAGCTTAACGGCTGCTCGTGCATGCGATACGACCCGGAAAGCGACTCGTTCACGGAAGATGCGGACGGGCGCTTGCTGGTCTATCGCGCAGACGGGCGCGGGCTCTACCCCATCGGTCCAGACTGGCTCTGGGCCAATGTGCCGTCTGATCGAAGAGAAAGCCGCTCCGAACTCAAGGAAGCTGCCGGAAACGAAGCCATCGAACGGTCTTCTCTGACGGAGTTCCGCGAAAACGGGACCTGCTAAACCTCTGCCGGTATCACCGCGATACCGGCCTTCCTGACCCGGGAAGCAAAACCAGGGGAGCTATCAAGGCTCCCCTGGTCGACAACGACCCCGGGAGCCTTTCGGATCTTAAACTCGGACGAAAGGAAAAGGAAATGAGCAAGCAGCAGCAGGAAGAAGGCCTCAGATGGCACCCGGTCTACGTCTCCGAGACGGCTCACGCGGTCAGATACGTGCTGGCCGAGGATGCGATGGACGCGGGCGACAGGTTCAGGGAGCTCTACGACGCCGGCGGCGCGTTTAGCCAAGGCCTCGACAAGGAGCTCCGGTTCACCGATTCAGTGATCCGCGACATCGACCCGGATCGGCCCTGCGGCGATGCGCCCGACCCGGAGACGGGCTGGGACGCGGCGACCGAGCAAGGAGGGCAGGCGGCTCTGGCCATGTGGCGAAGCGATGCTTCGGAGTGCGTCGAGGAGATGCGTTACGGCAAGATCGTCGCCAAGCGCTGGGGCTCCGAGGCGCCCAACGGGCACCAAGGGCTCTCGATCGGCTTCTACGACGGCGATGGCGAGTTCGTCGCCGTCGCGATCGTGGAGGTCGACCGCATGAACGACGGAGCCGAGGAGCAGGTCAAAATCCACGTCTGGAACGACGACGTGGACGACGAGCCTTGCGAGACCGTCGACTGGATGGGCCCGGTGCCCGGAAACGAGGCGTGATCATGGTTCCGGAGGAATCGACGGACCTCATCGAACGCCTCGGCTGGGAAATCCACGGCCCCTATGAGGACGGCGGATACGTCGAGCTTGAACGGCACACGCCGGGCGGCGAGGACTTGATCGTGACCTTAAACGTCGGGCCGGATGCTGACGATGACGAGCTTGCGCGGCAAGCCTACGACGCATATATGGGCTTCGACATCGCCGAAGAGCTTCAGCCGCTCATCGACGGCCGAGGCATGCGGGGCATCCCCGACGACGTGTTCCTGCTGTTCGCCGACCAGATCTGGAAGGAGATCGAGCTGGACAAGCTATGGCAGGTCGCACGGTTCGGAGAGTTCACTGGGCTGGACGGGCTGCATATCGCGGCCTACGAGGCCCTCATGGCCATCGCCTAACCGCCTCTCAAGGCCACGCGGGCATCTCGGTGATGCCCCCCTTCCTGACCCGGGAAGCCAAACCAGGGAGCCTAACGAGGCTCCTTGGTCGCAAGCGACCCGGGAGCCTTTCGTGAATTAAGCTCGGACGAAAGGAGAAGGAAGTGGAAGCGTTGCTTGAAAGGCGTCATGCCGCCCTATACACTCGTGGTGCGAACAGGCATCTTACGAAGGAGGGCTTTATGGCTAGGGACGCTATCGTTGAGGCCATGGTCTCGCAGGATACGAAGAACGAAGCTGAAAAGCTATGCTCGCGCTGGGGGGTCTCCCTTAGCGATGCCGTCAACGATTTTCTCGTCAAGTGCGTCGAGAGGGGCGAACTGCCTTTTGAGGCCACATTCGGAGGCAATGGACCCCATGGGTACCCGAAGCCCATGGATCCAAAGGACGTCAAGGCAAGAATCGTCGGCGAAGCCGACGAGCATGGCCGCACCGTGCTTCCCGCCGAGGAATACTGCGAGGAGGACGACGTCTATGACGAGCTCTACCCCGCGCCCTGAGCAATGGGAGGTATGGATAGCCTACGTTCGCTTCGCGGACAATCCAAGCAAAGGCAAGGCGAGACCCGTCCTCGCATACAACGAGGACGGGGATGCGTATCTTTGCTTCAAAATCACCTCGAAGATTGGCGATACGCCCTTCAAGTCAATCATTCTAGACGATTGGAAGTCACTAGGGCTCGTCAAGCAATCGAGGCTGCAGCTTGAACCGCAGTACAGAATCTCCAAGTCGGAGTTCGGAGCCAGGATCGGCAAAGCGAGCAGTGAACTCGCAAGCAGAATCGATGCCGAGTTCCGCAAACTGAACGGCAGCACGCCTTCCTGACCCGGGAAGCCAAACCAGGGGAGCTATCTAAGGCTCCCCTGGTCGGACGACTTGGGAGCCTTTTCTATTTGCGAAACATCTAGGAAAGGATACGGAATATGCTGGAGAAGATCGGCAGCTTAGCCAAGGGCGGAACACAGACCTATCCCATAGGAAGAAGGAGCCTGCCATGCACCGCACCGGCAAAGCGCGGTGCATGGCAATATCGACTGCACCGCGACCCATTCCGTTGATCGGAGGTCTGGGGACCCATCCCGCCCCAGACCTCCGATCAGGGGAATGCGATGCACAGAATCATGCTGTTGTTTCTCGCTGCGCGGGCGTTCCGCCCTTGCGGCTCCGGCGCGATCTGCGCGCCTGCGCGGGCTTTCGCCCTTGCCGCAAACACGAAGACGACGACCGTTCGGAAGGGGGCGGCTGGCATGGCGGACTACCACCTCAGCGCCAAGATCATCGGGCGCAGCTCCGGGCGCTCCGCGACCGCCGCCGCAGCCTACCGCGCCCGCGAGAACGAGCAGATCATGGAGCGAAACGCCCTGGTCGAGCGTCCAAGTGGTATAATTTGATTGCACCGTGCGCATCCTGCATCACGCCAGTAAAGGAGCGCACATTGACATCTGGATAGACTGCAAACGCAGTCCGTCCTTTCCGTGTCCTAAGCGGACGCGGCGACCTATCGTTATGGCCGCCGCGGAAGCGGAGGCCGGGAAGGAGCGGAAAATGACCGCACAATGCAGACTCGATTCGAGCCAGAAGCCCGACACGCTCTACCGCGTCGACGGCGATATGGCGAAAGTCATCTCTCAAGGCGAGGTCGTGGAAGAGTTCAGCTCATCAGGCTGCATATACAACGACCTCGGGACATGCCAAGGGTGCCCCGAGTGCAAACTCGACCCTAGCAGCTTTGCATATCTTTTTTGCTAAGCCCCGATACGAAGCCGCAAGGCACTTCCAGACCCGGGAAGTCAAACCAGGGGAGCTATCAAGGCTCCCCTGGTCGATGCGACCCGGGGAGCCTTTTCTATTTGCATTCAAAACCATCTAGGAAAGGAAACGGAAATGAGCGGGACTATCAGCGTCTGCATCGGCAACTATGGCTATTACAACGAAGGCGAGCTTCACGACGCATGGATCGAGCTTCCCAAGGAGCCGGCCGAGATCAAGGCCTTCCTCGAGGAGCACCGCCTCTACGACGAGCTGCACGAGGAGATATACATCTCCGACTACGACGGCACCCCGTTCGGGTGCACGGCGGCGTTCGTCGAGTGGACGTCCCTCGACGAGCTCAACCTGCTGGCAAGCCAGATGGAGTACATGAGCGCAGACGCCGAGGAGAAGGTCGAGGCGTGGTGCGACCACGTCGACGACCCCTCCACGATTCTCGAGCTTATGAACATCATCGAACAGGTCGACGACCTGCCGATCTACGGCTACGACTTCGACTTCGCATGGCAGAAGGACCGGTGGGGGCAGCTCTGGGTGGACCGCGAAAGCCCCGAGGAGAACCTCGGATGGCAGTTCCTCCAGTACAACGACGAGCTGTCGCGCGCCCTCGACAACGACGGCGACGCCATGAGCGCCTTCGACGTCGAACGCTACGGCGAGATGATCGAGAGCAGAGGCCTCACGGCGTGCCAACGTTTCTACATCGACCATAACGTCGACGGTCCGGACCTCAGCTGGTACGACCTCGATGACTTCGAGAGCAAGTACGGCTGGGGCGAGGCCGACGACGAGGACGATCGAGCGGCCTAGCAGGCACACTTCCTGACCCGGGAAGCAAAACCAGGGGAGCCATCTAAGGCTCCTCTGGTCGATGCGACCCGGGGAGCCTTTTCTATTTGCAAAAAAGTCTAGGAAAGGAAACAGGAAATGACGACGGACGAGCGTTGCAAAGACATGGAGTTCGACCCGGTACAGGTAGTTGCGCGATACTTCGAGACCAAAGGCTATGACATCCTGGAGCGCGGCTGGAGCTGCCCCCGAGGCGGGGCCGACATCATCGCAAGGGACGGTGGGGACATCGTCTTCGCGGTGGCGACCGAAAGCACCGACAACGCCCTCTGGGATCGCGCCTTAGCACGGCTGAACAAGGCCGCGGCGCGCTACGAGGTCCCCGAGGGGCTTTCCCCGAGGTTCGACATCGTGTGGGTCAAGTTCAACCAGGCCTTCGGCAACGAGGTAAGGCTGATTCACTACAGGGGCGTATCTCAGGAGTAGGCCCATCTGCGGGCGTCGGCTTGACACTCGCCTTCCTGACCCGGGAAGCGAAACCAGGGGAGCCATCTAAGGCTCCTCTGGTCGATGCGACCCGGGGAGCCTTTTCTATTTGCAAAACATCTAGGAAAGGAAGCAAAATGAGACGAGGAGAAGCATTGAGCCTGGCCGAGGCCATCGGGTCCTACTGGGCGCTCGTAAACGATGGCATCCGCACGTTCGCAGACGCCGACGGCGTCATCGACGACCTGGCGGACGCCATCGGCCGAGAGGCCGAGGAGGGCGGCTGGTATTCCGAATGGGACGAGGCGCTCTCCCGCGCAAGGCCGTCGAGGCCCGGCGGGATGACGTTCGGCGAGCAGATGCACGCGCTGGCCAACCCCCAGTGCAAGGTCAACACCATCGCCGAGGCGCTCCCCTTCTACATGGAGATCATCGAGTACCACGCCAAGAAAGGATGGGGCAGCGTGTCATTCGCGACTTGGGTCGATTCCAAGGACGGCGCGCGGGCCGAGGAGATGCCCAAGCTCAAACTCACTCACGCCGAGGAGCTGGCGAGGCTGCTGGGAAACCAGGGGCTTGCCGTAGGCGTAAAACCGGGAGATCTAACCGGCACCTACGTCGTCACCGTCAACTGGTAGGAGGGATCGACATGGGGTTCTACGTATCTCATTCCGATTTGCTCCTGCTGATTGACAAGGGAATCTCGGCAGAGAAGAAGCAGGCCATCAAGGAAGTCGTGGGCGACGATGCCGACGGTTTCGACGAGACCGAGCTGCCAGGCGGCCTGACGGCCCTGACTCCGATTCCGGAGAATCACTGGGACGAGTTCTGGCCTGAAGGCCGGCGGCAATGGGGCTTCGCCGACGAAGCGAAGGCGGTGCTCGAGTTGTGCGAGGACGGCAGCTTCGTCGAATGGTTCAACTGCGACGAGTTCTGCTTCGAGCGCCTCGACAGGGAAGGCGGAGAGATCGCGTACAGAAGCTCCGACCCCTACCCTAGCTGGCATCTTTAAGGGCTGATCAGATCAAAACACCCTGACAAGCATTGCTTGCATCGCGCCTTGCTGCGCGAAACCCTTACCGCGAGCGATCGCGGCGACTGAGACAGGTCGCCGCGAGGCGACCGGAAAGGAAACGGCATGTTCGAAGTGAACGACTGCATCAAGGCAGAGGCCGACAAGGTAGCCGCACAGCTGATCGAGAAGGTCTCGCTGGCGGCCTACGAGATGAGGCCGACGTACTGGACGTTCCGGGTGACCGAGGTCGATGGGCGCAAGCCTGCCCACCTCGTGCTCGTGAGCTACTACGACGACCAGGTGTACCTGCCGGCTCACCTGAGGAAAGAGGGCGATAAGCTCAACGTCTTCGACATGGGGCCGGTTGAAAAGCCGTCTCGTTGCGCCGTCGCAAGCTGGTCCGTGAGGATCGGGCCGGTTGACGGCCCTGTCTCCCTGGTGGAGATGCTCCGAAAGGCGCACGAGAGGGCATGGCGCGGGCCGCTGTTCAAGCAGCTCGATTCCGCCACGGTGCGAAAGGAGGCCGTGAACTCGACCCGCGAGGCTCTCGGCCTTTAGACCAGGGCATCTCGCCTTCCTGACCCGGGAAGCGAAACCAGGGGAGCTATCAAGGCTCCCCTGGTCGATGCGACCCGGGGAGCCTTTTCTATTTGCAAAAAACATCTAGGAAAGGAACGAAGATGGCAGACGACCTGAAGACCGGGGACCGGATGGCCAGGGCGGCCATGACGACCGAGCCGATGGTGAAGGAGATCGCGGAGAGATACCTTGCCTCGCGGGGCTACGAGATCCTCGCGAGGGACTGGCGCTGCGAAGGCGAGAGCGTCGACATCGTCGCGAAGGACGGCGACGTCGCGGTGCTCGTGGACGTAGCCGCAGGAGGCGGCGATTTTGCGGAGGTTGAAGCCGCCGCGGATCGCCTGGTCCGGGCGGCGGAGCTTTTCTGCGATCGCTTCGACGTCGAGAGAGGCGCATGCAGGATCGATTGCCTGCGCTTCAGGCTCCGCGACCGCGGCCACGCCACGATCAGGCACTACATCGGCGCCGGCGGCGTCGAGCCCGCCTGTTAGACGCACAACCCCGAGACCCGGCAGGCAATACCGGGGAGCCGGCGAAAGGCTCCCCGGGCGCACAGCCTGGGCGGGCCTTTCGCCGAACGACACTGAAACGCACCAAGGCGAAAGGAAGCAGAACATGAGGCACACGTTGCTCGAGCACGACGAGCGGACCGGATGGGCGCTCGTCTACACCTGCCCCGAGGCGGTCCAGCGCTACTGCGTATGCTACCGCTACGACAAGCAGGCCGGCGACTGGGCGCAGGGCCACTACACCGACGACCTCCTGGATGCCGTCGAGATGTACCGGGCCGAAACCGGCCGGCCGATCGGCGCGACGGCGATAAGGTCGATTCTGGCCGACGCCGAGCGCGCCCTCCGCCCGCTCGTCAGAAGGGCCTTCGAACCTAACGAGGGCGTCTACCGCCTCGACGACATGGGCAGCTACGTCTCCGAGGCAGACTTCGAGTCCTACTGGGACGGGAAGCCCGAATGGCGCAGGAAGGCGTGGATGCTCGCCGACAACGGGGCATACACGGAGGCCGACGTCGCGGAGATGTCCGTCGGGCAGATCGAGGAGGCCTACGACGACCCCTGCTTCGAGCCGGAGTACGCCTTCTACACCGTAGCCGACGAGGACGGCTACTGCTGATGCGGAGCAGCTGCGGTTGAAAGTCTATACCAGATCGAAAAGGCGCAGAGCCCGACCTCTATCAAGAGGCCGGGCTCTATTTGTGTGCCTACCCAGCTTATGCAAGGCCACGGTGGACGCGGACACGATGACGGCGATTTTGATAGACCGAAATCAATGTCGACCCCGGGTTCGGTCGCCGAAAAGCGCCTTCGCCGCAAAACCCGCGCCGACGGCCGCGACGCCTACCGCGATGGCGGCGAGCGCCTGGTAGCGGACGCCGCAGGACGCCATCCCCGCGCCGAACGCGAGCAGTCCGAAGCCCTCGAGCGTCAAGACGCTCGAGAAGGCCTTTCGAGGTTCGCTGAACGGGTTTCCACCGGCTTTTGCGCCTGACCGCCTGTCAGCGATGGCAGCGAGGCCGGCCGCCGCGAGCGCGAATGAGACCGTTACGGCCGCCGCAACCGCCGCGAACGCGATCGTTATGCGAAACATGGGTCTTCCGCTTCTCCTTTCGGGCCCGTGCCCTAGGCGCAGCCTAGCGCCTTCTTCAGCTCGGCTACTTTAGCCGCAAGCGCTTCGGGGTCTTCGTCCGGCAGCTCCGCCACGGCGTGTTCCAGCCATTCCAGGCGTGCCGCCGCGGCATCGGACTCGGCCGCCAGCGCCAGGGCGGAGGCTAGGCGCTCTTCCCTGCCGCGCCCTGCCAGTCGAGCGCGGGTCTTGGCTTTCTTCGCCAAAGCCTCCAGCTCGGGATCGCCCCCCGATGGCTGCGGGAGCGATGCGGCTTGCTTGGGCCTGCACAGCCTGTCTATCAGCCGCTTCCCTTCAGCCGGCTTGAACCTCACGTCAAGAGTGGGGTCTGACAGCAGGTCGGCCGCCGCGTCCGCCGGCAACCAGCATCCTTGCATGATGCGGCCGCAGCAGGGGCAGGTTGCGTCTTCCACGGCCCTTTCCGTGGAGAATATGAGCTTTCGCGCGGTGTTCCTCGTGCAACCGAGGTCTTCTTCAAGGGCCATGGGCCCGATGAACCCCAGCCCGTTCTCGTACGGCGTGTGTGCCATGTCCGGCCTCCTAGTGACCTGTCTTGTCGAAGCATTGTCCGCATCGCGCCGCTTCCGGCCTAACGAGCTCGCCGCATCGGCGGGAAGCGGGCGCCGGGCCGGCATAGGCTCCCCATAAGGGATGCGCCGGCCTGATAGGCTCCCGCTGCCCGCTCCGCGGCGGATCCCTCAGCGAAGCGATATTTCCAACCGCTTATTGTACATGTCCGTTATTCTACATGCCTTGTCCATCTCGCCCTTCGCCCGCCTTCTCGGCAAGCTGCTCGATGACGAGATCGCGGCGCATGTCGAGCGTGACCTGGTGCGGGAGCACCCCCAGCAGCACGAGCCCCAGTCCAAAGGCTCCCGCCAGGAACGTCGCCGCCGAGACGAACACCCTGATGGCCTCTTCCATGGAAGCCGAGGCCATCAGCACCGCGAACTCGACCACGATCGCCGCGAACGCGAGCACCATGCCGACTACGGGAGCCGCCCGGCGAAACCTCTCGCCCTCCACGAACCTCGACTCCCTGCGCGCTATCTCTTGCTCCAGTTCCGTCGTCGAAAGCATCGATACTCCTTCCTATTCACGGCCCCTCCGTTCGCCAGGGGTCCGCCATTTCCTGACTAGATTCTATGGCGATGCCCGCACTCGCTTCGATCGAGGCGAGTGCGGGCTGCGAAGCCTCCCGGAGCGGCGAAGCGGTGCGCCAGGCCATAAGCCTTGCCGGAGAATGCTCGGCAGGCTCGCATCATGTCCATTTTCCGACCTCCTCGCCCTCTTGACCGAGCTCGTCTAGCAGCCCGTCGAGAAACGCGTCAACCTCTTCGCACGCGTAGCCGTCGAAGCCCCGGGCGCGGCGGGACGAGAAGGAGACGCCGCGGGCCTTCTGGGCGAACGGGGTCCAAAACCTCGACAGCACCTCGAGGGCCACGTCGACCTCGTCCACGTCGTATGCCCATCCCCGCCGCAGCTGGCGGGTCGTGAAGGTCGACTCGGCGAGCAGGCGGCGCGCGACCTGCCTATCGTCGTGGAACGTGACGGCGGGCACGCTGGAGGCTCGCTTGGGGCGGTACGTCCGCGGGTCCTTCCCTGTTCTCATGGCCTTCCTCTTCTCTCCGCCGATCACGACGGCCTCAACGCGTCGGGGCTGCGCCGGGCGGTCACGAAGAGCTCTTCTCGAGCGCCCGCAGCACGTTGCTGGCGGCCCTTCCGATAGCCTCGGCGTCGGCCCTGCCGAGGCTGCCCGCCGCAGCAGGCCCCTCGAGCTCCTTCAACGCCCTGATCGCCCGGCGCGCGATCCTCGCGGCCTCCTTGGAGCGCGCGGCCGGGTCCGCTTGCGCAAGGGCGCGGCGCATGGACTCGGCGCCTCCCTCGGCATAGGCGTCGGCCGCCGCGCGCTGCGCCGCGGCGGGCAGCTTCGACGCCGCGATCACGTCGGCCGGCCGAGCCGCCCCGCGACGCGCCAGCTCGGCCATCTTCGGGTCGAGACCGCCCTGCGCCTCGAGCGCCTCCTTTCGGGCCTTCGCGGCGGCCAGGTCGCGGTACACGGTGCGCTCGGAGACCTTGCCGCCGGACTCGGCCACCTTGTCCGCGATGATCTTCGCCGACCTCACCCCGCGGTAGCGTGCCGGGTCGTCTGCGCGCATCTTGTCGACCGCCCGGCCGAGGCGCTCGAGCGACCTCTGCCGCTCCTCGCCGGAGATCGCGTTGACGTACACGTTCGTCGCGAGGAGCATGGCCTCGGCGTCCGCATCCCCCATCTCCCGCACCACGGCCTCTATGACCTTGTGCCGCGGGTCGTCCGGGTGCCTGGACGCCAGCAGCCGCTTCGCCTCGACGCGGTGATGGCCGCTGACCACCTGGTAGCCTCCTTCGGGCAGCGGGCGGACGCAGATCGGGTTGCCGAGGCCGTCGGACTCGATGCTGGCGGCGAGCTCCTCTACGAAGGCGCGGTCGATCGGGCGGTTGTCGGGATGAGGGCTCAGGTCGGCCAGCCGCAGCATCCGGAACGCGACGTCGCTTTGGGCCGCCGTGGCGAGCGCGTCCGTGTCGGTGCCCGCCTTGAAGGACGCGAGCAGGTCCTTTTTGCTGCGGGCCATCACGCCGCCCCCGTCCCGGCGCACCATGCCTCGACCTCGTCGGCCAATGCCGCCAGATCGCGGGACGCCCTGTTGCGCTTGTCGTATCCCACGACCGTCATCCCGTCGTAGGTGGCCTCTCCCACTTTGCACGAGTCGTGCACGCAGGACTCGAACACGGGAACGGTCGGCACGTCGCGCTTGACCGATTCCCGGCAAAGCCAGTCGCGCACGCTGTTCGCCCGGATGCGGTTGAAAACGAGCTTGAAGTCGCATTTCCCGTCAAGGTCGTCCACGACCTTCTTCACGCCGGTGAGGGTCTCGGCGTCGGCGAGCATCGGCACGATGGCCTTGGCCTTGAGCCCCTCCACGCTCTCGAGCGACTCCTCGACGTCGCGGCGCAGGTCCAGCATCACGTAGTCGAAGCTCCCCTCGAGCTCGCCCACGAGGGCGCGGAGCTCTTCTCCGCCGGCGCGCGACAGCTTCCGGTCGGCCGGCAGGACGAAGAACCCTTCCTTGGTGGGCAGGACGTAGCCGAGGGCCGACGCCGGGTCGGAAAGGGCCGCCGACACCGTCGCCCCGCTCTTGCGGGCCTCCACCGAGAGGCGGACGCCGTCAGGGCCCGAAAGCCAGCCGCTGATCGACCCCTGCCTGTCCAGCTCGACCACGCACACGCCCTTGCCGCGCGCGGCGAAGACCGCGGCGAGGCCCATCAACACGCTCGACTTCCCGACGCCGCCTTTCTCGTTGCTTGCCATGATGACCGCCATCCCGGCCTCCTTCCCGGCCCTTCTCCGCAGGGCCGCCGATTCCTTGCCCCCGACTATACCACGAATTTGCGCACTGCGTGTGCCTGGGCGCACGCAGTGCAATGTCTTTACATCTTCTCCACGCTTTCGTCGATGGGGCTCATCACCCCCGTCTCGCCGTCCATCGTCAGCGCGTAGGGACCTCCCTCCGGGAGGGTGTCTGTCGCGCTTTCCTTCGCGGCTTTGAACCAAAGGGACCATCCGTGGACGCTGTAGGACGCCAGGGCGCCGTTGCGTTGCGCCCACTCGAGCATCCGGCCTTTTCGATGCTCGAGCCTCTCGGCTATACGGCGCTCCTCCACGGCCACGTCGGTGACGGTGCGCACCTTCGCCTTGGCGCAGGCCCGCCCCTTGATGTCCTTGGCCGTCAGGCCGCTTGAGCCGCGCCCGACGTCGAGCGCGAGCGTCCACCCTCCGGTCATGACCTTCTCGTAGCGCCCCTTGCGGCCCGGCACCGGGTGGTAGCGCATGTCCAGGAGCCTCTGCGCCACGCCGAGCGCGCCCGCTCGCTCGCGCACCACCCTGGTGACGGAGCGGTCGGACCCGATCACCTCCGACGAGTCGGCCACGATAGCCTCCCCGCCCGGGCCCATGCCGACGAGGCCGCCGCCGCATCTCGGGCACGTCCCGGCCCATCCCAGCGGCAGCAGGTAGCGCCTTTCGCAGAGCTCGCACTCGACGTAGCTTCCGCGAGAGCCGCCCGTGAGGTCCCTCAGCACCTGCATGGCGCGCCCCCCTTCCCCTCCTGCTCGATCTCAGCCAGAAGCACCTCTCGCTGGGCCGCCGCCCTGTCCGCCGCGTCCTCATCTCCCGCCAGGCGGGCCCTCAGCTCGCAGGCCGACAGCTCCGCCAGCTTCACGGACCTTGCGCGGTTGCGATCGGCCCCGCCGCCAGACGGCGCGGGCTCGCAAGAGCGCCTGGGCTTCGCCTTCGGGCGCCTCGCGTAGAAGCCGAGCCCGTCTTGGGCCAGAAGCCAGGGGCCTAGCTGCTTGACGTAGCGGATCTCCCCCTCGGGATGCTCGGCTCGATAGGCCTTGAGGTAGCGCTCCGCGGCCCGCTTTATGCCGGCCGGGTCGAGCCCGGAGGCCAGCGCGGCGGCGTAGGCCTCCGCGGCGCCTTCCCGGTCTCGCACCGGCTTGGGCCATGACGAGGCGAGCTCGTCGAAGCCCTCGGGCTCGTGACGGGCGCTCTCTCGGCGTTCCGCCTGCCCGCCAGCCTTCGACGGCGCGCAGCGGCTCTCGGCTGCGGGCTTGCCCGCGCGGGGGGGCGCGGGAAAAACAGGCCGGCAGGCTTGTTTTTCCCCAATAATTACACTGTTAATAATAGTGGTCGGATTTTCCGTAGTCGGAAATTCCGACTGCGGGACTGACCTGGGGTTTTGTCGTTTGCCCAGGTCAGCTCCGTGGTCGGGTTTTCCGACCGCGGGCGCTGACCTGGGGTTTTGCGAAAAGTCGTTTTCGCCGCCAACCCGGGCAGGATCGGCCTCCCGAGGAACCCCGCACGCGCCTAAAGACGCGAGCAGCGCAGGCGATATGTACTTGTCCAGCTTCGGCCCCCACTCCTCTTTGAGCTTAGCGAGCTCGGCAGGGTCGGGCTTCGGCGCGAACGATAGCGCGTAGCGGTTGTTCGACATCTTCCCCCCGTCCTTGTCCTGGCTGACTGTGAGGTAGCCCAAGGCCGTGAGGAAGCGCCTGTGCTTGTAGTAGCGATCGCGACAGATATGGAGCACGCGGCATTGGAAATCGATCGAGGGGAAGGCGGTGGTGCCGCCGCCGGAGAACGACGCGAGCAGCGCGTAGATGCACTTGGCTTCGCAGGTCATCCGCTCGTCGACGGTGACCATCTTGGCGATCTGGCCGTATCCCTGCGACAGCAGGGTCGGCATCACGAGGGTGTCGCTCATCGCACGCCCCCTTCTTTGTGGGCAGGCTGTGGCGAGAGCTTCTGAAACCCCGTTTCGGGGTGGAAAAAGAGCGCGCTTCGCGATAGAATGCACATCAGCGTACATCCTTTCTTTGTTGTGGTTATGTCGTTGTACGCTCCGACCGCGAGGCTTTCCCCGCGGAACCCCGCGGCATCGGTAAGCCGCGAAGCATCTGAGAGCCGGGCGTTCTGGAAAACGCCCGGCTCTCACTCTTTCATTTCCCCGTTTTTTTGGCAAATCAAGCAAAGCGGCCTGCCTTGCATCAAGAAATTGCTTTTCAGAGCATTGCCAGATATAATCGAACGTTTTGTCTCTCGAGAGTTTTATTCTCGAAACCTATGGCCTTCCCGCTGCATGCCGTATCTTGTCGACCCGAGGCGCCGAGCGCCTCCCGGCAAAACCGATCACGAAAGGCAGGCGGCGGATATGGCTCAAGGCTATGTGACCCGAAGAGGGAAGATGTGGTACGCATTTTGGGTGGATTCCGAAGGAAATGCCAGGTCAAAGAGCGTTTCCATGCAGGAAAGCGAGGCGAGGCTTTTCCTCGAGAGACGGAAAATGGAGGTAGAGCTGGCACGCAAGCACGACTGCGAGGCGGTTCTTTTCGAGCAAGCCGCGGAAGAGTTCATAGCGCGCGTGCTGCCCACCGCCTACAAGCCATCGACCGTGGTCAACATGACAAGCGACTTGAGGGCACACCTCATACCGTTTTTCAAGGACGCCTACGTCTGCGAGATCTCGGCTCGCGACCTCGACTCCTTCATCGCCGAGAGGATCATCGACGACGGGGCATCTTCGGGCAAGACGCTTAGGGAGATCAACACGTTTCGACAGTTCATGAACACGGCGGTCACCTGGAGATATGCCTCCTACAACCCAGGCTACCTCGTCAAGGTCAAAGCCAGGAACGTGAACAGCATCTCGTTCCTAAGACCGGTGGAGCTCAAGTCCCTTTTCGAGCACGCCCATCCCGCATGGCGTCCGTACTTGATGACCGCGGGACTCACCGGCATGAGGTGCGGAGAGCTCGCGGGGCTGTTCGAGCGAGACGTTGACTTTGCGGAGCACAAGATACGCGTCAGGAGGTCTGTTTACCGTGGCAAGTACGACACGCCGAAGACGGCTGCTGCTATCAGGGACATCGACATGCCCCCCTCTTTGGAGCGCGAGCTGCGCGCGTGGATCGTCTCCCCGCTTCGCCTGAAAACGCAAACCGGAATCTTGTTCCCGTCCCGATGCGGCAACCCAACGACTTCCTACGTCGGTAACAAAACCGCACTTCAACCGGCGTTAGAAGCGGCCGGGCTCCCGAAAATCAGGCTGCACGACCTGCGACACACCTATGCGAGCATACTCATTGCAAACAGAGAGTCCTTGAAGTATATTCAGCGAATGCTGGGCCATGAGTCCGTCAATACCACCGTCGACACCTACGGCCATCTTATCGACGAGTCGAACATGCCCGCAGCACGTAGGCTCGATGAAGCGGTCTTTTTCGGCAAGAAGCCTGCGGAACAAGACGAGCGAGCCGTTTAAATCGTTCGGCCATTGAGATGGAATACTGAGCATTTTCAGCATTCCATCTCAAAAAAACAACGCCTGAACAGGGGATTTACAATCATCTATAGATCCAAGAAGACTACCAGACGGCATCGGTGTGCTACTTCTTCGGCCCCATCCCGGGCATCGACGAGAGCGCCGTGTTCCCGCTTTCGCGGGAGGCCATCGACACGCTGCAGCGATTCGGCGAGCAGGGCCTTATGCATCCCGTGAGCGAGATGCCCATCTTCGCCATGTCCGCCAAGACGCGCGCTTACGCCAACGGCATCGCGTTCCCCATGATGAACGTGGGAAAATACTCGGGGTCCGTGTTCTTCCTGAACGACGCGAGCAAGGCCTTCGACGACGATGAGACCGCGAGCACCCTGCGCGAGGTGGGCGCGATCATCCAAAACCGCATCAACCAAGAGGAGCTCGATCTGTCGGCGCAGGCGAAGTCCGACTTCCTTGCGCGCATGTCGCACGAGATCCGCACGCCCATGAACGGCATCATCGGCATGACCGAGATAGCCTTGAAGCCCGAGCAGAGCGACGAGCGCCGCGTCGATTGCCTGAACAAGGTGCACGCGTCGTCGCTGTACCTGCTCGATCTGCTCAACGGCATCCTGGACATGACGAAGATCGAGAACAACAAGATGCTGCTCGGCGATGCGCCCTTCAGCATGAGCCATGTGGTCGAGGAGCTCAACGCCGTAAGCGCCGGAAGGCTTGCCGCGCGCAACCAGAAGCTGATCGTGGATATGCGAACGCAGCACGATTGGTTCATGGGCGACGCGCTGCGCCTGAGCCAAGTGCTCATCAACCTGGTAGGCAACGCCGTGAAGTACTCCGATGACGGCGGCACCATCACGGTGACCATCGAGGAGCGGGCTGCCGATGGCGGCGCGCCAGCGCTTCCGGCGGGCCGCGAGGCTGCGGGAGCCGGTGCGCAGGCTGCGGAAGAGGCAACGGCAGATGCGCTTTCAGCGAGCTGCGAAGCCGTGGAAGCCGGCGCGCAGACGATGGAGGAAGCAGCGGCGGACGCCCTTCCGACGACCTACGAAGCCGCAGAATCCAGCGGGCAGATTACAGGGGGCGGCTCCGGAACGGTGAACGTGTACTTCGCCGTCGCCGATGAGGGCGTGGGCATCGCCGAGGAGGACATCGAGCGCATCTTCGCCAAGTTCGAGCAAGTAAACACCACGGACGCCCGCCAACAGGGCACGGGCCTGGGGCTTGCCATCAGCAACCGCATCGTGCTCATGATGGGCGATCGCATCCGCGCGAACAGCCGCCTGGGGCATGGCAGCACGTTTTATTTCGAGATCCCCCTGACGATAGCCAATGCGGCTGACAAGTCGCCGTGCGCAGACGCCGAGCAGGTCGATTTCACTGGAAAGCGCGCCTTGGTAGCCGAGGACAACGAGCTGAACATGGAGATCATCGCATACGTGCTCGACGACATGGGATTCACCGTGGATAAGGCGATGAACGGCCAGGAAGCGGTGGACGCGTTCGAGCAATCCCCTGTTGGGCGCTACGACATCGTCTTGATGGACGTCATGATGCCGGTCATGGACGGGCTTACCGCCGCGCACCGCATCCGCAGCCTTGGCCGCGCCGATGCTGCCGACGTGCCCATCGTGGCGACCAGCGCGAACGCGTTCGCCGAGGACGTGAAACGTTCGTTGGCCAGCGGCATGAACGCCCACGTCTCCAAACCCATCGACCCGGAAAAGCTGGCGAAGGTGCTGACCAAGGTGATGCGATAAGGGCGGCTGCACCTTGCGGCTTGCACGCTACAGCAGCTGCAGGATCTCGGCCTTGCTTGCGCTGCGCTTTACCGTTTGCCGCCACACTCGAATCACGCGCCGCAACTGCCGACGATATCCTCAAACCCCGTCTGCGCCATTCGATTCGGCAACCTCGACGCGCTCGCGCACATCGCACTCGCATGTCTGTCCTATAACACACGGGGAGCCGCTTTTCAGCGGCTCCCCTTTTACGTTTACGTTTGCGATTGCGATTGCGGTTGCGTTTGCTGTCTGATTCGACCACAGACCGCGCCTTCGCAACCAACCAGCTTCCGCTGGCACAACCCGAAAGTCGCTAACCGCAACCCGCAAGCTGCGATTGCGCTATTCTGCCAGCTTCTTCGCCAACAGCTGGTTGATGATCTTCGGATTGCCCTGGCCGCGCATCTCCTTCATGCACTGACCCACAAAGAACCCGATGACCTTCGTGTTGCCTTCCTTGTAGCGGGCAACCTCATCGGGGTTCGCCGCGATGATGGCATCCACAACGGCCTCGATGGCGCCGGTGTCCGACACCTGCTTCATGCCGCGCTCCTCGACGATGACCGAGGGATCCTTGTCCTCGTCCATGATGGCGGAGAACACCTGCTTGGCCTGCTTGGACGAGATGGCGTCCTCGGCGAGCAGCTTCACCAGCTCCACCGCACGGGCGGGCGTGAGCGGACTTTGCGCAAGGTCGGCATCCTCGCTGGCGTTCAGCCATGCGGTGACGTCGTTGATGGCCAGGTTGGCAACGGGCTTCGCAAGCTTGGCGGCATCCTTACCTGCAACCTCCATGCACGCCTCGAAGAAGTCGGCCGTAGCGCGATGGTCGACCAGGTGGCGAGCATCGTAGGCGGACAGGCCGAACTCATCGGCGAAGCGGGTGGCCTTCTGGTCGGGCAGCTCGGGCAGCTTGGCGCGGACGCCTTCGATGAACTCGTCGGAAAGGTCGTAGGGCGCCAAGTCGGGCTCGGGGAACAGGCGGTAGTCGTCAGCGGTTTCCTTCACGCGCATGACGATGGTGTGCTTCATGGTGGGGTCCCAATGGCGGGTTTCCTGGTAGATCTGACCGCCCTCTTCCAGAACCTCGGCCTGACGGCAGATCTCATAAGCCAAGCCGTCATGCAGGTTCTTGAAGGAGTTCATGTTCTTCAGCTCGGTCTTCACGCCCAGCTTCGTGGAGCCGCGGCGACGCAGGCTGACGTTGCCGTCGCAGCGCATGGAGCCTTCCTCCATGGAGCAGTCGGAGATGCCGATGGCCAGATAGATCTGACGCAGCTTCTGCATGAACAGGCGCGCCTCCTCGGGCGTGCGCAGATCGGGCTCGGTGACCAGCTCGATGAGCGGCGTGCCGGCGCGGTTGTAGTCCACCAGCGAATGCGTGGCGCCCGCGATACGGCCCTCGTCGCCGCCGATGTGGATCATCTTGCCGGCGTCTTCCTCCATATGGATGCGCGTGATGCCCACGTGCGCCGTGTAGCCGGAATCGGTGACGGTGACGTTCTCGCACGTCTCGCCCGGCTTCAGGCCGGCGATGTCGCCGCGCTCTTTGGCTGCAGGGCCGTCAACGTCCAGATCAAGATGGCCGCGCATGCAGAACGCCACCGGACCCTGCGTGGTCTGGAAGTTCTTGGCCATGTCAGGGTACATGTAGTTCTTGCGGTAGAACATGCTGTGCTTCTCGATGTCGCAGTTCGTGGCCAGGCCAGCAAGCACGATGGACTCAATAGCGGCCTTGTTCGGCACGGGCAGAGCGCCCGGAAGGCCCAGGCACACCGGGCAGGTGTGCGTGTTCGGGTCGGCGCCGAACTCAAGCTTGCAGCCGCAGAACATCTTCGTGTTCAACGTGGTCAGCTCGGCATGGATCTCCAAGCCGATGACCGCTTCCCAATCTTGCAGCACTTCTTCGAGCTTACGCATTACTCAACCACCTTCCCGTCGGCGAAGTTCGGGGCCACAGGGGCTTTGCCGTAGGCGGCCTCGAGCGCCATGGCGGCGCGGAACATGTTCTCGTCCTTGAACTGCGGGGCAATAAGCTGCACGCCCACGGGCATGCCGCTTTGCGCGCCCAAGCCGCACGGCACGCTCATGCCGCCGTTGCCGGCGATGTTGATGGAGATGGTGAACACGTCGGACAGGTACATGGTTGCCGGATCGGCGATCTCGCCGAACTTGAACGCCGTGGCCGGGGCCGTGGGCGCCAAGATGACGTCGCACTGCTCGTAGGCGTTGCGATAGTCCTGCGTGATGAGCGTGCGGACCTGCTGGGCCGGATAGTAGTACTGCTCGTACACGCCGGCGGAAAGCAGGTAGCTGCCCAGCATGATGCGGCGCTTCGCCTCTTCGCCGAAGCCATGGGCTCGGCTTGCCTCGTACTGGCTGCCCAGGTCCTTGTGGCCTTCCTCGCAGTAGCCGTAGCGCACGCTGTCGAAGCGGGCCAGGTTGGAGAACGCCTCGCACGGGCCCAACACGTAGTAGGCGCTGATGGCGGCATCGATATGCGGCAGGTCGACCTCGACGATGGTGGCGCCGGCAGCCTCGAGCTTGGCAGCGGCCTCGGACACGCGCTCCGAAACCTCGGAGGACAGGCCCTTGGCGTCCATGAAGCTGCGTACCACGCCGACGCGCATGCCCGCGACATCCTGCTGGCATGCAGCGCGGAAGCCGGCCTTCACGTCCTGCGACGTGCAGTCCAGGGGGTCATGGCCACACAGGGCGTCCATCGCGGCGGCGGCGTCCTCGACGCTGCGCGCGAACGGGCCTACCTGGTCGAGCGAGCTACCGAAGGCCACGACGCCGTAACGGCTGACCGTGCCGTAGGTGGGCTTGACGCCCACGATGCCGCAGAAGCTGGCAGGCTGGCGGATGGAGCCGCCCGTGTCGGAACCCAGCGTGACGCACGCCATGCCGGCGGCGACCGCCGCCGCAGAGCCGCCCGAGCTGCCGCCCGGAACACGACCCAGATCCCACGGGTTGCGCGTGGGGCCGAACGCGGAGGACTCGGTGGTGGAACCGAACGCGAACTCGTCCATGTTCAGCTTGCCCAGCGGCACGCCGCCGGCGTCGATGATACGCTGCACGCACGTTGCGGTGTACGGGGACACGTAGTTTTCCAGCATGCGGGAGGAGCAGGTGGTGTGCGTGCCCGTCATGTTCATGTTGTCCTTGAACGCCACCGGCACGCCGGCCAACGGGCCGAGCGTATCGAACGTGCCGTCGGCGATTGCCTGATCAACGCGCCGCGCGGCGGCCATGGCGGCCTCGGAGGTGACCTCCAGGAACGCATGCACCTGAGAATCGGCCTGCGCGATGCGGTCGAGGCTTGCCTGCGCGACCTCGCAAGCGGTGAACTGCTTGGATGCCAGACCCTCGCGGATCTGCGCGATGCCCATATCGGAGATGGCCATTACGCATCGCCCCCTTCGCCCAGGATGGACGGGATCAAGAAGCTGCCGTCCTGCTGCTTCGGCGCGTTCTCAAGCGCAACCTGCTGCGTGAACGATTCGGTTTCCACGTCCTCGCGCATGACGTTGGACAGGCTTCCGATGGGATGGAACGTAGGCTCCACGCCCTCGAGGTCCAGCTGCTTGATGGACTGCAGCGTTTCGATGATGTTGTTCAGATCGACCGTCATCTCGGAGAGCTCCTCCCCGGAAAGGCCGATGCGCGCGTATTCCGCGATTCCGCGGACCTCGCGCTCGGTAAGGTATTGGGTCATTGGTTTCTTTCCTTTCGATTCCAACGCACGTGTTAGCGGCTACGCTGCAAAACGACGACTACCCCGCATCCGACTGCCGCCAGTACAATGACGGCACCTGCGGACGCGCCGGGGAAGCCGGCGCAACCCAGCTCCACGCACGCTGAAAGCGGTTAGACCGTTAACTTGGCTATGATAGCAAACAAGCCCGCCCATCAGGCCGCGAACCCTCAGGCGACAGCGATTCGATAGACACGGGACCCAGCCCCATCGCAACTCTGGCCGCTACGCGATGCCAGCGAGCTTCAAGTCTTCATCTACCAGATGGCGAAGATATTCCGACCGCTTCATTCCCAGCTGCGCTGCTCGGATGTCGATGAGCAGGATTTTATTCACCGGTTCTTTAAACCCCACCTGCTTCATTTCCTCATCGAACATAAGAGGGCGACCAGGGCCGTATGTAACCGGCCCGCTAGGTTCTCCATGCAAGATGCCGGCAGCGGCATCTGCCTCCCATTGGTCAAGCTGTTCAGGCGTGATGCCGAATTCTTTTTTGATTTCTTCCGCAGACATTGCCATGCCTACCGCCTCCTTGCTAATAGCCCAAGTTCGAACAGCACTCTTTTTGTTGGCGGCTCCATTGCGTGGTAAATCACTACCGCAGAAGGTTTTTGAGAGCCGATTAACTCAACAACCCTTCCATCTTCTGTAAGCCCGATAGCAACGACTTGGTCTTCATATGGAGCCTTTCGATGTTGCGATGCCATTCGATTTTCCCAGACGTACCGTATGCTCTCCTCGTTTAAGCCGTGTTTAAATGCATGCTCTGCGACAACGAGTCTGCTCATTAATGCCTCGAATTTCGTACAACGATATTCTAGCAAGCTTTACCTGCGAAAACTATCGTTGTGTTCCATGGTTTCGAGGATCTTGCAGAAGAGGGAAGGGCATCCCGGAGACGGATGCCGGCCACGACATTCCCGCAGGCCTATCGACCGAAAGGAAAGCAACTGCACTGGCTCATGCGATGCGGAGATTCTAGCACGCGCACAGATGTTCGTGCAAGTCGAAAACCGAACATATTTTCGCTATTATAGGCACAAGCGAAACGCGCGCCGACCTTGCGCGATTTCTCGTCATTCGCCTGAGACGGAAGCGGGCGAGCCGGCGATGGCGGGACGGCCGGAGCCGTCCTTCTCGCGCATATGCAAAAGGCCGCATCGCCTTCGAAACGGCGATGCGGCCTTAGCCGCTGTGGGAGGCCCGCGATGTTGTCAAACGACATCGCGGACGCCGCTCGCAGGCAAGCGCACCGAATTCCAAACGGCTCAGGCTACCTCCATTCAGCCCAGATCACGTCGCCAGGCTTGGGGGCCTCGATGCCCGGACCGTTGGGCAGCATATAGTAGGCGTTAGCCTCGAAGCTCTCCGGGCTGCCGGGGCGCCCGGTCACGGGCCAGGCGCGCAGCGTGCCGTCCTCGGCATGCTCGGCTCGCAACAGCTTGATGCCGAAGAACTCGGGCTCTCCGGGCTTGTGCGCCGGATGCTCCGCGGGCCTGTCCTCGCCGCGGACCGGGCCGCCGTGCCCCTTCGGGCCGTGGCCGCCTGCCGGGAACGCCTCGGCCAGCACCATGGGCGTACGCGGCACCTCGGGGTCCAGGCCCGAGAATGCGCGCATGAGCGGGCGCAGATAGAAGTTCAGCGTGAACGAGGCGCCGGCGCTGGGGCCCGAGATGCCAACGATGGGCGTGCCGTCGACGATGGCGAAACTGGAATGATGCCCCGGGCCGTGGTTCGTCTGATGGCAGATCATCTGCCCCATCTGCTCCATGACCTCGCAAGACCAGTCATCGCTTCCCTTCGACGACCCCGCGTTGAGCACCACGATGTCGGCCTGCTCGACGGCTTGCGCGATAGCTTCCTCGATGGCATCGCGGCGGTCGGGAACGATATCGAACGGGACGAAACGCCCGCCCCACTGCTCGCATTTCGCCTTCACAAGCACGCTGTTCGTCTCGAAGTTGCGCCCGCGCGCCGCGAAGGAGGAGGCGCGGTCGGGATCGAACGGCACGCCGGGAGCCACCAACTCGTTGCCCGTGGGGATGAACGCCACGCGCGGGCGGCGCACCACCGGCACCGACCCGTTGTTGCCCGAGCCCATACGCGCCGCCAAATCGGGCGTGATCAGCTGGCCGGCGCGTCCCAGCACGTCGCCGCGGCGCATGGCGCTGCCCGCCGGACGCGTGCCCGCGCCGGGCTTCGAGGGCGCCGCGTCGATGATCACATGCTGCTCATCTGCGGAAACCTGCGCATGCTCGATGACGATGGCCGTGTCGAACCCTTCCGGCATGGCAACGCCGGTGTTGGCGAACTGCCAATCCCGGCCGCGCACCCACGAGCTGGTGTCGGGCACTTCGCCATCGGCCAGGTCGGCAAAATCGGACCAGTGCAGCGCAATGGAGTCCATGGCGCACGTGAGCGCGCTGGGCATATCGTTCGCGGCGCATACGTCATACGCCAGCACGCGCCCCACCGATTCCGACAGGGAAACGCGCTCCACCAGCTTGCGCGCAACCTTGCCCGCATGGTCGGCAGCAGCCGCGCGCCCACGCCAGCCGAAGCCCTCCGGCTGCGCGTCCAGCGCCGCCAGCGTTGCCGCCACCGCTTCCTCGCGCGACAACTGTATATGTTGCGAATGGTCCCTCATGACCGCCTCTTTCCCTGATACCCGGCGCGAAGCCGGCGCATTGCGCGCACGCAACCCGCCGCCCGGCACCCGACCGCCCGGACGACGACGAGGCGCAGCACGCGCGTTACCCGCTTACGCCGAGGGCTTGCCTTCGGCAAGCTATTCTCGGTTGAATACAACTCAAACTATAGTCCAAATTCATGTGTTTGCGTGCCTTTCATTTGCTTTTGCAATCGAACGCCCATGACGCTTGCGCCGCCGCTTCACCTCGGCGTATACTGCCCCCTCGTAAAGGAGCGCGGGTGACCCGGAGCAAGTCCAGGCATCCAGCCTCGCAGCAAAGAAACGAAAGGCGCTGACGTGACCGTATCGGTTGGTTCGTGCCCCGCAGAACGTGACGCGCGCTTGCGCGTGGGGTTCGTGGGAGCCGGCAAAATCGGGTTCGCCCTGGGAACGCATCTGTTCGAACACGGTTCGAAAGTCTCAGGCTATGCAAGCCGCACGCAAAAGGCGGCGCTTTGGGCATCGCAGTGCACTCATTCCGTTTCCTTTTCCTCGCTGCAAGCGCTTCTTGATTCCACGGACCTCATCTTCATAACCGTGCCCGATGGCGCCATCGCCGAAACGGCAGGCCAGCTGGCCGATGCCGCGGCGAGCACGCCGGTAGGCGGTCTTTCCGGGAAGCTGGTGTGCCACGCAAGCGGCGCGCTGACCTCCGGCGAGCTCGATGCATGCCGCAAAGCCGGGGCAGCCTGCGCAAGCGTTCACCCGCTTTGCGCCGTGCCCGACGTCCCGACCAGCGCCGATGCGCCCGATCGTCTTGCCGGCATGTTCTTCACGCTTGAAGGCGACCGTGCCGCGGTCGACGCGGCAGGCGCGCTGCTGGATGCGGCGGGCAATCCGCACTGCACCATCGCGGCCGACGCGAAGGTGCGCTACCACGCCGCAGCGGTGTTCCTGAGCAATCTGGTGTGCGGCCTTGCCTCCGAGGGGCTGGGCATCCTGGAGGGCTGCGGGTTCACGCCCGAGCAAGCCCTGCAGGCAGCCGGCCCGCTGTTCACCGGCAATTGCGCCGCCATCTCACAAAAAGGCCCGCAAAACGCCTTGTCCGGCCCTATCGAGCGCAACGACCTTGAAACGGTGCGCAAGCATCTGGCCGCATTGGACGGGCAAGCGCGCGAAACGTACGCCACGCTGTCGCTTTCCGTTTGCGACCTGGCCGCACGGCGCCACCCCAAGCGCGATCACGCTCTGATGAGGAATCTGCTGGAATCAGCACAAACCCGCAAGTAAAGCGAAGGAGAAAGACCCATGAAGAACACCGTGGCAACGTTCGCCCAGGCCAAGGCCGAGGGCCGCAAGCTCGCCATGCTCACGGCCTATGACTATTCCACCGCAAAGCTCGAGGACGAGGCCGGCATCGACGGCATCCTCATCGGCGACTCGCTGGGCAACGTGGTGCTCGGTTACGAGGACACCCTGTCCGTGACCGTTGAGGACATGATCCACCACAGCGCCGCCGTCGCCCGCGGCGCCAAGAACGCGCTGATCGTCTGCGACATGCCGTTTCTGTCCTACGAGGTCAGCGTGCCCGACGCCGTTCGCAACGCCGGCCGCCTGCTCAAGGAAGGCCGCGCGAACTGCGTGAAGCTGGAAGGCGGCGAAGAGGTGTGCCCGCAGGTTGCCGCCATGGTGGCCGCCGGCATCCCCGTCATGGGGCACCTGGGCCTGACGCCGCAGTCCATCAACGCGTTCGGCGGCTTCAAGGTGCAGGGCAAAAGCGAGGCAGCTGCCCGCAAGCTGATCTCCGACGCGAAGGCGCTCGAGCACGCCGGCGCGTTCGCCATCGTGCTCGAGGCCGTGCCCGCCAAGCTTGCCGCCCTGGTCACCAAGGAAGTGGGCGTCCCCACCATCGGCATCGGCGCCGGCGCCGGCTGCGACGGCCAGATCCTCGTCTACCAGGACATGCTGGGCATGTTCAGCGACTTCTGCCCGAAGTTCGTCAAGCGCTTCGCAAACGTGGGCGAGGCCATGCGCGACGGCTTCGCCAGCTACATCAGCGAGGTGCGCGAGGGTTCCTTCCCCTCCGCCGAGCACACGTTCAAGATCGACGACGAAGTGCTCGAGAAGCTGTACTAGCCATAACCGGCGGGCGTGGCGCGGCCGAGATGCCCCGCCGCGCCCGCCTTCCCAAACGATTCGCAGACACCCTGCATCCCGCGGCGCGACGAACGCCGACGCGGCCGGATGCGCCGCGAGTCGTTCAGAGCCCTAACACGACAGGCCGCGCGTCGAAGCGCCCAGATGCGCTGCGTCCACGGCACCTCGACTCCCGCCGCCTCACGATTTACCGAACCCGAAAGGAAACCTACTAAGATGCTTACCGTTGCCACCACCCCTGAACAGGCGAAACAGGTTATCAGCGAGTGGAAGGCGCAGGGCCTGAGCGTGGGCCTCGTTCCCACCATGGGCTACCTGCACGAGGGCCACGAGAGCCTGATCAAGCGCGCCGTCGCCGAGAACGACCGCGTCATGGTCAGCGTGTTCGTCAACCCCATCCAGTTCGCCCCGGGCGAGGACCTGGAAACCTACCCGCGCGATTTCGAGGCCGACAAGCGCCTGATCGAGGACGCCGGCGCCACGCTGGTGTTCCATCCCGAGCCCACCGACCTGTACTTCCCCGATGCGTGCACCTACGTCAACGTCGAGGGCATCACCGCCGAGCTGTGCGGCAAGACGCGCCCGACGCACTTCCGCGGCGTGTGCACCGTTGTTAACAAGCTGATGAACATCTCCCAGGCCGACCGCGCCTACTTCGGCCAGAAGGACGCCCAGCAGCTGGCCGTCATCCGTCGCATGGTGCGCGACCTGAACATGAACGTGCAAGTTGTGGGCTGCCCCATCGTGCGCGAGGAGGACGGTCTGGCGAAGAGCTCGCGCAACACCTACCTGTCCGCCGAAGAGCGCACCGCCGCACTCGTTCTCTCGCGCGCCGTGGCCGAGGGCCAGCGCCTGATGGAGGCCGGCGAGCGCTCCGCCGCCACGGTGCTGGATGCCATGAAACAGCTTATCGAGGCCGAGCCCCTGGCGCGCATCGACTACGTCGAGATGGTGTCGTGGGACGGCATCAAGCCCGTTGAGACCGTCGACGGCCCGGTTCTGGTGGCCATGGCCGTCTACATCGGCAAGACGCGCCTTATCGACAATTTCATCTTCGGCGAATAACCCCGGGCCCAACCCCGATCGCGCGGCGCCTTCCGCCTTCTCGGCAGGCGCCGCGCGATCGGGCCAAGCCAAACTGCACGCACACCATTGCTTCTGGGCGGTTTTGCAGGATTTCGAGTCCATTTTGCATGCCACCCCCTGACTTCTGGGCGGTTTTCGGAGCGTTTTCCCGAAACTCGCCTATAAAAGCCCAGGTCAGTTTTTGCAGACACGGTTCTTCGACTGCAAAACCGCCCAGAAGTTCCAAAAACCTACGAAAGGACCAACCACTGTGTTTTCCAACATGCTGAAGGGCAAGATCCACCGCGCCACCGTCGTCCAAGCTGAGCTTGACTACGTGGGTAGCATCACCGTCGACGAGGACCTGATGGACGCCGCCGGCATCCGCGAGTACGAGCAGGTGCAGATCGTCGACGTGAACAACGGCCAGCGCTTCGAGACCTACGTCATCGCAGGTCAGCGCGGCAGCGGCATGATCTGCCTCAACGGCGCCGCCGCTCGCTGCGTCTCGGTGGGCGACAAGGTGATCATCATGTGCTACGCCCTGATGACCCCCGAAGAGGCCGACGCGAACCCGCCGCGTGTGGTGTTCGTCAACGACGACAACCGCCCCGAGCGCATCACCCGCTACGAGCGCCACGGCCGACTGGAGGACATGGACCGCTAGCACGCCGAGCGAAAACCGACGTCTTAGGGCTTCGCCCCCAAACGCCTGGACCAAACGCCTGGACCAAACGCCTGGACCGCTGACGCGCTATGGCGGAACCTGACAGTTAGTGCTACGTCCCCAAAGCGTCCGAACAAAGGCATCGGAAATGAACAGAGGCCGGGATGCGCAGAGCAGCTGCGCATCCCGGCCTCTTGCGTTGTTGGAGCAGTTGCTTTTAGTGCACCTGCACAAGGGAGAAGACGTCGGCGTCGGTGACCTTGGCGATGGCCTGACGCGGATTCAGGAACGCCAGCTCCATGAGGAAGCCCATGCCTGCCAACGAGGCGCCGAACTGCTTGATGAGCTTGGCCTGCGCCTCAGCGGTGCCGCCCGTGGCGACCAGGTCGTCCACGATCAGCACCACGTCGTCGGGTTCGATGGCATCGGCGTGGATCTGCAGCTCATCGCTTCCGTATTCCAAGTCATAGCTTTCGCTGCGAACCTCGCGCGGCAGCTTGCCCGGCTTACGGGCGGGCACGAAGCCTGCATGCAGGCGATACGCCACCGGTGCGCCGATCATGAAGCCTCGGGCCTCGGCGCCGACGACTTTCGTCACGCCCGCATCCTTGAAATGCTCGGCGATGGCGTCGATGGTCGCCTCAAAACCGTCCGGGTCCTTCAACAGCGTGGTGATGTCCTTGAACACCACGCCCGGCTTCGGATAATCGACGATGTCGGTGATGTGGCCTTCGAAATCGAACGACGACATGGCGGTCCTTTCCTAGAGTATGCAACCTGGTCATTGTAGCGCCACCGGGCATGCCCGACGCCGCTTCTTGCCAAAATCGGACGCTTGCGGCGTTAATGTCCACGAACCCACATGTTCGCCACGCCGAAACGCTGCAACTCCTCGAACAAAAACGGCAGGTAATACGGCCAGGCGCCACAGCCCTTGCTTGAAAAGCCTTGAGTGTCGCTGAGAACCTTGACGCTCCACTCTAAGTCATCGTCCTGGACGATGTAGGGCTGATAGGAATCCTCCCACGAAGCAAGCTCGAAACCGAGCAGCTGCCCGCGCAACGCGGCGGCGTCCTCGGGGTTCAGCTGCAGAAACTCGCGCTGCCCCATCACCCCCAGCTCCTGCTCGAGCGCCGCTCCCAGCTCGTCGAACGTGATGCGCACGGTGCTACGGTTCTCCACGGAACCGCTCATGGCCAGGTTGAACTCCACCATGCGCGCACAGCGCAACACCTCGAAGCGTCGGTCCACGCGCTGCCCTTCGTCAACATCGTGCTGGGCCACGATGAGTTGCTCGCCCGAACGGGCCCGGTAGCACCCTGCCGGAACCGGCGAGTCGCCATCGACGCGCAAAATGCCATCAACGTCGAACTTCGCCCCCGAAGGCAACGGCTTCCACTGCGCATACGAGTCGGAACGCTCGCCAAGACGTTGCAATGCACGGCGGCATTTCTCCAAGTTGCCGCGGTAATAGTCGAACCCATCATCAAGAGCCGCTTCGAAATTTGCCGCCGCTTGCACGTAATACGCTTGAGCCAACGCATAATCACGCTCGCAGCCGCGCCCATACTCAAAGCAGCCCCCAAGCCTGAAAGCCGAGCTTCCCAGCCAATCGGGCTCGTTGCGACCCTGCGCTAGCCGATGCGCTTTGCCGTACAGGGCAAACGCACGGGCGTCGGCCGCAGCCTCGTCCGCTACTTCGATATTGCGCCAATACAGCATGTCGCCGAGCTTATACAACGCTTCCGGATGCTCGCAAAACGCCGCCTGCTCGAACAGCTCCAACGCCCGTTCGGCATCCTCTTCGCCCAAACGGCCGTATTCGTAGATATAGCCCAAGTTCACCGCAGCCTGGGGGTTGCCGAAGCTCAGGCTTTTCTCGTAGAACCGCCGCGCCGCCTCGAAGCATCGCTTGTCGTCGGAGGCGAGTCCATCGTTGTAAAAGCGCGCACCGATATCCAGCGACAAGCCGCCGTGCTGCTGGCTGTCGCGCGATTCATCGTAAGAGGGTTCAAGATTGCGTAGGTCCATATGGTTCCCTTCGAGGTATACGCTTCCACCATAGCAGAGAATCGGCCGGGGCGTGCCTCAACCTGCGCGCGGGAAGGAATGGACGAGCGCAATCCGGCTATTCGTAGTCCTGCAGCAACTTGCGCAGGTGCTCGGCGTACCCCTGCCGCAAACTTGACGGAGACTCAACCGTGATCTGACCGGCGAACTGGGATATCCAGCCGAAGAACACCGGCGTCGCCATGGCGGCCACGCTCACGCGGGCGGTGCCGTCGCCCATGTCGCTCACGCGTGCATCCTTTCCGAAGCGATCAACCACAGCGTTCATGGCGCTTTCCTTGACGCGCAAAACCGCGCGCACCGAGCTGCCCGAGAACATGCCGAATACACGACGGTCGTACTCGTCCGCGTCGAACGTGGCAATGCGAGCGTTTCGCGTTGCGCGCTGCTGCGTCACGCGAATGTCGCACATGCGGTCGACGCGGTAGTTGGCGAAGTCGTCGTACTTCTCGCTGTAGCAGACCAGATAGTAGAAGCCATCGGAGTACATCAACTGCACGGGCGTTTGCGTGTACGCCTTGCCATCATGCCGAAGCTGCACGCGAGCCGAGCAATCATAGCCGGTGTATTTAAACGACAGCATGCGCTTGGCGGCGATCGCCTCCTGGATGACGTCGACGTTGCGGAACACGCTATCGTTCTGGCTTTTCACGCGCCCGCCAACGTGCACCTGCTTTTCAAGGCCTTTCACCTGGTGCTTCGACCCCAGGCTTTTGATGGAGCGAACGAGTGAGGTCGATTGCCGCACCGTGATGAAGCGGCTTCCCTGCACCGCATCGATGAGCAACAGCAGCTCGGATTTGGTGAACGGCCGCTTGGCAAGGAAGTAGCGCACGGGCTTGACGTGTTGCCGCTGAATCTCGATGCCTGCGTTGTTCAGCGCCTCGAAATCGCGATACAGCGCCTTGCGCTCCGCGGATACACCCGCTGCCTCCAGCTCCTCGAGAATCTGCTCGAGCGTCAGCCCTTGCTCGTCGTCGGTGTTCTCGAACATGATCTTCAGCAGCGCCAACAAACGCTCTTTGCTGACTTCCTTCGCCATACGGACCCCTCACGCAGCCTTCTTCGCGCACATTGCGCATTTGCATATGATAGGTGATTTTCGCTGCCGCACGGATAGGCGAATAGACCTGCAGCATCGACGCACCGCGGGCGTCTGGCCGACATACCGTCGGTTGCTGGGCGGGCAAAAGATGCCAAGACGCCGTGTTCGTCGAGCGGGAATCTGCCGGCCGCGCGAAGATACGGGGCCGGCGACCGAGATGAATGGCTTAGATGGGTGGCGCGCGGATAAGCAGGCTGGTCAGCGAATCCACAAAAGGGTGATCAATGGCAGGCCAGATGGCCGATCGGCAAAACCGCAGGATGGATGGCTAGCGTAAACGATCTGCCAGCCGCAAGGTGGATGGGGGGGCGAAAGAGCTGGCTTTAGGCAACGAAAAGCAAGTGGGCGG
>URQU01000003.1 GCA_900550055.1 uncultured Coriobacteriaceae bacterium | reverse complement strand
TTCGCATGCAGCGTTTGCACGTCAAGAGGTAATGGTCGGGATGGTTCCTGACGAGCAACCACATGGCTTCCAGCATGTTGCGTGGTTTCTGCTCGGGGGCGATCTCGGTCATCTTCACACCGGAATACGCCAGGCGGGGCTGAAACAGCCTTCCGTCAAATGCCTGTAGCAGTCGATTCGCTATCCGCATCTGATCTTTCACGTGCTTGCCGCCGATATCTGAACTTACGACCAGATAGTACCATCTGTCCTCTTCCGGGCGGCCTTTGCGGTCGGTACCGTCGGGCTGTTTCGTCTCGAGCGAGGTGAGAAACCTGATGAACCCGTTCCCCTCGCCTTTCAGGCGATGATCGATGGCGGGCCGCGTCGACGGTCTTCCGATGTCGACTAGGTCGGCGTAAAGGGGCCACGCCTTTCGGATATCGAGGGGCGCGTCGGAAATCGCCAGGGTATCTGTGGTGTAGAACGGGTTGTATGCCACTGGGATCGCAAAGCATGCTGCTGGGCCCATATCGAACCGGTCTTTCTGGCCCGATGGCTCGACCTTGCGAAACCGTGCGGCTTCCAGGATGGCCTTCGGGTCGGCGCCGGCCCTGTAGAGCCCTCCTATGCGCAGGACTATCGAAAGCAGGTTCCTCGCAAAGACCCAATCGTGCAGCGGCTCGACGACGGCGCGGAACTGCGAATCGAGGTAGGATAGATCTCCGGCATTCGAGAAGTCGAACCCTTCGATAAGGTCCCTTGCGGCTTTCTTTCCCGTTCTGCCGATTCCCCTATAGCCCATGCCGCCTGTTCCTACGGGCTCGGCATATGGATCGAAGTAACACTCGGACAGCAGACCTCCTAGGTCGGATGGGACTAGGTCCATTTCGCCCGCGATGCCTCGTCGGAGCTCGCTCGGTACGAAGATGCGGCTTGCGAGATCGCCTTCCGAGGCTAACATGGGGCCGAGACCCTGGGCCGCCAGGACCAGCGAGCGCGCATCCCTCGCCATCATGAGCTCATTGAAACCGTCTGGGTCGATCGGGAGATAATCTGCCCCTATATCGCCAACTGCCAGGATCCTGACGAGGACATGCATGCCCGACTTCCCGTCTTTCGCGATATAGATTCGATCGGTGCGCATATGGCTCCCTCTTTCAGTCTTCCTCGGTCTGGCGGTATACGCGGAGTTCCCATTGCTTCCGCTCGACTTTCGCCACGGCGTCCAGGATGAAGCCCGTGGCGAGCGAGATGGCGGCCGTGAACATGAGCGCCGCGGCGAGGATGGCGGTCGGGAACCGCGGCACGAGGCCGGTGGCGAGGTATTCGGTCACTACCGGCATGCCGGCACACAGGCCGCCGATGCAGAATATCAGGGCGACCAGCGAGAAGAACTTCAACGGGCGGTAGTCCTTGAAAAGGGTGCCGATCATCGCGATCACCTTCAACCCGTCTTTCACGGTGTCCAGCTTCGAGACCGAGCCCTCGGGACGGTCGCGGTACTCCACCGGGACGTCGGCGATGCGCCAACGACGGTCGACGGCGTGTATGGATAGCTCGGTCTCAATCTGGAAGCCCTCGGAAAGGACGGGAAACGTCTTCACGAAGGGCTTGGGCATGGCGCGGTAACCCGTCATGACGTCAGCGTATTCGTAGCCGTAAATCCACTTGATCATGGCGCGAACCAAATTATTGCCGAGGCCATGGAATGCACGCCTGTTCGCCTTGGCGTATGTCCCGTTGGAGAGCCTGTCGCCAACCACCATGTCGGCCTTTTTGTCGATAATCGGGGCGCATAGGCCCTTTGCCGCCTCAGCCGGATAGGTATCGTCCCCGTCCACCATGAGGTAGCAGGCGGCATCGATATCCCGGAACATCTGGCGGCAGACATTCCCCTTGCCGCGGCGCGGCTCATGGCGGACGGTCGCCCCGTGCTTCATCGCAATCGCGGCGGTCGCATCGGTTGAAGCGTTGTCATATACATAGACTGTCGCCTCGGGCAGTTCGCGATGGAAATCATCGACCACCTTGCCGATGGTCTGGGCCTCGTTGAAGCAGGGAATGATGACTGCAATCTCGTCTTGATCCACCCAGAGCACTTCCCTATTTGATATCGAGATAGGTGCACGGGACGTCCCATGCGCCGCTCCCGTGAGTTTCAATGTCAATATAGCTGCGCTTTGCGCGGATAACCTCAGCCTCGGCTATATCGAGCGGCAGGCGAAATAAATCCTCGTGGTCGATATAGGCCGAGCACGTCACCCAGCCGCCTTTGCGGATGATGACGAGATCGCGCCACTTGGCCTCGTGGCGACAATATTCGGAAACAGTCATGGGTCTACCCCTTATCCTTATTGATCAGATTCCTCTCAATCTGCTTCAGCAGCTCGAGCTTCTGAGCCTCAATCTCGTTGCGCTTGCGCAGCTCGTCGGCAACCCTCTCCAACCTATCTTCAAGGCCATACAGGCCACTTACATTTACGGACATTTCGATTTCCTTTTCCACAAATGCGATTTCGGGTCTTCAATCGATATGAGGGGATACGCCCCCAATATCCAGAGTTCTACCCGCGGTGGAAAAACCTATTCGCTGAACGGGGTAAATATCGAAAAAGGCACCCGGTTTCCGGGTGCCTTGGCGTAGGTGTCGCGAGTATATGAAGGCGTTATACCATTGGCTTGTTCTGACAATTATACGAACTCATGAACCCACCATCGGACGGTTGGTGGCATGCCTGATTCTGGTCGGTTTAGGTGCTGTTCTAGGTACAAGTTCGTTCTTCGGTTGCCAATGCTTACGCGGTATTTAGCCGTGAAGAAGCCTTCGAAGCCAGGGCGGAACTCCCCCACCTCGATTACTTGCGTCACTCTAAAGGTGCGACCGTCGCGCCACGTGATGCTTAGTGGCTCTAAAAAGCCATCGTCGCGCATGTGTGCGACGACGTCAACGTATCGCTTGTGAACGCGTCTCATTCTGCCGTTACCGTCTTTTATCCAATCTTCCATATATCCGATTATCAAACAGGAGCCCGTTATCAGGTAGCGAACAAACGATGGAGATTCACTGAGTGAGCAAGCAGATCAGTGTTGCTGTCATCTTGTGAAACAAATAGATCAAGCGGTTTATAGCTATGCTTTCTTTCACTCGATCCTCCTTGTTAACTTCCATGGCTTAACTTCCCCAAGTGTTTCAATTTGTAACGGGAAGGTGATACCAGCGGCGGCCGTTTTGCCGCCACCGGTATCACTGTTGCTACTTTCTAGAAGAGGTCGGCGAACATCGAATCGTCTTCCTCGTAGTCGTCGCTGTCATCATCGTCGTCACTGTCTTCATCGAACGCTGGATGTCCTTGTCGACCTCGACTCGCCAAGCCAAGGCTTTCCTCCAGCTCGTCGAGCGTCACGGTCTCAAGCCTGCCAGCCCGATAATCCTCGACCTTCTTCAATAGGCCGTACTCATACTCAAGTCTGTCAATCTCGGCGGACTCGGTCTCCGAGCCGCCGGGTTCGAGGTCGATATCTGCCTCCGAGCCGTCTCCCGCGGTGTCCGCGGTAGACTCGAGTGAATCCGTATCGGGGACGTCTTCCGCTGAGGCTCGGTCGTCGGGGCCGTCTTCGGCGGCGTCTGCCGTAGCGCCATCGGTTTCCGCGTCTTGGGACGGCTGCGGTTCGCTTTCGGTCTCGGCATCGTCGGCATCGGGATCGTCCGAGACGGTGCCGCCGCCGCTCACCATGCCGCCCGCGGTCTTCATGGCCACGAGCGCGCCGCCGAAGGTCATGAGCTCCATGTGCGCGTACTGCTCCGGGTCGACCACGACCGTGGGCTCGGGGCGGAGCTCCATGAGGTTCCGGTCGCCGCGTGTCCAGGTTCCGCGGGTCCAGGTGATGCCCGAGTCCAGGTCGCTCCAATCGATCAGGTCGTCGGCCATGAGCATGCCGTCTCCGAACGAGAGCACGGTCGGCACGATCGTCTCGTAGCTGCCGGACTCATAGTAAATACAGAGGCCTTGCCCGTGGTCGCCCAAGTAGTTGCCGCTGTCGTCGAACAGCACCTCGAAGACGGCCGGAGCCAAACGCGAACCGTCCTCGGTCCTCACGAGGATCGGCTTGCCGTCCGCATAGACGCCGTCTATGGCGTCCAGCTCGTCCGGTTCGATGATCGTCACGGCGCGCTTGAGGAGCTGCATGTCGTCACTCGTGGTGATGAAGACGCTGCGCTCGAGAAGCACGCCCTGGTTCAGGCAATCGGAAATGTCGAGGAAGTCGTCCTCGAGCATGATGCCGCTGTGCAGGTCCATGCGCGTCGTCTCGATCACGCGGGCCCTGTCGTGCATCTTCACGATGATATTCACCGTCTATCTCCTCCTCGTGTAGTTCGCCGGCGTATAGCCGTCGTCCTCGATATCGTCTCGGGTCTGCGTGTACGTCCGTGTGCCGTCCGCGCCGTCGCCGTCCATCTTCTCAAGCTCCAGGTTCTTGACCTTGGGATGCGAGTTCAGGAGCGCGTTGACGTCCGCGATGGTCGGCTCGCCGCCGAGGCTGTCGATGTCGGCCTGCGCGATGATGCCGGACTCTACGCGGTCTTCGAGATATTTCATCTGCTTCTCGGTCGCGGGGCGCTGGAGGTACGGCTTCCATCCGGGCTTCGACCTCTTGTCCGTCCCGCCGGGTGCGGCGACCGTCACGGGAGCATCCTGCGCCCATTCGCTTCCGGCCATCCCGTACGCCGAGCGTTCCGCGCGCAGGTCCTCCTCGCGCTGCTCGCCGATGATCTTCGCCTTGGCCCGCTCGTGGTCGCGCTCAATCTGCTTGATCTTATCCGGCGTGAGGGCGCCCGCCGCGATGGCCCCCGAATAGGCCTTGCGATAGCGCGTGTACTCGCGCGTCAGCTCGGCGGTCTGGTTCGCGGTGATGACCTTGGCGTCGCGCAGGCCGTGACCGGCGCCCTTCTGCCTCTCGCCGCGGCCCCGTACATCTATGGGGCCAATCGGCATCTGCGATGAGTCCAGGACATCGACAGCGGCGGAAAGTCGGCGCGAGCGGTTGCGGATATCGACTGCCATGGAAGCGAGGTTCGCCACGTCGGCCCTGACGCCGTCGCGGCGTGCGAGGAGGTCCGTGTATGTCATATCGGTGAGCACGATTCCGCGCTCGGCCATCCACTTGCGGATCGATTCCATCTCGCGAAGCTCGTCTGCATTGTCCTCGCGCCATGCCGCGAGCGCTTCGGCTCCTTCCGGGCGCGCGGTCAACTGCGCGACGCAAGACGTGTAGACCTCGACCTGGCGGATGGCCTCGGCGGTCTGCTCGGCCTCCAGCTTGAGCGCGTCGACCCTCGCGTCGAGCGCGTCGACCTCGGCGGCGAGGCGCCTGGCATCGGCCGCCATGTCCGCATAGCAGCGGTAGCCGCGCTCTCGGATAATGTTCACGGCGTCGGCCGCGGCGGCAAGGCGGGCGGCGGAGCGCTCGATCCTCTTAGACCGCTCGAGATTGTTGGATGCGACCGCCTCGAAAGTCATGGGCGGCAGGACGACGTCCGGGACAAGGTCCTCGGTGCACATCTTCACGTTCGGGCGCTGTCCCTCGAGTCGCACGGCAAGGCGCTCGCGCAATCCCTCGACCGTATAGGAGTCGTCCAGCTTGTAACCCTTCACGGGATGGCCCTTGCCCTCGGGCGGGTAGAAGGTCAGCACTCCGCGGCGGTTGATATTGATGCGGTAGCCCTTCTCCGCCAAACGCCTCTCGAGCGCGGGCCATGTCCGGCACCCCTGCAAAGCCGACTCGATATCGTCGTGCATCGCATCGGTCCAGAGTTTCTTGCCGCTGTACCTGGCGCGGCGCTGGGCGTCCGTCATATGACGGCGCGCCGGGCGCGCCTCCTGCAAGACGACCTCGCGCCGGCGGTCGGGGCGCGGCGTGCGTGCGTACCAGGAACCGTCCTCGTCCCTCGTGAACTTGAAGTTGTCGAAGGCGGTGTAGCCGTAGTCGCGGCAGATTCTCTGCAACTCCATCGCGTCGGCCTGCACGTCATCGTCGTCGAGGTGTATCTTCCTCCCGTCAACGGGGTTGACGGAGTTGACGACGATATGTGCATGCGGAATGCCGTTATCTATATGAGTCTCGATCACCCACTGATATCCGCTGTAGCGCTCGCGCACCCAATCGCATGCCAATGCGTCTACCGCCTTGGCATCCAGGCCGTCCTCGGGATCGGGTGAGATCACGAAATGGTAGTACTTGCGGCCCGTATCCTTGCCGAACACCTGGCGCGTCGCGTCCATCTGCCCGTCCCAGCCGGCGCTATCGAGATCGATTGAGCTTGAGCGGAACGTCACGGCGCGGCCGTTGCGCGCGAGGTAGTCCTTTATCTGCTTGCAGCCGCCGAACTTCCGGGCGAGCGTCTTGAGCATGGCCATGCTATCGCTCCACCTCGGACTGCCGCCTGAGCTGCATCATGAGGCCGCGCGTCTCCGCGAGCGCCTTGCAGTATGGGTCTTTCAGGGTCGCTACGAAGTGCTCGATCTGCGCCGCGAGCTCGCAGCGGCGCTCCCTGGCCATGTCGGGCATGTCCTGGAGGAGGATCAGCGTGTTCGCCGCGGCGGCCAGCTGGTTCAGGTTCACGCCCTGCTTGTTGAGCTCGTAGAAGAACTTCTGGAAGAAGTCGGGGTCGCCGATGTAGTACATGGGCGTGTGGAGGATGCGGTCGACCATGAAGCGCGATTGCGTCATGCCGGCCTTCCTCGCGGCGTCACGGATGAAGGTGTCCTCGTAAGGCGTCACGTTGAAATGCTTCTGCACCGTGCGGTGCTCGGTGTCGAGTAACCCTTCCAGCGCCTCCTTCACGTCCACGCGCTCGCCGCCGGGCAGCTTCGCCAGCGTGAACTCCTGCTTGCCGTAGATCGCCGTCTCGCGGACGAAGTCTGTGACGGTCGTGCCCGCAAGACTCGCTTTAGCCTTGAGGGTGCTGATTTCCTCCTCGGTCAACCTGATGCTGACCATTCTTGTCTGCGAGGTGGCTTTTTCTGCCACGCTTCCTCCAATTCCTCGCGCACCTGTGCGCGACCCCGGTCCAAGGGCGGAGCCCTGGCAAGCGCCGGAGGCGGTCAGATTTCCGTCGGCGGGCTGTGCCCGGTGGCGGAAATCTGACCGACTTCGGTGGCATACTTGTACATACATCTACGATGGAGGTACAAGTATGCGTCTCTTGCGAAGTTTTCAGTATCCTACCCCTATTTGCCTGGGTTTAAACCGGTTTACACCGGTCATCCGATGCCGTTATACCGTCCGCGTTTCGGCTGTCCCTCGTCTCTTTCGCGACGAACGGGACGCTGCTCATCTGTTGCAAGTCCGATACGGCTCGGATACCGTCACGGCCGTATAAGTTGTTTTCAGCGATGAGAAGGAGGGTCATATGGATGCTGACGATTGCGCCCGTATCATCGAGGGGGTGGCCGCCGTGCTCGATCTGCTCGCGGCCGATGGCGATGCCGTGGACGACCCGGCGCCGATCTACGAGCTGCTTGCGGAGAGATGTCGGCATGTCCGCGTGGCACTCGAAGTTATGACGGGGTGCGGTAGCCTGCGTGCCCGATCGCGGCAGGAGTCTTGCGCGCGGGCGCGTGTCCAACGTCTCGGTGCGCGCCGATCCGATACCTCCCGGCTCCGGCGGGCGCGCATCGAGGCGGGGCGGGGCCTGGCCGTCTGTGTCCGCCGCGAGCGTTTCCGCTCGCTTTCCATCGTTGTCCGGTCAGTGTTCCGGGCGTTGCGTCGCGACATGAAAAAGGCCGCCACCGTGTTCCGGTGGCGGCCTCTCGCCCGGCGACCCTCGCCAATGCGAGGTCTACGCCTTCTTGTCCGCGAGACGTTCGTAGTCGTCGCTCGAGAGCACCACGGCATACACGGCGCCGCCCTTCATCAGGTACGCCATGCCGTTGCGCTCGATGCGGCGCTCAATCTCGGCCTGCGGGTCGCTGACGCCGCCGAGGTCGACGCTGGACTCCATCAGGCGTCTGATGTCGTCCATCGTCAAGTTCTGCATCTGCTCGGTGAACGCTTGGCGCTTCTGGCGGGCGCGGCGCTTCTCGCGCTTCTCGGCCTCGGCCGTCTTCTTGGCAGCCTCGGCTGCGCTGTCCGCAGTCGAGGCCTTCGGCTTCTCGGTCGCGGTCGGCTCGATGTCGTACGGGACATCGCTATCGGTATCGAACATATTCTCCCTCCCCTCTGGTCACGTCGCCGGCATTACCATTCGATGCTACCCAAAAGCGCCCGGTCCCAAACGCCGGCCGCCGTATCCGCAGTCCTGCAATTGCGCGGGCCGTTTCCGCCGCCTGTTTCGCGCGTTGCTCAAAAAGGATCCCCGCCATCGGTTCCGATGGCGGGGATCTGTGCTACTTGAAACCGCGACGGTGCGAGCCGGCGGTCTTCATGTGGCATCCGGCATGCCCTATGACTATCAGCTCGTTTTCCCGATCGATGTAGAAGTGAAGGCGGAAGGTGTTCTTCTGGCTCCTCCCCTTGATGTGGGCGGAGATGTCGACGGTTCGGCCGCCGTAGCTCCTCTCGCGCATCTTCATCAGATCGGCGCGCGCCCTGGTGGCGCTGCTCTCGCTGAAGGTGAGCTCGTAGCCCGTACGGCGCTGGAACTCGTCTGCGACCTGCCCCTCGCAACCGTCGTCCTCGAACAGGAGGCCGTAGAGCGCCGTCGCGGTGCTGCGGACGATATCCCATTCCTCGGCGAGGTTGCCGTCGTAGGACTTCGCGGAGTCCATTGCCTCGGGCAGGACGACGATACGTTCGGGCCAGATGGATCGCGCGAGCTTCAGGAGGTCCGTCAGGTCGCGCGGGATCGACTGGAGGCATTCGGCCACCCTCGCGGCACCGTCGTCGTCCGACGGTGCCGCGCACTGCGCCGCCTTGCGTTCGAGCGCGCGCTTCTCGCCTTCGAGGCGCTGGACGGTCCTCGTGAGCTCGTCCACCTTTGCCGTGCCGTCGGAATAGCTCCGCTCCTGGTCCGTCGCGATCTCCTCCCAGGCCTCGGCATCGGCACGCAGGCGCGCGTTCTCCGCGCGCAGCCCGTCGATATCGGCGACCGGCTCGGCTGCCGCCTTCGCGCGCGAGCGCAGGCGCTCGATGCGCTCGCCCTGCCGCTCGCTCTCGACTCGGCTGCGCAGCCACAGCACGTCGCCGATTCCGGCGACGTCGCCCGGTCGGGCGTCGATGCCGCGGCCGAGGCCCTGCATGAGCACGTTGATGAAACCGTCGCGCCCGCCCGCGGCATAGCGCTCGATTCTGTGGCGCGTGAAGAGCGTGCAGGCCGATAGAGATTCCTCGCCCGACAGGTCGATGCCCGGACGGTATACCATGACCGCGCTGCGCCCGATCCTGTAGCGCCCGGCCGGTGTCCGGTCGGGCAGCAGGTCGCGGAACGCCTGCACCAACGCGCCGTCGCGCATGTCGATGACGTACACGGTGGCCATGCCCACGAGCTTCGATGCGAGCTCGGTCGCATCCCATACGGGGGTCTTGCCGTCGTCGTCGGTCGTCATGAGGACGATCGGCAGGCAGCGCGCGCGATCGGTCAGGCTCGACATGAAATCGCGCTTTAGCGTGTCCGCGTCAAGGTATATCTCCTCGACGCTCACACGCGACGCGCCGATCCTCACGTCTAGCTTTCCGTTCGCAAGGATATCGCGCACGACGCGCGGCACGGACGGCAGCGGGTTGCGCTGGTATCCGAAAAAGCCGTTGACGGCGTAGTGCGATACCTGCACGTTGAGGATGCACCCGCCGTCTCCGGCGGGTGCGAGGCCGATCCTCGTGTGCCAGCGGCGGCGCGAGAACTCGCCGTCGAGCTCATCGGCCTCGACCGCCCATGCCGCGCCTTGCGCGCCGGATAGGCCGAGAAAGCGGACGGCCTTGGCGGCGTCGGGCTCGTCGGCGGCCGTCCAGCCCGCGGGCACCGCGATGTCCGCGGCGCCCTCCGGTACGTCCAGGCCCTTGGCGTGCAGCCAGCCCATGACGATCTCCTTCACGGCCTCGGCCGCGTCCGCGCCGTCGGCCGCTGCGACCTCGAAGCGCGCGCGGTAGTGCGGTGTCTCTCCCGATATGGTCCTCAGTGCGGGAGCCAGGGCGGGAGACGCGGGGCGCTGGACTGGGACGGCGGCAGGTTCGGGCAGCTGTGCGGCCTGCACTCCCCGGCCCCTCAGCACCCTTCAAATGGCCTCCTTGAACGGGGCCTCCATAACGTCGTAGACGGTATCGGGCGACGTCACCTTCGCGACCTGCTCCAGGGCGCGCATCATGTCGTTCGCGTCGCCCTCGTTGCGGAATACCATCACCGGGGCCGTCCCCAGATCGCCCGTGCACATGAGCGTGTAGCACCTGGCCGGCTCCGTCTCCGGAGCCTTTGTCCCCGCGGCCGCCGTCTTCTGCCCGTCCGTTTTCGATACCTTCTGCATTTCCGTCTCTTCCTTCCCCATATCCTGTGACTGTCGCGCGGCATCGGCCTCCGATGCCGCCTTTCGCGCCTGGCGCTTCTTTATCTTTCGGTCGCGGCGTTCCATCGCACGGCGCTCCTCGCGGTTTAACGGGCGCCTCGCAGTCCCCATACCGTCGTCGATGCTGCCCTCGCAGGCTTCCCTGGCCCCATCCTCAGCGAGGTCGAGGCCTTCCGCCTCCACCCACGAATCGAACTTCGCGACCGCCTCGCCTTGCGTACAGCGGTACGTTCTGATCATGAACTTGGCGTTCGGCATGCGGACGTGCGCCTCATAGCAGCGCTCCTCCAGCTTCCACAGCCCGGCGCGGTAGCGGTCGCCCTTTATCAGCTTACGAGTCGACATGGATCGCCCCTTTCATCACCGGAGCGCCATGTCCTGCGGCGACCATGGGGGCGCCGCAGGACGGGCAACGCGTGCACACCGATACGGTCACGCGTGCGCCGCATCGCCCGCAGGTGTAGGAATACAGGGCGCGGTCTCCGCGCTCCGTGCGCTCCGGCGACGCCATCAGCGAGACCGGGGCAATCAGGTCGGCCAGGCGCATCGCCGCGATTTGGTAGGAAGATCGATCCGACCACCCCTTGATATCCAGGGCAGCGAGGATGCGGGCGGTGAAGCTGTCGGCATCCAGCGTGTCGGTGGCGCGCGCCTGGCGGCGGAGGCCGGCGAGACAGCCTAGCTCGCCGCACGTCATCCCGTCGGCGTCCGGCATCGCCTCGCGGGCCGCCGCGAGCCTCACAACCGCGTGCAAGCAACCCAGATAGCCCAGACGTCCGGCGACGTCCACGGCATCGCACACCTCCTCGGCGAAACCCGCACAGTCCATGTGGTGGACGCGGGCCGCGACGGCCTGGAGTCGCAGGGCGGTGCGGACGCGCCCGGCATCGGCATCCATCTAGGCCTCCTTCTTGCCGAGATCCGCGATATAGGGCGCGACGCGGTAGCCCTGGGCGCTGTACTCGAATGCTGTCATTTCCGTTTTCCCTTCTATTCGATGACGTTCCGACCGGCCTAGCGGTCCTTGCGCAGATGCTCCTCGAGCAGCGAGCGCATGAGGTCGCTCGCACTGCGGTAGCCCTCGCGGCGGTGCTCCACCAGGTACTCCTTGAGCTGCCAGTAGAGGTCGTCGGGGACGATCACGCTCAGGCGGTGCGTCGGGCCCTCAGAGGCCGCCGCCTTTTTCTCAGCTGCCGGCTCGGAGTCGGGGTTCACGACCTTCTCGACGATCGTCTCCTGGCGCTCGACCATCTCCTTGGAGGTGTCAGTGAAAAAGCTGTTGATGGCGGAGTCCGCCTTCTTAGTCCTCGCCATTACAGCATCGCCTCCACCTTGTCCAGAATCCCCTCGATCGCGTCCGCCGCGCGGCCGCCCGGCTGCACCTCGGACACCGGTCGGTTGAACGACGCGCCGCGCTTGAACGCCTCGGCGGTCGGCACGCAGCCCAGGATGGGCAGGTCGTCGGCGGTGAGGAAGTCGGTAAAGCTGCGGTCGATGATTCGCTTGTCGGAATAGCGGTTCACGATCAGGCCGATCTCGAGCTCGGGGTTGACGCCCGTGATGAGCTGGATCGTGCGCTTCATCGCGCGAAGGCCGCGCTGGCTGGGCTCGACGGGGACGATCGCGATGTCGGCGACCTCCACGCAGCCGCCGAGCTTGTCGTTCAGATAGCCCGGGGTGTCGACGACGGTGACGGCCTTCTCGCCCTCGACGGTCTTCTGCTCGTGACTCGCGCCGCCCTGCGGGTCGAGGTTGATGAAGCCGACCTCACGCCCGCGGCGCTCGAGGCCCCAGGCGATCTCGTCGGCGAACGTCGTCTTGCCGACGCCGCCCTTTTGGTTGACCAAAACGATTGTCTTCATGTGCTTCCCTTCTACGGGTGCCGCCCGATTTCCGGGCGGCCTTCTCGGATATCTGCCGCCTGCCGGCGGCGGGCACGGGGCCGGCGAGTCGCTACCGGTCCCGCATCCGCCGACGGCAGGGCGCTAGGGCCCTGCCGCTGCCATATATGTACCCAGTTATGCGGATGCGTAAACGCACATCTGCATACCTGTGCGGATGCGCGTTTACTTATTCTTGCCCGCCGGCGCCGCTATGCACCGTATTCCGACGCCCTCGCGGCGCGATACGCGCGGCGCGTTTCGACCTTGCGGCAGCACTCCTTCCGTGCCGCCACCGTCCTCTCCGCCACGTCGTAGGCGTACGCGATGAGCGCGCCCGCCACCGGGAACACGGCGCAGTTGATGTAGACATAGCTGTATGCGAGCATGAACCACATCCCGACGAGCCCCGCGACCAGCGCGGCGGCGGCGGCGACCTTCTCCCTTCCGCTCGGCTCCATTACTTCCCTCTTGCAACCGGCCATGACGGCCTCCTTCCGATATTCGGCGATCCCGCGCCGACGCGGTCGCGGCCTCCCTTGCCGCTGGTATGTATGTACCCAGCTGCGCACATGCGTAAACGCACAAACACGAAAATGCGCACATATGCGTCTGCGTAATTCGATAATTTGCCCAGCGGGCCGCCCGGACACCGGTCGGCAGGCCCCTGGCCTGCGATTTCCATGGCCGGATGACCGGCGGGACCCCATCCGTCCCATAGGCAGCCGGGTGTGGGAAACGTGTGGAGACGGGCTACGGCATGAAAAAGCCCCGCCGTCTCCGGTGGGGCGATCACTTGAGTATGGGGTTGTACGGGTCGGCTAGAACGGGATGTCCTCGTCCGCAACCTCGACGGCGGGAGCCTCGGGGACCGCATACTGCTGTCCACCATCAACCGCGGCAGCAGGAGACGCGGCAGGGCGGGAGTTCATGAACTCGATCTCGTCGACGATGACCTCGAGCTTGCTGCGCTTCTGGCCGTCGCGCTCCCAGGAGCTATAGCGCAGCTTGCCCTCGATCGCGACCTTGCTCCCCTTGGAGATATAGCGGCCGACAGCCTCGGCGCGGGTGCCGAACATGGTACAGTCGATGTAATTGGGATAGTCCTCCCACTCGCCGGTCTGCGGGTTCTTTCGGCGATCGTTGACGGCGATGCCGAACGAGAGCACCTGGGTGCCGGCCGCGGTGGCGCGGAGCTCGGGATCGCGGGTGAGGTTTCCGGTGATGTTGACTCGGTTGATGCTCATTGGCTTCTATCCTTTCGGTTCCGACGGGGGGCCGATCCCCCGCCTTCGTCGCCATGTATGTACCCAGATGCTCAGATGCGTAAGCGCATAGATGTGCGTTTGTGCGGCTATGTATTGGGCTGGCACCGGAGCCCGGCGTTTTCCATGGCCGGATGACCGGAGGGACCCCATACGTCCCGTAGGCAGCCGGTTGTGGGAAACGCGTAGCGATTCCTCCGGTTCGGTTCTCGCCCAGTTTGAATCACGGGGCGGTTCAGAAGGCGTGCGTTCGGCGCCGGTTAGGGTCCGGGGCCGGCTCTACACGTGGGACGCATATGGCGCCGCTGAAGGATGCCTCGTCGTAGGCGTCGCGCAGTGCGGCGACTAGGCATTCGCGTGTAACGTAGAAGTCCGGCTCCCATTTCTCGCCGTCGCCGCCCGTCACCCGATACCATCCCTCGCCCTGCCAGACCTTCTCGACCGCCTGATCGATCACAGAGATTTCGGCGTAGGGCAGATGGATCTCGCCGGCATCCCCGTAGGCACCGCGAAGGTCGTCGGCAAGGTCCGCTTCGGTTCCATACCATGTGGCCGGATACGATCCCATCCCGTCGGTGAAGCAGATTCGGTACCAGCCCTCGCCTTGCCAGCATTCCTCCAGATCGGCAGCGACGGCGCGCCCGATCTCGTCATCGTCCGTATACATGGCTGCTCCTTGCCCAAGTCGTTCATTCGGTATTACCAGTTGATACCCCGTTCGGGCGCATCGGAAACAGCCGATTCCGATGCGGACGGGAAGATACGGACAGGCGGCCTTCCTCCCCGATCTCAATTTAGCGGGCATGAGCGGGGGCGATTCGGGGTAAACGGCTCTCTAGGGAAGCCGTGGGAGCGGGATGGAACGGAAACGGAAGGATATGGACATGGCTACGGATCACGACACGGTGTCGCCCATCGAGCACGATGAGACGGCGAACCTGAGGCTCGCGCTGATGGAACGATGGAGGGAGTCCTGCGGGCGCGTGGCCGAGAGGTTCGGACGCCGCAGCGACATCCCCTTCTACTCGAGCGCGCTGTCGGCACTCGCCGGCGAGTGCGCCGACGACATGGGCAAGTCCGGCAGGGTTGCCGAGGCGGCCGTCGCCATGCTCGCCGACGCGCTCATGGAAAAGGACCCGCGGGGATATGCGGACAGCGCCGAGGCTGCCGCCAGGGAGCTCGAACGCCTCGTCTCGTCGATCGCATACGCGGACGCACTCGGACGCCTGCGCGCAGCAAACTCGACGTTCGAGACGCGCATCCTTGGGGAGATCGACGGAACCGACCCGGATGCACTGCCGGCGGTGCCGGATGGCCTCGTCGGACCGTCGGATACGGCCACCTGCACGATCGATATCCTCGGCGGGTCGCAGGAGGACAACCGCGAGGTGCTGGACACCTGCGGCGCCATGATGATGAACGAGGATCCCGATATCGGAGACTTCTGCTTCATCACGTTCATGCTGCGCGACGGCTCGCCCAAGACGGGTATCTTCTGCAAGATATGCGACTCCCGCCGCGTGCAGGACGCTTGGGAGCGGGCCTATTCCGACTACACGAACGGCAACCGCATCGGGTCGGCCGAATAGGCATGGCCATAGGCCGCCTGCTGCGCGGTGAGACCGCAGCGCGGGCGGTACCGCCCCGGATGCCCTCCCCGTTGGGATCGCAGGGCGGTATCCAGGGTGGGAGACGGCGGGGGTATCGCGCGCGTGGCGCGCGATACCGAGCGGGAGGGAGGTCCGGCACGTGGGCGGATGCAGCAGGTTCGACGCCAAGGTCGTCCCCATAGCGGTCGAGACCGACCGAAAGTGCGGGCTCAACACCCCGAGGGCAATCGTGTGCGACGGGCGGCGCTTCGAGATCGCCAGGGTCGGCGCGACGCTGCCCTGCCCCAGCATGTTCGGCAAGGCGGACGCCACCGTGACCGGCGTCCTAGTGGACGTCGGCGGTCGATGTGTCGCGCGCGGGCTGATCTGCGACGACGGTCTGTGGTTCTCCGTGAAGCCGGACGGGTAGAGGTCCGTCCAGGTTCGTCTCCGTAGACGGCCGCGCCACAGATAACATTGTCGGCAAGGATTGAGAAAGAGAGATGCCGCAATGCGGAAAGACACCTACAGGATTGGCGACGGGACGTTCGCGTTCTCCCCCGCCGTGTTCGATTCGTTGCTAGGACACGGCGCCAAAGGCGCCGCCAGGATGCGGGAGCTCGCGGGCGCGATGCACGTCTCGATCTCATCGATTAAGGACTGGCGGCGCGGGACGCACGCTCCGAGCGACTTCGAGAAGGTCGAGGATATCGCCTGCTGGGCGCACATCGACGTCGCCGACCTCCTCATAGAATCAGGAGATAGGACCATGGACGAAAAGCTCACCGAAAACCAGCTGGATGTGCTCTGCGTGCTATGGAACCAGGCCTACGACTTCCTCGACCTGTGCGAGGAGACCGATCATTTCGTCTGGCCGACTACAGACCTGCGCTGCGTGCCGGACTCGATTCTGCACGACATCAAGGTGAACCCGGAAGACGATAAGTCCCGTCCTCCCTGGGAGATCGGCACCGAGGACCTGTTCCTCCAGACGCTCGACGTGTACCTCCGCGCGTGCCGACGCGCGACCCCATATGTCGGGGAGAGCGATATCTTCGTCAGGCTTCTGGGCCTCTGCGACATCATGACCGAGACCGCCTTCGGCGAGGACGACGGCAAATGGCTGCCAGACCCGGATATGATTTTCGACCCGCATGAGGATGGATACGTCAGCCCGATGGAGGCCGCGGAGCTCAAGTGCAGGAAGCTGCTCGATGAGATCAGGAATGACCTGTTGGCGCTACGCCCGACGGCGGGTAAATAAGGCTAGTTCCGCCAGATAGCACGACGGCCCCGCCCTCGGAGGGACTGCGCAGCGATGATCGATTCCGAGTTCGCATATAAGCGTTCGACATGGCGATGATTGATTGATTCCATATCCAGATTTCAAGACAGGGGCCGTTTTCGGCCCCGTCCTTTTCCCGAACCCGGTCCGGCGATTTTTCCGCGGCGTGCGTTTACGTTTCCCCTCAGGGGGTACAAGAGAGGTAGAGCAGGCGGTATGGGGCCGCCCGGTGCGCATATGGGAGGACTATATGGAAACGATCTTCGTGACGGAATCGCGCGAGATGCTGTTCACGGGAACCGAGGATATCGACGTGCGGCCGCTCCATTCGTCGGAGCTGCATTACGAGGGAGACAGCCGGGAGGAGGCACTGCGTGCGGCGCATAAGGTCTCGGCGGCCTCCAGGGTCGGGGTCTGCCAGCGCGGTTTCGCCCGGTTCGTCGCCACAGTGAGCGAAATCACGCGCGACGGCGAGGGGTTCACGGAACACATGGATACGGTCCACACCGTCGACCCGCTCGACCGCATGCCCGAGCTGCGCACGCTCGCGCGCGAGGCGGCCGCGAACCGTGCGGACGGGAAGATCATCCGCCATATCGCCGGCCACACGGAGGCGATCGACGCTGCGAAGCGTGCCGGGAACTACTACAGCCTGTACCGCGTGGAGGGATCGGCCTTCGGGGACTTCTCTTGCTACCGGGTCGGACCTGCGCCCTACAACGGGACGCTCTACCTTCCCGCGGGGTTCCACGATTACGGCATTGCCACCGTCGACGAGCTTTTCGTCGCACTCGTGGTCGGACGCTGCGAATTCCTGTGCGAATGCCAGGACGAGATCGATGAGGTCTATCACGGGCTCTTCGAGAAGAGAATCTAGATGAAAGGAACGGATATGCAGACCATCCACACCAAGGCGGGCTTCAAGGTGCTGCGCGAGAGCCTGGGGCTCTACCAGTCCGACGTCGCGGAGGCAGCGGGCGTCGACGTGAAGACCGTCAAGAACTGGGAAAGCCCGCGCCTGCCGCGAGCCCGCGCCACTGCCGTGGCATGGAAGTACCTCGAGAATCTGGCGGAAATCCAAGAGCGCGAGGTCGGGTGCCTGGTGGAGAAGATTGTCGATGAGACGGACGGCAACCCCTACCCGCTCCCCTACTTCCGCGAGCGGGACTTAGCCGCGGAGGATGCGCGCGCGGCGCGGATCTCGAACGCCATGACCAGAAAGGTGGCCTTTGAGCTCACCAGGTTGGCCATCCCCTACGAGTTCCGCTTCGAGGAGGAGGCCGCGGACGATGAGCGGCTGAGCGAGATCTGGGATATGTAGGCAGTCGTTATTGGGCCGGTACCGTGGAGGTGCCGGCTCATATTAGAAAAGAGCTCCGGTTGCCCGAAGCCCCTGTCTCAATGATGTCGATGAGTACGCCTGGCAGGCACAGGTAACTCTCTGTCGCCACTTTGCCGCTCGGCCCGGTGAAAAGCATGGAAGACGGGGTTTCCACCGTTTGCGTCGAACGCGCGGCCATCGGCGAGCGCGACGGAAAGCTCCTCGAGCCCGTCGATGAGATGATCGGCGTTCGCAACGCCGCATATGTCGTAAGATGCGAGGTCGTTCCATATCTCGAAGCGCCTATACCACGACATCGACGCGATTTGACCATCGACGAGACTTGCAGCCTCCGATGCGACCTGCTCGCTTAAATCTTCGGTGACGCAGGCAAGAAACGAGCTTCGCGTATCCGATACGAAATCCTCGGCCGTGTAGGCCGACGTCACGGTAAAGCTGGACTCCACGGTGGCGGTCTCACTATCCTTCGTCTCGGTAAGGATGCCAAAATCAAGCGCCGGGGCGGTTACACAACGAAGGCCATGACGGCGACCACCCATGACTTCCTGCCGTCAGATACTCTCAGCCAGGCGCAGGTATCCGCGAAGCTCTCGCCTCGCGAAGTTCAGGCTTGAACGAAAATCACCGTTTACAAAAGGCCCGCCAATCTCACGCTCGCCGACAAATACCGTCGCCATATAGCTTTGCATACCCATATCGAGTCCCTTCTGAATATCTGCTTGTCCCTATTGATTGGATGCCAGGGCAAATCACGCGGTCGGGGTGCCTAGGTCGGTTTCGGCCAGGACGTCGCGGATATCCGCCACATCCCTCACTGCCATGACGATGCACCTGATCGATACCGCCGCCGCGACCACGGATGTCAGGAGGACTGCCGCGCCGACGTCGTGGGCCCAGATGACAATCCCCACAGCCATGGTGATGGCGAGGCCAACGATCCAGCAGATGAGCGCGTTGCGCGACTCGTCGAGATACGATCGCGCATAGACCTCCAAAATCTCGCGGTCGATGCCCATCTTGCCGAACCTGTCGATGTATCTGGACATCCTCGACGACATGCCGTGCTCGGTCCATGCAACCATTTTCAGAAAACCCATGGTCGCAATCGCCGCGTTGAATGCCATGGCCATGCAAGGAACCAGGTCGATATTTTCACTGATGAACGGCGCCATGCGGACCATCCCCTCCCGTTTCGTCTCTACTCGATGTGAGTCTACCCATATGCGCATGTACGTAAACGCATAGACGCGCATATACATATATGTGTGGACGTGCGAGCGGGGCGGCCTATTGCAGGCCCGGGTTCACGATGCAGTAGCATCGCTCCGACCTCGGCTCCTTCTCGCCGGGCGCCATCACCTTGACCGTGACCGGAACCGTCTCAGAATCGGGGGCGAACGCCGTGAACGACTTCAATTTCCCGCCCGGCTCGATCTGCTTCTGCGCCCGCTGGTCCTGCACCTTGTAGGACCTGTCGAGCTTGATCCCGTCCTGGTATGCGTTGATATCGGTATAGGGTGCGACAGCGTCCGAGTCCGTGACGTTCTCGAAGGTATAGGCAACCCGGATGTAGCGGAACGGCTTGCCGTCCGGCCCCGTGCCTTCCTCGATCGTCACGCGGTCGATCGAGATGCCGTCCACGGACGCCTGGGCGGACTGCTGCGGCGCGAACGGCGACGAGGTGCCGGCATCGCCCGACTTCCCGGCGCCGCCGTCGGAGGAGCCGGCGTCCGGCGCCCCGTTCCTCACGCAGCCCGCGAGTCCGGCCTGCGCCGCCATGACCGCGAGGCCCACGAACGCTCGCCTCGTCATCGCCGTCATCGTATAGACATTCTTCCCCGTCACCTGTGAATCTCCTTTATGCTCTTCAAAATGGGGGCGGTGCAGACGCGGTGCCGAGTCTCACGTATCGCAGCGCGCCTGGCCTCGTCCTGCATGAGCTTCGGTCTCCCCTCGCGAAAGGCCGCGGCCCTTCTCGCCGCCGCTGCGAATTTCCGCTCGGCCTCGTCGAAGTCGATATCGCGCCACGCGCGATCCCCGCCCGTGCCGGATATGAAAACCGACGGCACCACATGGCTGCTGTCCGCATAGTCCGCCGGGACGGACATCTCCGCATAGCCCGACGGCTCGCTGCCGTCCGGCAGCCGGTACACGACGAGCTCCTGCTTCCTGCGTTTGCTCACGCGGCGCTCGCACAGCTCGGGATGGAACGCCTCGTACGCCATGGCGCTATATGGGGAGCAGGAGAAGCGGTACTCGAATAGGCATTCCGCTTCCCTCCGATGCCGTTCCGCCTCCTGCACCCGGGCCGCAGCCTGCGCCCGGATCCGGTCGCGCTCGGCCGCCTCCTCGGGCCCGAGCTCGCGGAACGCCCCGATCACGGCGGCCTCGTCCAGGGCGAAGAACTCCGTCTCGCGGGCGTAGGCGCCGGTGTGGTGCCAGGACGAGTAGGCGATGAACTGGTCGAAGAGCGCGGCCCTGGTCTCGGACTCGACCGCGGGGTCGTAGAGCAGGTCCATCTCATCGCAGTAGCCCCTCAAGGCGCCGAGGATCGCCGCCTTGGTCCATTTCGAGCGGGGCATCTCCCCCGCCTCGTAGGCCGCCCGCGCGTTCGCGCTCATGGAGGCGCCGATGTATCCCTTTTGCCCGTAAGCCACCCTAGACATGTCAAACCCTTCGCGCGGATGCGTGCCGTCCCAGCTTTTTCTACCCCGTGCGCGGGAAGTCTTTCACTCGATTCGAGCCGGTGCAGGGGCATTTTTATCCGTCGAGTTTCGGTAGGGGCGTGTAAAGCGCGGCGGGGGCGGGTATCAAAGCTGCTGTGTATGCCAATTCCAATAAAGAGGTGGTCCATGTCCGACCCGATCGCCGCGGCCGAAGCCGCCGGCAAAGCCCGCGATATCGCCAACCGCTTCGAGACCGCCGTATTCCTCATCGCATACGGCATCGCCGAGAAGGACGGCCTCTACGAGGCCGACCCGCATAGGTATCCCTACAGCCAGGCATTCAGACACGGCATGAATATCCTCGCCGCGCTGTGCGCTGAGTGTTCCGACGATGCGGAAGAGCTGCTGCCGACGTTCAATGAGTCCGATTTCATCAGGAACAGCGCAGCGTCAGACGTGCGCGAGTGGACGGCCCGGTGGCGCGACGAGTGCAGGGAAGCCGTCGAAGGGTGCCGGTCCATCGAGATCGGGCCCCTGGCGTCAGTAGACGGCGACTACTTCGCCGCGACGTCGGAATGCTACGAGGTGCTGCGCTTTGCGGAAAACGACCTCTTGGGCGGCCATCAGGAACGCAGGGTGTATGAATTCCTCCGAGCCGGCACCCAGGAGCAATACGTGTACGGACGCAGGATGCTCATCCGCCACCCGCTGCTCACCTGGAACGAATACGTCAGGATCAAGACGGGGCTCGCCCTGGGCGACCCCGACCCCCTCGACCAGGGCGAAGCCGACACCATCGACCCGGTGTGGTTGCAGGAATTCGTCTCCATGGCCTACGAACCCGTCCCGGGCGCCGCAAAAGTATGCCCGAATTGCGGCTGGACGATGACCATGCGAGGCAAGCAGCCCCACTGCTCATCGGCGACGTGCGCCAAGGCCGTCACAGGCGATTTCGACAAGCTGGACAGCGTCGCGCACGACGCCTTCCGCCTATCCCGCGGCGTCATGCACTACATCTCTTCCCCCGGAAAGCTCGAGCTGGCGATCGCCGAGGCCGCAGCGGGCCTCGGTCTGAAATACGAAATGTGGCCCCTCAAGGACACCTGCGACATCCTGATCCATCTGCCGGACGGCCGACAGCTTGCCGTCGACGCCAAGGCATACGGCCGCGCCGAGCGGCTTGCCCGCGAGATAGAGGACGACACCGGCATCGCCCAGATGTGCGCGGACGAGGTGGCCTATGTCGTGCCGGACCAAGTCGAACGGGACCATCCCGGATATCGCGCGCTATGCAATGCCGTCCTGCGCGGCAAGACCGGCTATTCATGCGAAACGCTGCGCAACTTCTCGAAACGACTCGATGCCGCCGCGAAGGGAGGCACGCGATGAGCGAGCCGAATGATACAGCCCAGGAAGGCTTCGACCAGCTGAAGCGCAATCTCGAGGTGCGCTATCCCGAGGACAGCGACCTATCCCTCGACGAGTTCCTGAATGTGGAGTCGCTGCTCGCGCTCGCGGTACGCGTATGCGGTCCCGGCGCCGATCCCCGAAAGGCCGACAGGCTCCTATCGAACTACCAGCTCATCAGGCCCGAGACCATCGGCGCGGACGGCCACCTCATGCAGATGGCGCGCCGACACCTGTTCTCGCTGGCTTCATCCACGGCCTGGCGGCGACTGCTGGGCCTCTACGAGCGCGCGGAATATGAGCGGTACCGGTTCTTCGATATCGCCAACGGCGGAATGGCCCTGCGCGAGCACCCCCTTACCGGGATCGACCGCATGCCGATCTATATAGACCGCCTCCTCGGCGATGTCAAACTCTCCCATAAAAACGTGGTCGCGAGACCCAAAGGACGGTATTCCTACACATGCAAGCCCGAGGCGACCGGCGATACCACGGTAACCGGATCGATCCGTTGGGTGACCATACCCGATGCCGTGCCGCCCCAAACGGGCAAGATTGACGATATCCCCCGCAAGAGCAGGCGCCCGCCCATCGATATCACCCTCGACGAGCTCATCTCGACCGCGGACGAAGTCGGGGAGAAGACCGGGAAGACCCACTACGCCGCCGTGCTCAGAAGGGTCAAGGACCAGGGGCTCCTCAAGCGGGCCCGCGGCGGCAGCACATCCGTCGCTGACGGCCTGCGCCTCGATGAGGTCGTGAGCCTCGTCGGCCTCGTCGGCGCCGGCAAGTCCGTCCTCGCCAACATGCTCATCGTCTGCCTCGCGAAGCGCGGCCTGCGCGCGGTATCCCTGCTCAACTCGGTATCGGACGTGATGGAAAGCGTCGTCCTGCTTCGCGAGGCGGGAATCAGCGCCTCGCCCCTGGTGTCGCGCGGCAGGCGCATCGAACGGCTCGACGAGTTCTTCGACCACGATGACTCCATGCTCCTCGACCATTCCGCATCCAAATACCTGGAGACCGCCTGCATCATGGACGGGCTCTCCTCTTCCGATCCCGAGGCCTGCGGATACGGCAGCACGCCATGCCGCGGCCTCCGGTCCAAGAAGGGCGGCGCGAACTCATGCCCGTACTGGGACGTGTGCCCATCGCAGGCCATGGCCCGCGAGTCCCTGACATCCGACGTCGTGGTCACGACTCCCACCGGCTTCGCCACCATGATCGTCGGAAGGGAGCGCAAGGCATTCTTCGAGGAGGCTCTTCAGCAGTTCGACGTCGTCCTGTTCGATGAGGCGGACCGCGTGCAGGCGCAGCTCGACGGCTGCTTCGCCCCGAGCATGAGCTTCCAGGAGCTCATCCGCAACGCCGCCGACCCGACAGCCGTAGCCATGAAGCGGCGCCCGGACGACAAGATGAGGGACTTCAACGAGGAGCTTTTCTATGACCTGCGCCAGAAATCCGAGCCCGTCGCGAAGGCGCTGCTCAAATCCGTCAGGGACGACCGCGTGGCGAAATGGCGCATCGTCAAGGACGAGGCGTTCACGTCACTCTCGCTTCTGAACGACCTCCTGGAGCAGGGCCTTCCCAAACAGGTTTACGAGGATGCCGACAAACTCATCAACCCCTATAGATTCGAGATTGCCAAGAAGAGCCTCGATGGCGGCGACGCGGCCCTCAACAAGCTCTCGCAGGCGGTCGCGACCTCCTGCGAGGGCATCGACGACGACACCCACAGCTACTCGTTGAACGAATACCTCGCTGCATGCGGATGCTCGGAGCTTCCCGACGAGCTGCGGACCAGGTTCTCCTTCGCCCTCAAGGTCATCCGGTTCGACTCGTACCTGCGCGAACTCGCCTCCGCGCAGGACCTCCTCAGCTTCAAGGACGATTCCGTCGACGAGCTGTACAACTTCCTCAAGTTCAGCTACACGCGCCAGCAGCACTATCTCCCCAACTCGCTGATCGGCAACATCTTCGGGATGAAGCTCGACGGCAACGACCTCAGGCTTTTCCGGCAGTTCGCCTTCGGGCGGGCCTTCATGTGCTCGCTGCCCTGGCTCGATACCGACCCCGCCGGGGCGGCGCTGGGGCCGCACGTGCTCCTGCTCTCCGGTTCGAGCTGGGAGCCCGGCTGCCTGCAATACCACGTGAACAGGCCGGTCGACTACCTCCTCGAGGCGGAGCCGTGGAAGGCGGCCAAGCTCTCCACCTCGACCGTGAGGGACCTCGGCATCGAGCAGAACGTGTCCGGCAGCGCCGCCGAGATGCGTTCCGGCAACCTCGGCATCGTCCTATCGCAGACCATGGCCACGCTGAGGGACGAACTCGACGCGGATGGCGCGGGAAAGGCCCTGGTCATCGTGAACAGCTACCGGGAGGCCGAGGACGCACGCGACCGCATCGAGCAAGAGTTCCGACGCAAGGGCCAGGCAATCAAGGTCGCGGCCCTGGTGCGCAACAACCACGACCACAGGGAGCACTTCGTGCCCCGGAGCGAAGTCTACAAGTTCTGCGACCATCCGGCCAAAGTGCTCGTGGCGCCGGCCATGGCCATCGAGCGCGGCTTCAATATCGTCGACCGCGGCGGCCATGCCGTGTTCACGAGCCTCATCTTCTCGGTGCGGCCGATGGGCACACCGCACGACCTCGGCGGGCGATACCGCAAACTCAACGGCCTCATCGAAAGGGAGGTCGGCGACTTCCCGGCCAATCCCGGGGAGTTCGCGACCGAGGTCAGGGCCTCCGCCTGGCGCACATGGAAGACCATGGAGCGGGACGAGAACCTTCCCATGGGCGCATGGAGGACCATGGGCAGGCAATTCCTCGTAGACGACGCGATCTCCACGCTCATGGTCACGATCATCCAGATATTCGGACGCCTGGCGAGGCTTGCCGATAAGGAGAGGCCCGCGCCGCATGTCTATTTCGCCGATGCGGCCTTCCGCGGCGGCGACGGGAAGCTCTCGTTCAGGACCCTGGAAGAGCTCGGCGCCTACATGGAACGCCTCATGCACGATAGCGACCAGCCGGAGGTCGCCAAAGCCCTCTACGGGCCGTTCTACGAGTCATTCAGGAAAGGAATCGGAAATGTCGGACTCTAAGCTGCACCTCATGTCATTCGCACCCGTTCTCGACACCAAGACGACCGTGCACGTCGTCGGCTTGCCCGACAGCCTGCGCGACGCCCTCTTCACGCTCATGCCCCCGAGGAAAGAGGGCGGCTACCTCAACACCAAAGTCCTCAAGGACGACCTGCGCTGCTGGCTCGACCGGGCCGTCGAGCTGAATCCCGTACGCCCCAACGTACATACCGACAGCTGGCTTATCGCCCTCGCCCCCATTGATCTCGCGAAGCTATGCAACGTCATCGCGGTCTGGATCTCCTCCCGCAAGGACATCGATACCCAATCCCCCGCCTACCGCAAGGTGATGGGGATGCTGCACCCCGAGACGTTCGAAGAGGCCGTGCGTGGCGAAGAGATCCGCCTGTTCAGCGGCGACGGCCGTCCCACGGGCAGGCTCACCTTCCCCGCATTCTCCGCGCAAGTCGCCGACGCCATCGCCGACATCCCCCTCGAACTCGCCAACGGCATGGTCGAGAACTTCAGCAGAGTCTCACGCGGAAACGGAAACGTCTACGAGCTGATTTCCGATATCCACTGGCACAAGGAGGACCCGTGGGCGTTCGCCCTCAGATTCCACGTCGAGACGCTGCCGGTCGGCCGCAAGGCAAGGCTCAACATGGATGTCGCCGTCCGCCGCTTCATCGGCAAGCCATGGCAGGACGACCCGTTCCTCAAACACGATGTCAACGCCTACGTCCGCACGGAAGGCGGCACGCTCCGCGTCGTCCCCTACGGCTACGACAAACAGAAGCGCGACTTGGCCTGGGACCCCGCGGCCCTGGCGAACTACGAGTTCGCCAGCGGGACCGGATTGCCCGCAGTCCGCGAGTATCTTGAGGACATGGGCAGGTACGCCCGCGACGGCTCGCAGCCGCAGATCCTATCCCCCTACGCGATGACCGCCTCCTGGGCATCGAAGCCTTCGGTCGCAAGCGGGGCATCCGTCATCGACAAGGCCATGTTCTTCGAGGCCGTCGCGGCTCGGCTCAAAGATATCGCGGAGCCCGTCGGTGCGCTCGACTCGCTTCAACTGACCCATCTCAAGGCGTCCATAGAGGAACCCAGGCAGGCGGATTGGGACAAGGACCCCGTCAGCGCACGGGCGAGACAGGAGACCTGGGGCCGGGCCAACCGCGCCAGACTCGCCCACTGCACCGGCAGGGACAGGGCCGTATTCCAGCTGATCGGCAACCAGGACGATGCCCGGCTCCTCGATATGGCAAGGGCCGAGATCTCCCGCTTTCTCGGTGGGGAGGGGGCCGTCGACGGCTTCGAGGTCGAGATCGATAACATCCCGGCAAACGACCTCCTGAACCGCATGGAGAATACCGGCGACAGCCAGGCGAAGATCCGCTGGCGCAAAGTCGCCGCCGCGCTTCCCGAGGCGACCGACCCGACCGCGTGCATAGTGGCCCTGCCGGGCGCCGAGAGCTACAAGCCCAAGGGCAAAGACGACGGCGGAGACCCCAAGCGCGCCCTGCGCATCGCGTTCGCGAAAACCGGGCGCCTGACCCAATTCATCGAACCCGAGGACTCGAAGGACAGTCCCGAGATCCGCGCGCGCGTCGCCGTCCGCGACCTCATGCGCCAGCTCGGTTTCGTACCCGAACCGGCACGCAATTCGCGCGGCATCGATACCTCGATCCCGGCGATAGGGTTGAAGGTCTACAACTCCGGCAACGGCAAGGCGCGTGCGAGCTTCCCCTATTGCGTCCGACAGGACATGAGAAGCGGTGCCGTCACCGTGTACTGCCCCCTCCTACCTGACGGAAGCCTACCGTACTGGCGCGCCCTCATCGAGTTCGCCCGGCTGAGCGGTTCCGAGGGCTTTCCGGACTCCTGCAAGCGGGCAAACGGAATGGCCCTGAAGAGGATGCTCCACGGCATAGTCCGCGCCACCGGCGACAGGCCGGAACTCCTCCTCGTCAACTCCTACGGCCGCATCCGCCAGAGAGACTGGTGGCCCGGCATCAGCGACTCCGGCCTCGAGTCGGGACCCTTGAGCTACGGACCGACCGGTTATGAGGAGCCGCTTGGCCTCGCGGGCAGCAAGCTGCGCATCCTGCGTATACGCTCCGGTCTCAACGGCGAGGTCCCCGACTGGTTCACGGACGAGGTGGCCGCGGGCGGCGCAGACGACGGCACCGTGCCGAACAGGCGCGACAAGCAGGGACTCTTCAAGATGGACGGCTACTTCCTCGCGTTGGCCCCGCGACCGGGCGACGCCCAGTACAAATGGTCCGCACGCGGATCGAAGTACGATTCGCCCACCGCGGCGTTCTGCGAGAAGACGATCAACGAGTACTGCCTTCTGTCGCCCGGTGGCGAGGCCGAGGCGCTTGCCAGCGTCAAATACGCCGAGGCCCTGCGCGGCTGCATGGTGCAGCTCTACAAGAACGATATGAGGGTGAACCTTCCCGCCCCGCTCCATCTCGCCGAGCAGGTCGAGGAGTATATCTGGGACTGGGAGCTCACCGGCAGACGGTAGCGATCCGCCCGCGAAAATGAAATGGGGAGGCCGGGAGATTCGGCCTTCCCATTTCCGTTGTCGCTACCGCTTATTCGCCTTGCTGTTCTCCAGGGCGCCTTCCAGGGCGGGAGGCGTGGGGGCGTCGGGGTCCCTGCCGTCCATGAGGTCTCGGATGTAGGCGCGGACCCGCGACTCGTAGCGGCGCGGGCACACGATTTGGACCGGCTCCTCCATCCTGTGCTCGAGGGAATCGTAGAACTCCACGACCTCGCGGCTGGCGATCAGGCGGTTCGGCTCAATCTTGGGGAACACGGTGAGGCCGGCGGCGGAGCGCACGCGGGACAGGCCGACGTACAGCTGGCCCTCGGCGAAGACCTTCGTGTGGACGCAGCAGGCATCGAACGTCAGGCCCTGCGACTTGTGGATGGTGATGGCGTAGGCGAGCTTGAGCGGGATCTGGGTATAGGCACCCACGACGGCGGTCTTGACCCTGTTGACGGGCCTGCCCTCATCGTCCATCTCGACGACGGCCTCGGACTTGTTGATCTCCCATCTGTGCCGCTCGATGCGGACCTTCTCGTCCACCCCGTCGAACTCGACCGTCACGGCGTCCGCGGACGCGTCGGTGACGGTGCCCTGCGTGCCGTTGACGTAACCCTCCTGAGGGCTGTTCACGAGCGACATCACGCGGGCGCCGCGGCACAGGACGATCCTCTCCGGCGCCATCTTGTCGCCGTTTGACACCGTGCCGGTCGCGGCGGCCGCGAACTCGACCTTCGGTGCGTCGAGCGCGTCGACGTTCTCGCGGTTGATCGAATCGGCGATGCGGTTGTTGGCGCACAGCACGAGCGTGTCCTTCGGCAGGTAGGCGCGGGAGCTCTTCGAGTGCGCGTTGAAGTAATCGAGGCACGACGCGTCGCCGACGCGGGCGCGGTTCAGGTTGTCGATGAAATCGGGGTCGGATTGGCGCACGACCGTCTTGAGGACGTGCGGCTCGAAATCGAAGCCGGTCCAGTACCTCGACTTGAAGCACCAGCCCTGGAGGTTTCCGGGATAGAACTTCATCAGCAGCGCGGAGTCGCGTTCGGTCACGACCGGCGGCAGCTGGAAGAAATCGCCGACGAGGACCACCTGCTTCGCGCCGTTGCGCGTCATGGACTGGGAGATCATCCCCATCACGTGGTCGAACAGGTCGATGCGGCACATCGAGATCTCGTCGATGATGATTACCTTCGCGGCGTCGAGCACCTTGCGGGACCCCTTGGGGCCATCGGGGGCGCAGACCCCCGGCGCGATTTTCAGCGTGCGGTGGATCGTCGAGCCGTCCGTGAGGTTCAGCGCGGCGATGCCGGTGGGCGCCAGGGCGAGGAAATCGACGTTGCGCGCCTTCAGGTCCGATATGAAGGCGTTGAGCACGTAGCTCTTACCCGTGCCGGCGTTGCCCGAGAGAAACACGTTCCTCCCGTCCCTCAGCGCGCTCAGCGCCTCGGCCTGTTCCGGTGTAAAGCGGTCACCGTCTGCCATTTCCATATCCCGTCATCCGTTCGACCAGTAACGGGGAATTGATACCCGCGCAAGCGAAAAAATATACGCTGAACGGGGGTTTTGCAGAAACTATAGGAAGTTTTTGAAGGCGGGGCGGATATGCTTCCGCGCATTTCCCCGCGCGCCCGTATACCCCGATGCGCAGACGGGTACGATAGCCTCAGAATGATGTGGGCCCCGCGCAGCCGAACGGCTTGTCTTTCCCATGCGGGCATCGCGGATTTCTTTCATGGGTGGGACTTCGGTCCGAGAACAGGCCGCGATCTCGTAAGGGGTCGCGGCCTGTTCATCTGTGCGTCTATGTCTTTATGCGTGCGCGCATATGTGCAATGGTGCTGGTGTGTATATATGCGTGTGCGCGTATGTGCCTCGGCGTATGTATGCCGATGTGCGGATATGCATCCGGACAGATGCGCCGGTGATCTATACGGGAAAACCGGCGCCGGTCTCGCATGAGCTCTTCCGCCTCAGCATCGCCCATATCAGCTCGATTGCCGGGGCGACGCGCACCTGCCGGAATTCGGAAGTGTCGTAGCGCTTCCGCAGGGCGCCGCGGGCGTCGGGCGAGTACACGGCCGCCCCCTTGGGCAGCATACCTTTGGAAGCCAGCGAGTCGGCGAGCTCGAGCGGGCACACCAGCCAGTTCTCATCGCCCTCGAACGTCCTGCCGTGGCCGCTCGTGAAATCGTCCATACACGACTTGACCTCGACGAACGTGAAGGTGCCGGACTCGAGCTCGGCGGCGGTCGCATGGTTCGACGATCGGTCGCGCGGACGATGCGGCCTGTAGGCCACGAAATCGACCCGGCGGGCGTCATCGACCCAGACCTCGCTCGCGACCAGGGCGTTCTCGCGGCACAGCCTCGCCCATACCTTCTCGGAAAGCTCGGCGGTCACCTCGCCGCGGTTTCGTTTCCCCTCCATGGGGCACACTCCCCTTCGATGTAAAAGGCCGCCCGACGGTCTGCGCGACGTGCGGGCGGCCCGCCCCGGTACTACTCCTCGGAACCCTCCGGCTTGCGGGGCCGGAAGGGCACCGGCTTGATGGTCGACAGGTCCATATGCCTGCGAGCCTAGAAGAATATAAGCCAGATCGTACCCAAGAGCAGGGAGACATATCCCACAGCGGTCACGAGGAAGTCTATGAAGGCGAGGGCCGCGGCAGTATCGACCCGGATGCCACAGGGGGCCAAGTTCGATGCGAACCCATGCAGGGGATACATGGCACAGATGAGGCATATCGATTCGAGACCTGCCGCCAACAGGGGATTCACCCCCGCCAGCTCCCTCGGATAGAACAAGCCCATCAGGACGGAATCCGCCACCAGCGCCGCCCAAATCAGGAACACGCCGACCTTAAATGCCTTGGTGTCCTCGACCAATGCCAGGGGCATCATGCAGCCTAAGAAATCGAGCAGCAAGGCCGCGGCGATCAGCGGGACGACCATCACTCCACCGAGTTCTCGGCGGAGTCGGCATCGATATTGGGGTTCGAGATCAGACCGTTCAGCAGGGACGGCAGGTCGATTCCCGTGCTGTCCTTCAGGCCGGATGCGACCTGGTCGACAATCGATGTAGTCTCCTTTACGAGTTTTTGCGCGTTGCCCGATCCGTACATCTTGATGGAATCGACGGCAGTGAGGGGCTTCGCAACCTGCTCGGCTACCTTGGGCATGATGTCGATGTAGCGGTTGGCGAGCAGGTAGGGGTTATCCATGCCGTTGTACGCCTCGGCCTGGGCCTTGATTCCCGCCGCGACGCCCTCGCCGTGGGCCTTCTCGGCCGCACCCTCGGACTCGCCCTTCAAGCGCGTGGCCTCGGCCTCGGCCTTCGCGCGGGCCTGGATGCCCTCGGCGTCCTTCTGGGCGGAATACAGCTCGGCGTCGGATTGGTTCTGACGCTCGATGCGGGCGGCCTCGGCCTGCTTCGTGCGCTTGTAGAGGTCGGCTTCGGCCGCCTGCTCTGCGGCGTAGCGGTCGGCCTCGGCCTGCTTCTTCACGGTCGCGTTCAGCTCGCGCTCCCTCACGTCCGCCTGGCGCTCGGCGAGCTCGACCTTCTTGGTCTCCGCGGCGATCTCGGCCTCCTGCTGGGCGATGTAGAGCTCGCGCTGCTTCTCGGCCGTCACGGTGGCCTTCACCATATCGGCCTCGGCCTTCGCCTTGTCGGCCTGCTTCTTGAGGTCGGCCTGCTTCAAGTCGAGCTGGTTCTGGCGGATGGCGACCTCCTCGGCCGCCTTGATCTGCGCCAGCTCGGCTTCCTTTTTAATCTCGGCCGCTTGATCGGCGCCCATGGAGCGGATGATGCCCTGGGAGTCGGAGAAGTCCTGCACATTGAAGGTGCGCAGCTCGAGGCCGAGGTTGGCGAGGTCGTCCTTGGAGCCGCCGAAGACCTTCGCGTTGAAGCTCTCGCGGTCGCGCATGAGCTCCTTGAGGTCCATCTGGCCGATGACCTCGCGCATCTTGCCCAGCATGACCTCGGTGACCTGGCGCGTCATCTCCTCTTTGTCCAAATTCAGGTAGTTCTTGGACGCGGTCTCGATCAGCTCGGGGGTCTGGCCGATCTGGAAGTTCGCCACGGCGCAGGCGTGGATGAGGATTGCGTCCTGCGTCGGGATATCGTTCTCGGTGGTCAGCTGCACCTGCACGGCACCGAGCGAGAGGGTGTCCACGCGCTGGAGGAGCGGGATCACGAAGGTTCCCTTGCCGGAGACGGAGCGCATCTTGCCGGCGCCGGAGACGATCATGAGCTTATCCGGCGGGCATTTGCGCCAGCAGCTCTCGAACACCAGCACGACGGCCATGATGCCGACGGCTGCGGGGAGCAGGTTGAAGATCAAAGATTCGAAAAGCATCATAGGGTTTCCTTCCCTTCAAGGGCGGCTCGGGCAGAGCCGCCCGGTTATAGATAACTCCGTCGGGGGCGGACCGGGCTCACGATCGGCACGACACCGGTTCAGTCCAACCGTCGGGACTCAAAGGCGGCGGCGATCATGTAGCTCCAGCAATTCGTATAAGAGCAGAGGCAAGGCCATCGCGAAGAGAGACGGCAGTAAGATGTAGTAAAACGCTGATCTTATAATGATGTCGTTGGCCGTCATCAGGGCCTCGAATGCTTTCAAGGCCTCGTCTGGTTCCGCATCGGAAACCGATTCGCCCTGACTGCTTTTCATATCGGCTTGTTCGGTCGCGTCGCCGACAGGCGCACTTCCGTTCAGGTCGACGTCGGCGGCGACATGATCACCGTCGTCGGAAATCACGGCGGCGGTCGCGTTCTCGGCGTAAGCCGCGGGCGCGATGCAGCCGAACGATGCTGCGGCTATGGCCATGGCGACGAGCGGCTTCAGCGCCCTTGCGGGTATTCTCATTTCAGTTCTACATTCCTTCCGAAATATTCCGGTGCGCGCCCTCCCTCGGCGCTGTCCGTTTCTCCTCAGGTGGTTATCCCCTGTATCCGGCGGCTTAAACACCGGATACGGAAAACGGCCGGAAACAAGGCGCCCACCGAGGCTGGAGCCCGATGGGCGCGTGTGCGGCTATGTGCATGTGCGTAGATATGCCGACGTGCATGTGTTCCATTGTGCGAGTGTACGTATGCGCAACTGCGTATGTGTACGTGTATGCGTATGTGCGATTGCGGAACCTACAGGAGCGTATCGAAACCCGGCCTGCCCAGATCCTGGCGAATGCTGCCGGCCGTGAGCTCGACGTGCGGGCGGCCGTCGGCACCGAAGACGAGGTTCGTGGCGCCCGCCGCGGGGACCACCGTCTCCACCTGTCCCGTCGTGAGGTCGTACCGCATGTTGCCGACCTGCTGCTCGATATGCACCGTGCCGTCGGGCTTCAAGACGTTTCCAATCATGGCACGTCCCCTTTTACGCATATATGCGGATGCGGATGCATGGGTATGTGCGGATGCGCGGTTGAGCGTTTGCGTGTGTATGCCAAAGCGCCTGCGGGCGCATCCGCACCCACCATGGTATCAGTGTCGGGGAGCCGAGTCCTTCGAGGCCTCGCGGGCCGCGGCGGCGACCTTGCCGGGGGAGGATTCCTCGGCCGCCGAGGACGCGGCGGCCTTCCGGGCGCCGGCGGCGATGGAGGCCGGGGTCCTCCCCGGCCTCACCCAGCCGTAGGCCTCGGCCATCTCCTCCATGTCGACGATTCGCGAATCGAGGTATACCGGCGAGACTTCGCCGGTATAGACGCGCTCCAAGTCTTCGACGATCGAGTTCTCGGCGAGGAAGTTGTCGCTCGCCAGGCGCCAGCCGCCGCCGGTCTGCTGGAAGAGGACCGGGTCGGAGCCCTCATCGGTGTAGTAGACGAGCGTCGACGCCTTCTGCCCGCCGTCGGCGTCGACGGCATACGAAAACGTCTTCGCCTTGAGGTCGGTGATGCGGAAGACGGCATCGCCGACACCCCAGTCCTCGATAAGGGCCGCATCCACGGCGTATGCGTCCGCCAGCGGCACCTCGTCCAACCCTCCCATGATGCAGTACCCGTCCACCATGCGGTATGTGCCGAGCGCGTGACGGTCCGGCTCGTTGCCCTGAGCCCGGACGAAGTCCAGGGAGTCCTTCAGGCGGACGGCCGCCGGGTAGGTCGAGCACAGGTAGACCAGCCCGGGATCCGGGACGTCGCCGTGGATGCCGCGGTCGAACACGCAGTAGCCCCTTCGCCTCGCGCGGTCCAGGGCGGATTCCAGGGCGCTGAGCGCGGTGGCGGACTCGGCGCCCATGAGCTCGCCGGCGATCGCCGAGACAAGTTCCATGCGATAGGTGTTCTGCGGCACCTTGCCGCCGAGGGCCTTGCACGAGCCGGCAAAACGGGCATCGTCCTCGATGCCAGGGAGAAACACCGTCAACCCGCTACCTTCATGCCCGAAGTCGATCTCGCGCCCGAGGTCGTCGAGGATTCCCACCGTGACGGCGGGGGGATAGATTCCCTCTACCGCCCTTGCCGTGACGATGCCGCGGTCGAAGGCATCGTTCAACATGATCTCGAGCTCTCGTCTGTCCATCTTGAAGCTCCATTCCGTTGTCCGGGCACATTCGGCCCATGCGTGTCCTTCCGCAAGATGCTAGCGCCTGCTAGCGATGGGGCCGGCGCCGCGGCCCGGGGCTTTCCGAACGGGAAGCGACATCGCGGCACTGGGCGCGCAGGCGCCTCGCGATGTCGCTGATCTCGCAGCATGCGTCGAAGCGGTGAGGCATCCCCTCGCCCGCCCAGAGCATCCCGGCACGATCGGTCGCGATGCGGTCGTAGTCCTGCCCCAGCGCATCGCAGATGCCCCTCACCTCATCATGGACCGGTGCGTACCGGCACCGCATGGCCCCCTCGCCCGAAACCTCGCCGTCGAGCTCGAGGCCGTACAGCTCGTCGCCGTAGAGCCCGGCGATATGCCCTCCGCCCGCTCGGCGGACATCTCCTCGATCCTCTCCATGGGAAACCTCAATCCATCAAGAAGGGCGCGCGGATACGCGCCCTCGCATCTGTGCTTCTGTGCGGGTATGTGCATGCGCAAACGCGCAGATATGCGGACGCTCATGCACATACCTATGCGGACATCAGCGGGGAAGCCCGCGCACGAGCGATGCGAAGTCCGCATCGACGCGCGAGCGGTCCAGCTCCCAGAGGCCGGCGATGAAGTCGAGCAGGACCCTCACCGTCCGGGTGCGCTCGGGCCTCGGGAGGCGCGGAACCAGCAGGACGACGGAGTAGAGGGCCTGCTCATAGCTGCGCCCCTCCTGCGGGGCCCGGCGGCTCATCGCCCGGCCCCCTCGGCGTCGCAGGGCGCCATGCGGCGGTCCGGGCCGTCGACCTTGACGCGCTCGGTCATCTCGGCCAGGCGCGAGACGATCGCCAGGGCGTCCTCCTTGCGGCCGTACTCCGACAGCACCGCGGCGAGGCCGGCCTGGGTGTACTGGCTGGTCACGATCGTGGCGCGCTCGGCCTCGTAGCGGCCGTTGACGATCTGGAACAGCTTCGCGAGCACCCACTGGGTCGAGGAGTCCTTGCCCAGGTCGTCGATGATCAGGACCGGGACGTTCACGTACCTGCGGATGACGTCGGCCTCGCTGTCCCCTCCCTTGTCGAAGGTCGAGCGGAGCTCGGTCATGAGGTCGGCCGAGACGACGAACCTGACGCCGTGCTTGGGCCTGCCCTTCGGGACGGGACGGTACGCCCAGTTGCCGAAGCGGGGATCGAGGCGCGAGCCGGCGTAGTCGTAGGCGATACGGCACGCCAGCTCGGTCTTGCCCACGCCGCGCGGGCCGTAGATGTACAGCCCGCCGCCGCGCGCGAGTCGCGCGTCATAGGCATGCTCCGGGGCGGCCTCGCCCTCGGCGATGCGGCGTGCGAAGCGCGGCGGGATGCCGGTCTTGCGGACCACCGCCTCATGGAACGCGCGGTCGGTCGCGGCCAAGGTCGCGACGTCGGCGACCTCGAGCGGCGGCAGGGCACCGCCGACGGAAAGCGCCTCGGGCGAGGCGACCGGGGCCTCGGGTGCCGGCGCCGAGACCAGAGCGGACGCCGCGGGTGCCGGGGCAGCGGCGCGTGGCTCCGGTTCGAGGTAGTGCGGCCCCCTCTCATGCCACGTGTCCGCCTCCGCCCTCCAGTCGGCCACCGGCGTGCCGTCCGCGCGCCGCCAGACGCGGGCGTCGTGGTAGGCGTAGAAGAAGTTGCCGTAGAAGGCGTTGGCGGCGCCGGGCACGTCGTAGCCCTTCCCATGGACGTAGGCCTCGACTTCCTCGAGCGTGGGCCTCACCGGCCTCGCCTGCGCTTGCGTGTCGTTCATCTCGGTTCTCCCTCCGTCTGAGCTAGTCGTCGTTGAATTCGCTGAAGTCGCTATCGGCGGCCACGCGCTCGGCGACGCTCATGGCCCTCTTCGGCCCGGACGGGCCGAACTTACGGGCGGAGCGCGGCGCGGGCTTGCGGCGCCAGGTGTTCACGACGTTCTTCCATCGGACGATCGGCACGCCGCCCGCCCGGACCCAGCCGGTCGCCTCGTAGTAGTCGAAGAACTCATCGGGGTCGATCACGCGGTAGGCGGGATTGTCCGGGTCGGGGGCGTCATAGCCCTTCTCGTGCACGTAATTTCGGACCTGCTCGCGGGTCGGCGCCTTCGACGGGGCGGCCTTCTCCTCGGCCGCGGCCACGGCGCCGGAATCGACAAGATCGGCCCTCAGGTCGTAGAACCTCAGGCCGTTTCCGGCGGCGAGGAACTTGGGCAGCGACATGATGTAGCGGCCGTCGGTGTGCGATGCCGCGTACTCGCGGCGGTATGTGTCGTAGGCGCGGCCGATGCGCGGAAGCGTCCAGCCGTCCGCCAGCACACGGGCATAAGCCTCGGCGACGTCGGCGAAGACCTCCGCCTTGCCGATGGACATGCGCATGAGGGCAAGCACCTCGGCGTTGGAGACCGAGACCTCCGTCTCGAGCCCAAGGCCGGCCTCCGACGCGACCTTCACGACCGTGACCGAGTCGCCCGCGGCCTTCGACACCGCCGAGTTTTCGACAGACGGCAGCGCGCCCGCGCGCCCTCTCTCACTAACATCAATAACAACATCCTTGTTAGTGTCGCAAAAATTGGTACACGGTGAAATCGTTTTCCCAGTTGGGCCCGTGTACCAAAAATTGGTACACGGTGAATCTAGTTGCAAACTAACGTTAGTTTGGTCGCCCGTGTACCAATTTTTGGTACACGGCGAATCCTGCGGGTTGTTGATAACTTCGTTTTCGGCGTCTTCCCCAAGCGAGTTTTCAACAGCGGCGGCATCGGCCGATTTCGAGTTATCGACAGGCACGAAACGGCGCTCCTCGGGGATCTCGGCATTGACGACGTAGCGGTTCGAGAGATAGCGCCCGCGGCCCTGAGCGCGACCCTGGTGCACGCTGATGTAGCCGCACTCGACCAGGGTGCGGCGGTGGCGGTAGTAGGTGTTGCGCGACATCGCGAGGTGGGTGCAGATCGTGTCCACGGACGGGAACAGCGAATGGGTGCCCGCGCCGGCATGGGCGCAGAAGTAGGCGTATACGCCCTTGGCCGACGACGACAGGCGGGTGTCCTCGGTCGCCTTGGCCGAGACGATGCCGAAGCCGCGCTCCATGAGGTCGCCGCCGAAGACGACGACCGCGCCGTCGCGGTCCAGGATCTCGAAGGTCTCGTCGAGCTCGTCGCGGGTGGGGTCGGCGGACTGCACCGATGCGTCGTGTCTCTTGGCGCTACCCACGGCACTGCACCCCCTCCTTCACGATATCGGCGGGGATCGGGACCATGCAGAGTTCCCCGTCCCGATCCTCGCCGTAGGGCGTCACGATGTCGACGATGTAGCCGCCGCGCTCGAGCGCGTCCAGGGCCTCGTCGTAGTCGCGGCGCGGCAGGCCGGCCTCGGCCGCCGCGATGTCGCGCGCCGGGCACTCGATCGCCACCGACATGGGGTCGCGCGCCACGATGCAGCAGAAGACCGACTTCTGCTCGAGCGTGAGGTCGCCGTCGTCGAAGATCGGACGGATGCGCCGCGCCCAGAACCTATCGCCGACCGTCATCCTCGCCGTGCCGGCCTGATTCCCGGCGGACTCTTTCCTTCCCATATGCCATCCCTCCATGGTCATCCATCGCGGGCTCGCGCCCGCATCCTGTGCTGTATCTACCCAGATGTGCAGATGCGTAAACGCGCAAACACGTAAAAACGGAAATGTGCGGTTACGCATATGCGCATATGCGCATATGCGTGCATGCGTATTTATGCAGATGTGCGGGATGAAAAAGGCACGGGCCATGGGGCCCGTACCGGAATCAGCGCGCGTCGACCTTGAGGAAAGTCGATACCTTGATCTCGCTCTTCCCGCCGGTCTCGGCCCTGCGCGGCCGGCCGTCGAGAAAGGACGCCGCCCTCGCCTCGGCAAGCTCCCCCTCGAGCACCACGGCGACGCCAGGTGCAAGGGAAGCTGCCACAGCCATCGCCACCGGGCCGAACGCGACGCAGTGGAACCTATGCTCCACGCGGCGCGAGCCCGCCGGCTTCTCCTGGGACAGGCAGAAGCGCGCATGCGCGGGCCCCCTGTCCGGCTCCGTGAACTCCACGGGCCCGAACACGAGCCCCGATACCACGACCCTGTTGACCGTTTCCAAACCCCGGCTCCTTCCTTTCCAAACCATCCGTCTCGGAGGGTAAGCCGCCGGCAGCGGCGGCCTGGGGGTCTTTATGCCCACTGAGGGGGAGTTTCAACGCGCGGGTTGCGCGATTAACGGCAAACGAAGGCGCTTTTCTCCATAAACGGTCCATATGGAGAGAAAAACACAACTCGATTGGGGGCATTTTCGGCAATCGCCCATGGGAATAGTCGGCTTTGGGTCGAATCTTGAGCCATGGTGCCGGGAGGTTTCCACACCCTAGAAATGAAAAAGCCCCCTGAACAGGGGGTTTGTAAATAGGAGGGAGCGATAATTGCAGCCATCGAACAGCAGGAAACTCTTACGCTGCTTTGCCATCGCGCATCCCTCCTTTCATGCGATGCGGTGATTAATCACCGCAGGTCTGTCGAAACCAGCGGGACGATCGAACGCTTCCGTTCCCTGGTCAGCGAACGGAAGCGTGTTCACGAGCAGGCCCGCATATCGATTGACACGAGTCCGCCAAAGTTATCACGGATTCGCCAAGTCAATATAGGCGCTTGCGCGCCATCTTCATCGTGAACAGGGGACGGAGGCATGTTCACGACGAAGACCCGCAATTCCCAAACACACCCGTGAACATACCTCCGCCCCCTGTTCACACCCGGGCGCAGCTGCCGTAAGGCGGGGTGCGAAAGCGCCCCGCAACATCGAGCAGGCTCGCTGGCCGTTAGGCCAGCGAAACCCAATTCTGGCGCAGCCACTCGTACATGACGGCGGTAGCGGCCTGGGCCACGTTCAGGCTGGCCACTTCGCCTTCCAGCGGAAGCTTTGCGTACATGTCGCAATGCTCGAGAACCAGGCGGGACACGCCGTCGTGCTCGTTGCCCAAGACGATGGCGATCTTGCCCTTCAGGTTCGCATTCCACACCAGGTCGTCGGTGTGCTCGGTTGCGGCGCACACCCAGAAGCCCTCCTCCTGCAAGCGGTGGATGCTCTGCACGATGTTGGAAACCTGCGCCACGGGCACGTGCGTGATGGCGCCCGCGGAGCTTTTGTACGTGGAAGCCTCGACGCGTGCGCTGCGCTTGTTGGGGATGATCAGGCCCGATGCGCCCACGGCCTCGCAGGAGCGGCTGATGGCGCCCAGGTTGCCCGCGTCGGTGAGGTGGTCGCACAGGACCACGAGCGCGCGGCCGTCATGCTCTTCGGCGTAGCTGTTGGCGGCGTCGACCACCTGGCCGATGCCCACGTAGTTGAACGGCGCGGCCTCGGCCATGACGCCCTGGTGGCTGCCGCGGGCGGACTTCTGGTCAAGCTCGTCGCGAGGCACCTGGATGACCTTCACGCCGTTGCGCTTGGCCTTGCGCATGATGTCCTCGATCATGGGATCGCGCTTCATGTAGTCGCCCATAAGGATACGGCGCATGGGCACGCCGGTACGGAACGCCTCGATGACGGGGCGCTTGCCTTCGATGTAATCAGCCATGTGATGGGGCCTTTCGGTTCTGCAAGATAACGTAGATCGATTGCGCTATTGTACCAGCCGCCGCGCGCACGGGCTTCCCGCAGCGCCAATCGCCGCAAGACCCCCATGCGAAGCCTGGGGCAGCCAACGCAATCCCAGGCCAGAGCAGACCATCGCACCGAAACAGCAAGCGGAGCAGGCGTCCCTATCGGCGCACCTGCTCCGCTTATCACCATCTATCGGGCTCGCAAAGCGAACCTCTGCCTAGCCCTCGCGAACGACCACGTTCAGCAATGCGGCGGCCACGCCTAACAAGCCGGCGTAATAACCATCGGGCACCGCCTCCGCCGCCGCAGAACGCAGCCCTTCCACCCAAGCAGCGGGATGATCGGCCGCGAACTCGGAGGCTTCCGCAGCGGCAAGCCCATCGCTCGCGGCCGCGCGGCGGCAAAGCTCGGACAGAAGCAGCAGCTCTATCCCCATATGGTCTTCGTACTGCCGATTCCCGTTGCATAGCTGCAAACCGGCGTTACGCAGAAGCTCGCGCATCTCGAAGGTTGCCTGGCCGAAGCCCACAGTAGAATCAGCGCCGTCCGCCACCGCGCGATGTGCGGTCTCCCACGGTGCAGCTGCCGGACGCGGCGGCCCCACGAACAGCCGCGTGTACTCGATGGCGCAACGCTCTACGGCACTCTGTCCGTCAGCTTGACAGCGCCGTTCGAACTCGGCTGCCCAAACCGCGCAATCCTGCACGGCGTCCGCAACGCCTTGATCGCCGAACAAGGGGAACGACTCCCAAAACCCGGGATCGAGGCCGACCCCTGTGCGCTGGGTCATCGGCGCCAGCAGGGAGTTTCCGCAAAACGCCAACGCATCCGCCAACTGCCCGTAGTCCATTCGCTCGCCTTTCCCTATGCCTGCTTGCGACCGGCAAGCAACATGCGGGACATCACGATGAACGCCAACGCGCCCAGCGAGACCACCCCGACAACCACCGCGATTTCCACCCACGTAGGAGCGTACGTGCCCAACATGGCGAACACATCCACGCCGGAAGCGCCGCGGGCCGCGCTGGAGCCCGAGATCACGCCCGGAGCGCCGGCGATGTTGAACTCGTAGAACGAGGTGAACAGCAGCCAGATGCGCTTGCAGAACACGCCGGCAACCACCAGCACGCAAGCCAAGCCCACCAGCTTCATGTTCGCGCGGTTTTTCGCGAACACCATAAGCAGAAACGGGATAAGCAGGCCGCCGATGATCTCGATCCAGAAAAACGGCGCGGTAATGCCGCCTGCCATGACCGACAGCGCCTCGGCGCCCTTCGCGCCCGGGTACGCCATGGTCAAGCATTCGCAGCCGATGAAGAACGCATCAACCGCGATACAGACGGCCAGCAGACCCGCCAAGCTGGAGATCAGCTTGTTCTCAACCTTGAATACGCCGGACTTGTTCAACCCCATAAGCGCCAGCAGCAAAAGCGCAAGGCCGGAATCCATGGCCGACGCCACGAAGATCGGCGCCATGATGGCCGTATACCACTCTTTCGAGACCTGCAGGCCGAAAATCCATGCCGTCACGCTATGCACCAGAATGGCGATAGGCAGTGCGAACCGGGAAACGATGGAGACCTTGTCCGCCGCACCAGGCTTCTTCGAGCACATGAACACCAGGTAAACGATGTTGATGATCAGGTAGCAGGAGATGACGCACACGTCCCACACAAGAGGGCTTGTGGGGTTCGGCCCGACCAAGATGCGCCACACGCGCTGGATGCCGCCCATATCGATGAGCACGAACATGCCGGCACAGCAGATGCACACCGTGGAGCAGATGATGGCCGGAAGCGCCACCTTCTTATACTCGGCGATATGAAACACGCTTGCCGAGCTGGCCACGATCAAACCGCCTGCAGACAGACCGACGAAGAACATGAAGCACGCGATGTAGAGACCCCACGATACGCCGTTGCTCATGCCGGTGACGCCCAAGCCGTTTGCCAGCTGGTAAATCCACGCGGCGACGCCGGCGACAACCAGAGCGCCGAGGACGCCGTAGGTTGCCTTCAATTTACTCGACATTTTGCAACCTCCTAGTTGAAGTAATGGACCTTGGGCTGGGTACCCTGCTCTTCCAACAGTACATACGCCTGGTTTTCGCGGATAACCTTCGAAATCTCCGAATCCGGATCATCCAGGTCGCCGAAAATGCGGGCACGGGCAGGGCAACATGCAACGCACATGGGCACATCGCCGTCGTCGGTGCGCTCCTTGCACAGCGTGCACTTCTCGGCCACGCCCTTCGGACGCACCGGCACGCGGCCGTCGCCCCAGTTCGCACCCGTGGAACGCTCAGGCTTCGACCAGTTGAACACGCGAGCGTTGTAGGGACAGGCGGCCATGCACATACGGCAACCGATGCACTTGTCGTAGTCGATCTCCACGCGGCCCTTCTCGTCTTTGTAGGTCGCGCCCGTCGGGCACACGCGCTGGCATGCGGCATTGTCGCAATGCTGGCACGCCATCGGCAGATATGTGCGCGTCAGGTGCGGGTAGGTCCCCTGAGCCCCGTCGATGACGTCGCTGCCTTCGGTGAGGACGCGATTCCACAGCATGCCGTCCGGAACATTGTTCTGCATCTTACAGGCGTTCGCGCAGGTGTGGCAGCCAACGCAACGGCCTTGATTGATAGCTATAGCCAATCGAGTCATGATCTGCCCCTCCTTATGCCTTGCGGACCTCGACGAGCGTGTCGGAGAACGGAATGACCGGTCCCTGCAAAAGCCCGTAGCCGCGTTCGTTCATAGCATCATTGGTAACGGATTGCATATTGCCGCGCGCCATGTAATCGGCGGTGGACCCTTCGGCCAACCGTATCGAACCGGGGCGGATCGACTCGTTAGACACCGCCCTGACCTGGAACGATCCTCGATCGTTGAACACTTCGACGATGTCACCGTCCGCAATTCCGCGCTTCTGCGCCTCGGAGGGGCTCAGCTCCACCGTAGGCTCGAAATACTGCTGTATCCACTTCGCGTCGTTGAACTGGTTGTGAATGCGGAAACGGGAGCGCACATTCGCCAATTGCAAGGGGTACTTCTCGCGAAGAGGGTTGTCCGCGGCGATTTCGTTGCAGGGCTCCCAAACCGGAAGCGCCTGCCCGAAGGAGGCCAAGGAATCGTAATACACGTCCATGCGACCCGAAACGGTATCGAATTCGTAATCGGTGTACTCGCGACGAACCTCCCGCGCGTTCTCAAGCGGCCACACGCCGCCCGCCTGCTCGAGCTTCTCGACCGTCAACGAGGAGATATACGGGTCCTCGGCAGTGGAAAGGGCGGTTTTGGACAGCTCGACGCCATCCTTGGGCAGCACATCCTCGGCGATCCCCATGCGTCGCGCAATCTCGCGCTCGACCCACAGGTCGGTCTTCGCCTCGAACAACGGATCGATCACCTTCTGCTGCATGACGATCTGGTTGTATCCTACCTTGATGTTGCCGCAGTCGGAGTCGTTCTCGAAACGGGTGGTGAGAGGCAAGACGTAGTCCGACCACTTCGCGCCTTCCGTGAAATACGGATCCATGGAAACCACCAGGTCAAGGCCGCGAACCCATTGCTCGGTAACCCCCATGTTGGCGAAATGCTGCGCCACGATGTCGCCGCAGCAGATGAGCGCACGGACGTTCTCGGGATTGCGGCGCAGATCGTATGCTGCGGTTTTCGCCTCGGCGGGGGCGAGTTCCTCAGGGAGCTCCCATGCGCCGAGCGCAGCCGTCTGGCCGCTCCAGGTGCCGCCGACGTACACGCCCACGCCCGCACCGGGCTTGCCGATATTGCCGGTGATCGCCACGAGCAGGGCCGCCGCGTGGCCGGCAACGTCGGCATTGCCCATCTTGTCGTTGCCGCCCCAACCGAGGGCGAGCGACGAAGGCCCCTTCGCATACAGACGGGCAAGTTCGACGATCTTGTCCACCGCGATGCCGGTCAGCTCCGAAGCGCGCTCGACGGTGAAAGCCGACTGCGACTTACGCATAAGGTCGTATACCGTGGTCGCCTGCACGCCATCGACCTCGACGATGCCGGAAAGCGCCGGTGCCGCAACCTCCCCGTAACGCGCAGGTGCGCCGGTGGACGGGTCGATGACGAAGAAGGGGTTCTGCGCGCCCGTTTCAGGCTCCTCCGCCGAAGGGTCTTCCACATGATCGCGAAGCAACTTGCCCGTTGCCGTATCCACAAGGAAGGGCATGGAAGTATGCTTGCTCATGAAATCATCGTCCGCCAGCCCCTCGTCGAGGATGACGCTGATCATACCGAGGAACAACGCGGCGTCCGTGCCGGGGACGATGGGCACCCACTCATCGGATTTGCCGGCGGTCGTGGAGAAATGAGGGTCGACGGTGACCATCCTCGCGCCAGCTTCCTTGGCCTCGAAGAACAGCCGCACCTGCGGCAGCGTGGACTCGCAGAAGTTGCTGCCCACGGTAAGCACAAGCCGGGATTCCGTCCAATCGCGGGGATCGGCCGTGGAAGTGGCGAAGCCCCCGCCATACCCGATCGCCGGGTCCAGGCCGTTGCCAAAGCCCACGTCGATACCGGTGAAGCCGCCGGAACGGGCTTGCAGGACCGAGGTCAAAAAGCTCGAGTTCGTCTCCGAACCGCTCATGACCATAACGGCATCCTTGCCATGCGAGGCTTGGATGTCTTTCAGCGAAGCGCAGATCTCGTCGAGCGCCTCATCCCAGCCGATCTGTACGAACTCGTTGGAACCACGGTCGCCAACGCGTTTGAGCGGCGCCTGCACGCGCTTGTCGCTATAGATATGCTGTACCTCGGAAATGCCCTTCAGGCAGATGGTCTTATATCGATCGTCCGTGCTCGCATCGTTGGGCTGCACCAGCACCATGCGGCCATCGCGCACCGTGCACTTCAAGGGGCACATGCCGCCGCAATGCGCCTGATGGAACGTGCAAGCCGTATACTCATCCGCAACCTGGGCAGCATCTGCCTGAGCTGGAGCCAGCCATGCCTGAGCCGATGTCATACCGGCGACGCCAGCCGCGCTGAGCGCAGCCGCCCCGCCGACGCCTTTGAGAAAGCTTCTGCGCGTGAACCCAAGTTTGGGCGCGTTCGCTTCTGCCATTTCTCCTCCTCATGGTTCGTGATTTCGGGATATGCCGCAATCACGCAAACGCCGCATCATCTTGACGTTGCACGACCTCGTTTCAGCATCCCCCCATTGCGCACCCGGAGCGGGTGCGGCTCTCCTTATGGGAAACCGGCCAGATTCCGTTACCTGCACTATATGAAATTGTCATAGGACAATCAAGATTATCCTATGACAATTTTTCGTGTCTTATTATTCTATTTTGAGAATATTGTAAACAAGGGTTTCGACGGCGATCACGCAACCTGGACGACCGGGGCGCCCTGTCGGCCATCCCGATCGCGAATCGCTTGGGCTCGGCAGGGGAATCCCTGCACCGCGCCTTGTTGCACGTTGCATCGACCTGCGCCGACCTCGGCAGACTACAGCCCCGCACCCTTCCCGCGCAATGCTTCTTTCGCCGAATCGCCCAGCACATCCCCGAACCCTTCGCTGAAGCTCGAAGGCACCACCACGGTGCCGCCCGTTTCGCGAACGCTCTCATAGAGCAAGTGCATGGCGCGCAGGCGCAACGCGGCATCGTTTCCAGCATACGCCTGGCCCATGTCGGTCATCATGTCGCAAATATCCTGTTCGGCCTCCGCAAGGATGATGCGCGCCTTCTTTCGCTGCTCGGCCTGCGCCTCAAGCGACATGGTGTCCTGCAGCTCTTTCGGCAGCAGGATGTCGCGGATCTCGACGGACAACACGGCAATGCCCCACTGCGAGCACTTCTCCTCGAGCGCGGCCTTCAACTCGCGATCCAATTGCTGGCGGCGAATGGCCACTTCCGCAGCCGTGCCGCGGCCTATGGCATCGCGCAGCGCCGTTTGAGCCGACAGCTCCACCGCACGGGTGAAGTCGCCGACCTCCGTGCAAGCCGCCTCGGCATCGTAGACCATCCAGAACAGGACGGCATTCACGTTCAGCGGCACCAAATCGCTGGTCAAGGTCTCCTCGGCGCCGAATGCGGTCACGCGCGTGCGCCCATCGACGCGCATGGTGTTCTGCTCGATCACGGGAATCGTCCAGAACAAGCCCGGCCCCGAGACACGGTTCAGCTTTCCGAAGCGCAACACCACCACTCTTTCCCATTGCTGCGCGATGTGCACGGACATGCACGCGAGAACCGATGCAAGCGCAGCGGCGACCAACGCAATTGCCCCGATGCGGCCGCTTACGGCGAACCATATGCCCGCAACGACGCAGAACACGACTGCGAACACCGCGCAGGAGAACAGGAGCACGCCGGTGCTCGAGGCCACCTCGCCTATCACTTCGGTATGAGCCTGCGGAACCACGGCGAAACGGTCTAGCGAACGCCGCTCATCCGCGTCCTCCCATCGACGGTGACGAGAATCGCCCTTTTGTCTCGATGCTGAAAAAGCCATGGCTCCCCCTTTACGCTCCGGTTTGCGCGTTTGCGACGCCTTGATGCACGTCCACGCGCACGATACGCGCGCCCTCGCCGCAGCTTTCGCCGCCTGCCTGCGCCTTCTGCAGCTGAAGGATGCGCCGGGTCATGTGCTGTTGGATATCCTCCAGCGAAAGCCCCAGGTCACGGCAAGCGGAAATGCAATCGTCCAAAATGCCCTCGACCTCCTGCGCGTGTTCGGCGCCTTCTTCGGCAACGACATCGCGCACGAACACGCCGCGGCCGCGAGCCGACTCCAAAATGCCGTCGGACACCAGGCTCAGATACGCTTTGTTGACCGTGTTGTAGTTGATCGACACCTCCTGTGCCAAGCCGCGGACGGTGGGCAGCTTGTCCCCGGGCTTGAAATATCCCGTGCTTATCAGATGCATGATACGCTGACGCAGCTGCACCCACAGGGGCACGTCGCTTGATTCATCGACGACGAAGGGAAAAGCGTCTTGCTGTTTCTGCCGCATGGCAACCTTCCTTTATGACAAACCTGCAGATTGCAAAATAGGGTGCACCCCAGCAGCCGTGATGCTCCATCGCATGGCGAATGCGCCCGCAAGCGCGCAAGCGGCCTGGGCGAACGGGACAAGGGGCGAGGGCTTGAAGCGGATGCTGGCAATTGCCATGGCCAACGGGGCGGCAAGACCCACGCAGCCGAACACGCCCCAGAACACCCATGCGTCCGCACCGGCAAGCAGCGTTTGAAGCGATGCCCCCAGCGCCAACAGCGTGCCCGAGTCGCCCGACCTCGCACGTGCGATTTGCATGACCAGAAAACCCGCTGCGCAAGCCGCCTCCGCGAGCAGCACCACGACGTCGATGCACTCCCATCGGCGCACAACCGCCTCGAACCGATCCGCTACGCCCGATAGCTTCACCACCACGACCATAAGCGCCACACCGCACGAAAGCGATGACAGCACGAACAGGCATGGCAGCAACGGCGTTTCCCAAAGCGGTACAGCTGAAAGCGATTGCAGGAGCAAACCCGTGTACGCCGCAACCGCAAAGCCTAGCAATACCGCCGCAACGGGCAAAACGCGCCCATGCCTGCGCCGTCGGCTCGGCTCACTCGCCCATGCCGCCAAAAGCGCGACATCGACCAACACGGCAGCGGAAAGCAGCCACGCGCCTGCCGAGATGAACGTAAGCCGCGGGCTGAAGAACAATAGCACGGCACGATCGGTTGCACCTAGATCGAGGGCAAGGCATGAGATGCCCACGACAAGGAGCACGGCAGCGGTGGCACAGGCAGGGACGAACAAACGCGCCAAACACCCGTATACGCCGCCAACGCCATAGAGATCGCCTGCGATGCCATGCGAGACCATGCGGTCCCAAGACGGCACGAACAGCATCGTCACGCCGGTGACCAGCAGCAAGCCGGCGCCGCTTCCGCCAAGAAACAAATACCAGACAGGCATCTCGCCCAGCATCGGCGTCTCCCTCCAGCAAGCGCATCCAACTTACGGTTTCGATAGTCATAGGACAATATAGCATGACCCGCGGGAGCCGCCCACCACAGGACGAAGCGCTCTATCATGCGATCGATCATGCGTCCGATGCGGGCAACCAGGGTTTCGCTGCGCAAGGAGCCGTCGTTTGACAACCAAAACCCGACAAACGCATACCGCATCATGCTGCCGCACATGTTGCCCGGCACGCCCAACCACCGGCAGCTATCATGCCCCGCTGCTCCGGTAAGAGCAAGTAAGGGAGCTTGCAAGGAAGAACGGTTACGGAGACAAGCGCACTATCCGATATGCGCTTGTCTCCGTTTTACAAAAGAGCATCGTTCATGTTGAGAAAATGCAGGAACAACGTTGCCGCGATTCGTTTATCGCCATCGTGAAGCGAGTGATTCTTCACAACGAAATACAGCAGATTCGCTGCCTTCCCCTCAAAACTCTGATCATCCCTGGTCCAGCAACGATATATCGGCGCAACACGCGGATGGCTCAACGCTTGAAGCCGACCCGGTTAGCGCATGTTGGCGGGCCAATCGCTGTTCGCGGCATCGCTGCCGCCCGATGAGCCCTTGCGCGCTTCGTCATCACGGCTGGCGCCGCGGGCGATGCGCGCGCCGGCGTGCCGCTGATGCCGCTCGGAGTCGCCGCCATGCAGGAAAAGCCCCGACAGCACTTCGCCCACGCGATGCAGGCCGCGGGCGATGCGCGGCGTCAGGTCGGCCTCGGAGGTTGTGCGCCAATCGAAGTACACGCTCCAATAACGCAGCGCCACCACGGCGAGCACGCATGCGATGCCCGCGAGCGCCAAGGGACACCCGAAGCGCGCCAGCACCACGTACACCGCCGCGCCGCCAAGCCCCGCAACGGCATAGTAGTTGCTGCGCTGGAACACGCCGGGCACCTCGCCGACGCAGATGTCGCGGATGGCGCCGCCGCCGACCGCCGTGATGCCGCCCATGATGACCGACAGCACCATACCCTGCTCGAAAGCAACCGCCTTCGAAGCGCCAGCAAGCGCGAACAAGCCGACCGACAGCGCATCGGCCAGGAATACCGTTGCCTCGAGATGCTTGAATATGCCGCGGAAGTAGAACACGAACGCGCAGATGAGGATGCAGGTGACGATAAGGTCGGGATGCGAGGTGAAATACACGCCCGTGCCCTGCATGAGTGTGTCGCGCAGCACGCCGCCGCCGTAGCCCGTGATCAACCCGCACACCACCGTGCCGATGATGTCGAGCTTGCGGTCGCACGCGAACAGCGCGCCGGTGAGCACGCCGGCGATGACGCTGAAATAGTCGATGCTCCACGGCACCGTGAGCACCGGCGTGTCGGCGAAGATCCCCTGCAGCCAAGCTTCCATGTGAACCCCTATTCAGCCCGCCGAACGTGAAAGCGGGCGCGCCAAAGGGGCGCGCCCGCTTCGCTTGCTAGCGATTATGTAACCACATAAGAAGCCAAATTACCAGGGATGACATGTTGCGGCGAGCTTGTCCTGAGGCTATTCCTCCCCTGCGCCCTTCACATCCACGCTGCCCGCCAGGACGGCGCGGTAATCGGCCAGGTTCTTCTTCAGAAGCTGAGGAATGTCCAGCTCGTAGGGGCAGCGCACGGTGCATGCGTAGCACTCGGTGCAGTCCTCGATGGCGTTCATGCGCTGCTGCCACTCTTCGCCAAGCCACCCCTTCGACGGCGCGCGGCGGATCATGAGCGACATACGGGCGCACTGGTTGATGACGATCTCCTGCGGGCACGACATGCAGTAGCCGCAACCGCGGCAGAAATCGCCGGCAAGCTCGGCGCGCTCGGAGGCGATGAACGCGCGCGTCCCTTCGTCAAGCTGCGGCGTTTCGGTCATGAACGCAAGCCACTCATCGAGCTCTTCCTCGCGCTGCACGCCCCAGATGGGCAGCACGCCCGGGAACTGGGTCATGAACGCCATGCAGGCGCGGGCGTTAGTGAGCAGGCCGCCGGCCAGGCCTTTCATGGCGATAAAGCCGACGTTGCGCTGCTCGCACAGGGCAACCAGCTCAAGCTCGCGGTCGGAGGCAAGGTAGCTGAGCGGGTACTGCAGCGTTTCGTACAGGCCGCTTTCCACGCACTCGAAGGCAACCTCGAGCTTGTGCGCCGTCACGCCGATGTGGGCAATCTTGCCCTGCTCCTTGGCCATGAGCATGCACTCATACATGCCGGTGCCGTCGCCTGGCTTGTAGCACTGGTCGACGCAGTGGAACTGGTATAGGTCAACATGGTCGGTGCGCAAAAGGCGCAGCGACGTTTCCAGATCTTCCCAAAACGCCTCGGGCGTGCGGGCCTGGGTTTTAGTGGCGATGGCGACCTTACCGCGCATGCCCTCGAATGCAAGGCCAACGCGCTCCTCGCTGTTGGAATACGCGCGCGCCGTGTCGAAGAACGTCATGCCGCCCTCGAACGCGCGGCGAAGCAGCGCCACGGCGTCCTGTTCGGAGATGCGTTGAATCGGCAGCGCCCCGAACGCATTCTGCGGCGTGACGATACCGGTAGACCCCAACGTAATGGTGCGCATGCTCATCCCCCTGTCGAAAAAGGCCTGCCCTCCGTTGGGAGGGCAGGCCGAAATACCTGTGGACTATTCTATTCCTTCGTCGGCTATTCCGTTCGCAACATATGCCCGAATTTATACACCGCTTCGGAAAACGCTTCGTAGTGTTCGACGCAGTGGGCATCGCTAGCGATGTAGGTGTACAAACCGGCTTCGAACAAACGCTGGGCAGGTTTGCGCTCCTTGCCCATACGCCCGCCGCGGATGAAGTCGGACGATGCCTGCAACACGCACCCGCAGCTGACCAGGCGCTCCGCAATGGAGGTATCCTCCTGGATGGCCTTGTAGCGCTCGGGATGGGCGATGATCACGTCGAGCCCCATGCCCTGCAGCTCGTAGATCTCACGTTCGTATTCCTCGAAATCGCGTTTGCTGGCGTGCGTGGAAAGCTCGAGCAGCAGCGTCTTGGAATCCTGGAAGCACAGGTAGGGCGCCCAGTCCATTCCCAGCTCGCGCAGCTTGCGGATATTCACCTCGAAGCCCATGCGCATGGGGATGGGCGAACGCGGGGCCAGCTGGTTGAACGCATCCCACATGGCATCGAAATCGAAGTACGGGTCGCGGCAATGCGGCGTGCACACGATCTCGGTGATGCCGGCCTTGTACGCGGCATGGATCATGCGCACGCTCTCGCCGAGGCAGCTTGCCCCGTCGTCAACGCCGGGAAGGATATGGCAATGCAGGTCAAGCACGTCGACTACCCTCTGCGAGCACCGTTGTTCTGACGTCCGTAGTTAGCGGGGTTCGCGGCACCGCCATGCTTACCGCCGCCGCGCGGGACGTTGGGACCGAGGTTGCGGGAATCGACCTTCACCGCGGAAGAGGAGCCCTTCTCGCGCTTGCCCTGCTGGTTGTAGTAAGCGTAGTAGTACTCGGACTTCTCAACGTTGCAGTAGTTCATGACGACGCCCACCACGTTGCCGCCGGCCTTCTTCAACTGGTCGTAGGCCTGCAGCACGGCCTGGCGCTTCGTGAAGTTCTCGCGCACCACCAGCACGGCGGCGTCGACGATGGTGGAGACCACGGCGGCATCGACGAACATGCCGACGGGCGACGTATCGAAGATGACGTAATCGAACATCTGCTCAAGCTTATGGGCCAGCGCGGCGAAGCGCTTGGAGGCGAGGATGTCGGCGGGATTGGGGATGTGCGGCTCGGCATCGAGCAGGAACATGTTCTCGGTGTTGGTGGAGACGATGGCCTGCTGGATGGGCATGGTATCGGAGAGCACCGAGTACAGACCGCCCGTGGAGCGCACGCCGAGCATGCCGGCCAGCGTGCGATTGCGCATGTCGCACTCGACCAGGCACACGCGCATGCCCGAGGACGCGATGGCGCGGGCGACGTTGCACGTGACCGTGGACTTGCCTTCGTTGGGGATGGAGCTAGTGAACACCAGGGAACGGATGGGGTTATCGACGCTCATGAAGCGGATGTTGGCCATCAGGGTCTTCGCGGCGTTCTGCATCTCCATATCGTCGCCGCCTTTAGGTTTGCGAGCCATAGCTTATTTACCTCCCTTGAGAGCAGGCATGCGGCCGATGACGGGCAGGCCCAGCAGGTCTTCGATCTCGTCGGCGTTGCGCACCTTCGTGTTGAGCATATCGGACACCACGACGATGGCGATGGCGACGAACAAGCCGGCGAGCAGCGCGACGGCGATGTACATGGGACGATTGGGGCCGGAGGGCGCCGTGGGGGCCGTGGCCTGGTCGATAACGTTGACCGACTGGACGTCCATGACCTGCTGCGCGACCTTGGAGACGTTGCTGGCCATGTCGTTGGCGATGGTGGCGGCGATATCCGGGTCGGTGCCGGTGACGGAAAGCGTGATGACGCGCGAGGTGGTCTCGCTGGTGACCTTGGTGGAGTACCCCTTCAGCGACTCGAGATGCAGGTCCTTTGCGGTGTCGGCCTCGATGCGGTCGCTCTTGAGAAGCGTGGACACGTCGTTGGCCATCATCTGGCTGGCGTTGAGGTTGGAGTAGTTCGCAGCATTGTCGGAGCTCGCCGAAGACTGCTTCGCAAGCACGTACATGCTGGTGGAAGCGGTATACGTGTTGGGCAGCGCGACGAAGCAGACCACGGCGGTCGCAAGCGCGCACACGATAGGCAGGACGATCATGAGCTTCAGATGCTTGCGCATAAGCTGAAGCAGCTCGAGCAATGTCATGAATAAACCTCTCAAGTCTCGGGGCAATAGCCTTACCATTATACCCCGCAATGGAGGGGCGGGTACAAAGTTGCTCCACTTCAGCAGAAAAGACCGAAAGCCGTGGAGATTCGTGCACAATCGCGGTCTTTTCGGGCTCAAGCGCTTCCATTTTGTGAAAACACCATCATAATAAGCGGGTTGCTTCTCACGAAATTCTTTCTAATCTTCTTTTCGCGCGCTCTTCCACGCACCGCGCAAGGCATATAGAAAGCGGCTCGCGTCAAGCGCAAGCACGCCGCCTGGGGCGGGTGCGATGAATTGGTACATAGGTTGCAAGCGCTTGACTGAAACCGATGCCGCCCGTTTCCGGACGCCTTGGTTTGCTGCGCGCTGCTTCCGCGAAGAGAAACGGATCTTACATGACCGCATTTGCAGAACTGGGCCTGTCCGAGGCAGCCCTCGCCGCCGTCGAACGCATGGGCTATGACTCCCCCACGCCCGTTCAAGAGCAGTCCATCCCTTACATCCTGGAAGGCCGCGACGTCATCGCCGCCGCCTCCACCGGCACCGGCAAGACCGCAGCGTTCCTGCTGCCTACGCTGTCCACGCTCGAGCGCATGAAGGGCCGCGGCCGCGCCCCGCGCGTGTGCGTCGTCAGCCCCACGCGCGAGCTGGCTCAGCAGATCAGCCGCACGTGCATGCAAATCTCCCGCAAAACCGGCCACTTCGTGACCACCGTGTACGGCGGCACGCCCTACGGCCCGCAGATCCGCGAGCTGCGCGGCGGCACCGATGTGCTTATCGCCACGCCCGGCCGCCTGAACGACCTGATGGACCGCGGCGTCGTCGATCTGTCCGAGACGAAGGTGCTCGTGCTCGACGAGGCCGACCGCATGCTTGACATGGGCTTCCTGCCCGACGTCACCAAGATCGTAGAGCACACGCCGGCCGAGCGCCAGACGCTGCTGTTCTCCGCGACCATCGACAGCTCCATCCAGAAGAACCTGGGCAACCTGCTGAAGGACCCGGCCATCGTCGAGATCGCCCGCAACGGCGAGACCGCGGCCACCGTGGCGCAGTACATCATGCCCATCGCCAACCGCAAGAAGCAGGAGCTTTTGGAAGCGGTGCTCAACGACAAGGGCCACGAGCGCGTCATCGTGTTCGCCCGCACCAAGAACCGCACCGAGGAGTGCGCCGAAGCGCTTGAGGCCGCCGGTTTCCACGCCGAGTCCATCCACTCCGACAAGACCCAGGGCCGCCGCCGTCGCGCCCTGGAGAACTTCCGCCGCGGCAAGACCGACATCCTGGTGGCCACCGACGTGCTGGCACGCGGCATCGACGTGCCCGAGGTGAACTACGTCATCAACTTCGACCTGCCCGACATGGCCGAGGACTACGTGCACCGCATCGGCCGCACGGGCCGTGCCGGCGAGGAGGGCTTCGCCATCTCCTTCGTCACGCGCGAGACCATGAAGACGCTCAAGGAGATCGAGAAGCTCATCGGCAAGGACATCCCCTTCACTACCATCGAAGGCTACGAGACCGACCCCTCCGTGCTGGAGAAGCCCAAGCGCGGGGAGCGCAAGGGCGGCACGCGCCGCGGCGGCAACAAGCCGGCAGGCGCCCGCCGCACCGGCGAGAAGCACGCCGAGCGCGCTGAGCGCGAGGGCCGCAGGCCCAACGCCGGCGAGGGTCGTCGCCGTCGCGAGGACGACTCGCTGGTCACCCGCGGCGAGCGCGGCGGCCGCGGCGGCAAGGGCCGCTTCGACCGCAAGGACCGCAACGACCGTGGCGGCCGCTTCGATCGCGACAACCGCAACGATCGCGGCGGCAGCAAGGGCGGCCATCGCGGCAAGGGCGGCGCCGGCCGCAACGGCGAATGGCTCTCCGACGAGGAGTTCCGCTCCCGCCGCAACGCCAAGAACGCCCAGGCTCGTCTGCACAAGAAGGAGCGCAAGGCCCAGAACGGCAACCAGCACAAGGCCAACAACAAGAAGCGCGGCGGCGAGGGCGGTTACGACTACAGCCGCTTCTCCAAGTAGCATCGCGAAAGCCGTGCGATAAGAACGAAAGCGGTCGCTGAGCTGCCTCAAGCCATAAACGTCGACGACGACCGCCAGCGCGAAGCCAACGCCCCGGAACCATTCCGGGGCGTTTTCCGTTTTGCAGTCTATAAGCACACGGAAAGTGAAATCCGGCGAACCGGGACGCGTCAACTGCTCGGTCTTAAACCCGCCCGCCTGGGGAGTACGGACCGGGTAAGCACCGGCTAGCAAACCCAAGAACCTGCATCGCCGCCGAAGGGCGGGCCTTGCCCGCCCGCGCCGCCGGGCAACCCATCGCCGCCCAGGAACGAAGGTTCGCCAACGTGCACAAAGCTCTCCCAGACAGCGCGTTCATCTCGTATGATATGAAGCGACGCTCCATCATGCAGACGAACGCCAAGGAGAAGCTATGGCAACGCCAGACAAGCCCTCGCAAAGCTCATCGAACGGTTCTAAGAACGGCAGCGGCGATAATACCGTGGCGTTCATCGTCATCGCCGCGATCGTCGTCCTTGCGGTGCAATACTTCCTCACGGGAACGAACTTCGCCTTAGATATCTGGGAGGAATTCACCGCTCCCGAGCTCTCCAATGCCGAGATCGCTGAATTCGAGGAGACCCTCGATCAAATCGACCAGAACGCCGCCACGTACGCATCGGGTGGATTTCAAACCGAAGAAGACGTCAAAAACGCCATAGCAGCGCAAAAGTCCTACGCGAAGGAGCTTGAGGCGCAAGGGGTCGTGTCCTCTTACACCGCCGACGACAACAGCGTGTACTTCAAGTTCGAGAACGGGCTGTCGTATCTCTACATAGCCGCGCCTGAGGGAACCGATGCCTTGAGCACCGATTCCGAAGCCACCATCAGCTCGGTGGAGACCACGGGACGAATCGATTCGCTCGCGGCGATCAGCACCATCACCAGCGCGTTTTCCGCATCTTCCTCGAAATGGTCCGCCTCCACGGCGAAAACCCCGAGCAACATCACGCTTGCCGGGCTTAAAGAGCTCGGTGGCAAGCAGCAGCTGCTCATCTGGGCCGGCCACGGCGGGTACAACCGCAAGACCGGCAGCGTCCTTGACACCGGGATCGATTCCGACCTAAACGACAAATCCCAGCTCATCGAGATCAAGAACGACCGCGCCACGATCGTCAACGTGGCCGGTGATCCCGACAGCCACCTTGCGATCACGCCCGCCTTCGTCAAGCGCTACGTGCGCGGCATGAGCGGGTCGGTCGTCTACCTGTGCGCCTGCAGCACGGGAGAGGACAGCCAGCTGGCCGACGCGTTCCTGGACAACGGCGCTACGGCCGTCTTCGGCAACACCGGGTCGATCTCGCACGTCTACAATGTCGCCATGCTCCAGGGCGTGCTGACTACGTTTTTGACCCCCGACGAGAACGGCAACTACCCCACGCTGTCGAAAAGCCTGAGCACGGCGAAGAAAACCATCGGGGGCGATTCCGCCGAATACCTTGAGCGCGTGGGCGCGGACGCCAACTTCATCGAATCGCAGCGCAACGTCAAGGTGAAGCTGTTCGGCGGAACCGAGGCGGGAGACCTCAAGGTGCAGGCAGACTCGGCGAGCAAGGGCAAAACCCAGGACAAACCCGCTGAAAGCAGATCGAGTTCCGGCTCGACGAGCAGCTCGAACAGCTCGAGCACGGGCAAGGAGACCGAGTCCAAATCGAGCGGATCGAGCGGCGGCAGCTCCGCCAACAGCGGCCTGCCCGCAACCGAGAGCAAGCCGAGCGAGTCGACCGGCGGCAGCTCCGCTAACAGCGGGTCGAGCGCTTCCAGCAGCGGGCAGACGGCGCCCATGCCCGAGACCACGCTGACAAACGACATGATCGTGGGCCTTTGGAGCCCCGACCCGAACGCCCAGGAGCCCCGCTATATCGATTTCCTTGCAAAGGGCAATCTGGTGACCTACGACTATTACTCGCTCATCGACTCGGCCGCCCTTGGCAGGCCCCAACCTTCCGCGCCCGTGAAGTTCGAATTCTGCAACGGCGTCGTCGACATGATGCTGAACCAGGGAAGATGCTCCTGCCTGACGAGGGACTCGAGCGGGGTGTACATCTCCTTCTACATCGACGAGATGGCCAACGACGTCATCTACGATCAGGAGACCGGAACGGCGTGGCACCGCGTCATCCCGCACCTCATCGAGAACCACTGATAAACAGGACGCACATGGCACGCAAAAGGCCCGGAGCCTATTCCCAGGCTTTCTGCGTTCGCTGATCGTTTCCCGTCTGACACTTGGGGACGTAGCGTTATGCGTCCGAAACCCGCATGCTTGGCGAACGCTCGCATATAGCGCAAAAGCCGTCGTTGGTGACAGGCCCATCGGCAGATGGCTTCCCGATAAGCCCGTCATCTGGGCTTCGCGTGCAAATGTCCCCCGCCGACACTGCGCGTGATACACTTTCCCCTTGTAGTTACAGGCAAGTCAGGAGTGTTATGCAGAACAACGGAAAGCATTCGCGCCCGGACCAGGCATATGGGCAACAGGCCAACCGTCCCGCCAACATGGGCCGGCAAGCACCGGCGCGCCCGCAACAGCCATACGGCCAGCAAGCATATCAGCGCCCCCCGTATCAGCAGCCGCGCTACGCCCAGCAACCTGGGCAGCAACCGCCGCAAAACGGGTACGGCAACCCATACGGAAGGCAGGATTTCAACTTCCAGCCGATCCCGACCAACCACGAGCACGACGGCATGATCCGCGTGAAGAAGAAGCGCCGCAAGAAGCACACCAAGCTGATCGTCTGCATCGTCGTCATCGCGTGCCTGCTGGTGGGCGCGTGCGGCTACGGCGCGGCGTTGGCGCTGTCCGCCAAGGACGTGAAAGCCCAGGCCGAGACCGCGCTTTCCAACGTTAACGGCATCCAAGCCGCCATCGCCGGGCAGGACTTCGCAACGGCGGCGAACAACGCTGCCGGCTTGCAGTCCTCGGCGCAAGCCATGAACGAGGAGCTCTCCTCCCCCGTATGGAACGTGGCCGCCATGCTGCCCGTCGTGGGCAGCGACGTGAAGGGCGTGCAGACCATCGCCTCCGCTCTAACAGATGCATCCGAGAACGCCATCGTGCCGCTGACCAGCAGCCTGTCCACCACGCCGCCATCGGCCTGCATCGACGATAACGGCAATCTGAACATCGTCGCCATCACCACGCTGCTCGGCGCCATCCAGGACAGCGCTCCCGCCATGCAGCGCTGCACCGACGAGCTGTCCTCGCTGCCCGCCTTCCATATCGAGAAGCTGCAGAAACTGGTGGAGCCCGCCCAGGAGAAGATCACGGGAATCAACGACGTCTTCCAGCAGGCGAATACCTTTGCGCCCATCATCGGCTCCATGCTCGGCGCGAACGGCAACCGCACGTACCTGATAGCAGCACAGAACACCGCCGAGATTCGAGCCTCCGGCGGCTTCCCCGGATCAATGGGCACGGTTTCCATCGACAATGGCGCTATCGAACTGGGCGATTTCACCAAGGTCTACGACATGATGATCGAAGATACGCCCGCGCAATGCGCCATCACCGACGAGGAGAACGCGCTGTTCTACCCCTGGTACACGCAGTACTCCTGGGACAACAGCTTCAACCCCGATTACCCGCGTGTCGCCGGTATTTGGGCGACGGCTTATCAGGAGAAAACCGAACAGTCTGTCAATGGCGTCATCTCCATCACCCCCACCATGGTCCAGGACCTGCTGGCCACCACGGGCGACAGCTTCACGCTGTCCGACGGCACCACCATCGACGGCACGAACGCCACGAAGGTGCTGCAGCACGACCTGTACTGGAAGTACCTGTCCAGCGGCTCGAACATGTCCGAGGGCAACGACCTGTGCGACGCCCTGTTCGCCGAGGCAGCAGAGTACGCATTCGATTCGGCTCTGGACAACATGAACGCGTCCTCGCTCATGAAGCTGGTCTCCACCATGATGAGCGGCCTTGACGATCGCCGCGTCATGATTTGGCTGGCCGACGCCACCGAGCAGGGCTACATCGAGGACATGGGCTATTCGGGCTCCATGACCGCCGCATCGCAGCAGGAGCCCACCCTTGGCGTGTTCGTCAACTTCTGGGCCGGCAGCAAGCTTGGCTGGTGGCTGGGCATGGACACCCAGATCGGCAACCCCGTCACCGGCAACGATGGGTCCCGCACCTATCACGCGACCACCACGCTGACGAACTTCATGACCGCGCAGGAAGCGAAGCAAGGCGGCAGCTACATCGTCTCGGACAACGACAAGAGCCTTGGCGACGCCGACCCCTTCATATACTTCTACGCTCCCGCAGGCGGTACGATCTCCGACGTGACGGCATCGAATGGCGCCACGCTCGGCAAGGCTACCTATCAGGGTCTTGACGTTACCTTCACCTGTCAGGTGGGCGATTACGCGGTGTTGCCCAAGCCGAACAACCCGCTGCCTGTGGAGTCCACCGTGACCTACAGCTACTCAGTCACCCTGCCAGCAGGCGTCGAGGGCGACCTGCAGCTGGCCACCACGCCGACGCTGACCAAGTACCACCAGTAACGGCAACACGGCTCATGCGCCATGAGAAAGGCCCGGGGACGTGTCCCCGGGCCTTTTGCGTTCGCCTGTTTACATGCGGAACCCGAACGGAATGGCGTTGGCTTCCTGCGGCATCTCGCCCAGCCAGCGGGTAGATGCCGTCTCCCCTAGCGTGAAGGTTTCGCCGTCGTAGGTCACCTGGGTGACGCTGGCGTTCTTGATCTTGAGCGGGTCGTTCACGCGCGAAGGATCCAGCAGGTACATGACCGATCGCACCACGAACGAATGCGTGACCACCAGCACGTTGCCGCCGCCCGCAGAAAGCGCCTGCTTGCCCGCTTCGCTGAAGAAACTTTCCAGACGCGCCTTCACCTGGTCGAAGCGCTCCGCGCGCCCGGTGTCGTCCTGGTCGGCCAGCACCTCGGCCACCTGAGGCAGGCGCCGGTTCAACTCGTCGAAGGGCAGGTCCTCGCCGAAGCCACGGGTGAGCGCCGCGTGCAACTCGTTTCCCGGCCCTGCTTCCAGGTTGCCGTAGCACCATTCTCGAAGGCGCGGATCGGGAACATGGATGAACGGTAACTCGGCCTGCGGGTTCTCCTTGATTCTGGCGGCAAGCACCGCGTTGAGCGTCTGCACCGCACGGCCGGCATCGCTGCAGTAGGCCTGCGCAAACGGGACCTCCGCCAGGCCGCGACCCAGCAGACGCGCCACACGGATGCCCTCGTCGGTAAGCTGCGAGTCGCACCAGCCCTGCACACGGCTTGCAACGTTGTAGACCGTCTGCCCATGCCGCGTGATATAGAACGTCACCGTGCCGTTGCCCGAGGCCAACGACGCCTGAGGGTCTTTCTCTTCCAAGTTTCCGCCTTTCCCATGCAAAAGCGCCCGGGGTTCCGGGCGCTTCCCATGCGGCGCATTGCGCGCTGCAAACCGTTTCGTTAGTCCCCGTAGTTCGCCAGGAACAGCTTCGTGCGCTCCTGCTGCGGGTTGTTGATCACCTGCTCGGCAGGGCCCTCCTCGACGATGTAGCCGCCGTCCATGAAGATGATGTGGTCGGCAACGTCGCGAGCGAAGCTCATCTCGTGCGTGACGATGACCATGGTCATATGCTCGTCGGCAAGGTCGCGGATGACCTTGAGCACGCCCTTGGTGAGCTCGGGGTCAAGGGCGCTGGTGGGCTCGTCGAAGAACAGCACGTCGGGGTTCAGGGCCAGGGCGCGCGCGATGGCCACGCGCTGCTGCTGGCCACCGGAGAGCTCGCAGGGAACCATGTTCTCCTTGCCCTCCAGACCCATTTTCACCAACAGCTCGTGCGCCTGGGCCATAACCTGGTCCTTCGGGCGCTTCTGCACGGACAGCGGCGCGTCGGTGATGTTTTTCATGACCGTGTAATGCGGGAACAGGTTGAAGTTCTGGAACACCAGACCGAAGCGCGTTTTCGCCTGCGAGAGCACGGCCTTGCCGCCGTATGCCGAACCGGAGCCGCTATCAGTTGCCACGGCAAGATCGCCGTAGGACAGGCTGCCGCCGTCAAGGGTTTCCAGCAGCGTCATGCAACGCAGAAGCGTGGACTTGCCGCCGCCGGAAGGGCCGATGATGGCGACGACCTGGCCCTGCTCCACCGACAGGGAGATATCTTTGAGCACCTCGGTTTTACCGAAGCTTTTGCGTGCGTGCGAAAGGGAAACAAGGGGGTTAGTCATGATAGTAGTTCATCCTTTTCTCGACGCGGTTGAGCACCATGACCACCACGAAGTTGAACACCCAGTAGATCAGGCCGGCGATAACGTAGGGCATCATGCTGGTTTGCGCGGCGGCGATGGCCTTGGCCTGCGTGAACATCTCCATGATGCCGAGTACGAACGCCAGCGACGTGTCCTTGACCAGCGTGATGACCTCGTTGCCCATGGCGGGAAGAATGCGCTTGAACACCTGCGGCAGGATGATCTTCATGAAGGTCTGCGTGCGCGTATAGCCGAGCACCTCGGCAGCCTCGTACTGGCCGCGCGGAATGGACTGGATGCCGCTGCGATAAATCTCGCCGAAGTAAGCCGCGTAGTTCAGGATGAAGCCGATGCAGCAGGCGAAGTACTTCCAATCCGGGCCCATGGAGGCTCCGAACAGGTAGAACGGACCGAACATCCACATCATCAGCTGCAGCATAAGCGGCGTGCCGCGCATGACCGATATATAGAACTGCACCAAAAGCGACAGCGGCTTGAACTTGCTCATGCGGCCAAGCGCCACCAGCACGCCGAGGGGCAACGCACCCACAAGCGTGACCACGAAGATGATGGCGGTGAACTGCAGGCCGGAGAGCAGCAGCCCCATCATGGTTCCGAATTCCATTGGTCTCCTTCCAAGAGAAACGCTCTTGTCTTAACACGCCAAATGCCAACCTTCGCAGGTTGGCGGGGAAAAGCAGCCGGAAGGCCGGAGACGCTTCCCTCGCCCGCCATGCACGTGAACGCGGTTTTTTGAAACGCGCCGCATCGTGCATAGGGGGCAAAGGTACGCATCTCCGGCCCTAATAGGATACGCTATCAAGCTGCTTGCCGGGGGCAAGCAGGGGCATTACTTGCCGAGCACCCAGTTGTCGTAGCTGATGCCGTAGCTGGCATACTTCTCGCACAGCTGCTTGACGGTGCCGTCAGCGTCGAGCTGCTTGAGGGTCTCAGAGACCTTCTGGGCCAGCTCGGTGTCGCCCTTCTTGAAGCCCACGGCGTAGTGCTCGGTGGACAGGGCGGTGGGCAGCTGCACGTACTTGTCGGGGTTCGCGGCGATCTGGTACTGGGCGATGGACAGGTCGCAGGCGACGGCGTCGATCATGCCGGAGTCAAGCTGCATGAAGGCGTTGTTATAGTCGCCGATGGTCTGGGCGGCGCCGCCCTTGAAGGTAGCGGCAACAGCGGCCTGGTCGCCCTCGAGCACGTCAAGCGCGGCGGAGTCGACCTGGGTCATGACGGTCTTGCCGGACAGGCCTGCGAAATCGGAGATGTCGCTGCCGGCCTTCACGACGATGACCTGCTCATTGAGCATGTAGGGATCGGAGAAGGTGTAGCCATCCTCGCGGCCCTCCATGGTGAAGCCGTTCCAGATGCAGTTGATGTTGCCCTGGGCCAGCAGCGCGTCCTTGGCATCCCAGTCGATGGCGGACAGCTTCAGCTCCCAGCCGTTCTTGTCGCACACGGCCTGGGCCAGATCCAGGTCGAAGCCGGTGTACTTGCCGTCGTCGCCGACGAAGCCGTACGGCGGATAGCTTTGGTCGAAGCCGACCGTCAGGGTTTCCTTGCCGTCAGCGGAGTCGCCACCGGTCTTGTCGCCGGAGCCCGAGCAACCCGCAAGCAGGGCGCCGGACAGGGCCAGCGTGGCCACGCATGCCACCAGGCCGAGGAGCTTCTTCTTCATGTTCCCTTCCCTTCCGCGCATGCCCGCGGGCATGGCTACTTGGTTCCTTGGCAATCACTTTACCACAGTAGAGTGCTGAAGTGAAGTATACCAGACGCGCGGGAACGTGCAACCATTGGCGCGAAAACGACCGCGAACGGCATAAGATGCGCTAACGGACCTTCCACGCCACGGCTGCGAACAAGCACAGCGACAGCACGGCTGAGAAGCCGAACGCCAGGTGGTACGGCAGAGCCGCGAGCGCATCCGGCGCGGCTTGCAGGCCACCGGTTAGCCAGCCGCGGGACGCGATCCCCTGCCCCGCCGAGATGGCAAGCACCATGGCCGATGTGCCGAAGCTGGCGCAGGCCTGGCGCACCGCGATGGACAACGAGCTGCCGTGCGGCACGAGCGGTCGCGGCAGGTCGGCCAAGCTCCACTGGGTAAGCGGCCCGATGAGCAGCGACACGCCGCATGCGCGCACGCCCTGGAACACGACCGCCTGCCACAGCGGCGAGGCGGCGTCCAAAAAGCACATGGGCACGGCGCCGGCGGACAGCATAAGCCCGCCCACCAGACATACCCTTCGCGCGCCTATGCGGTCGGTCAGCACGCCGCCGAGCGGGTTGAGCACGAGCGCGGCGACGGTTCCGGGAAGCAGCACCATGCCCGCCTGAAGCGCCGTGCCGCCGCACAGGCCCTCCACGTAAAGGGGCACCACCAGCGTGACGCCCATGAACGAGGCGAACAGCAGGTTCTGCGCCGCGAAGCCGGCGCTGAATCGGCGCGAGCGGAACACGCCCAGGTCGATGAGCGGGTTGTCCAAACGTTTTTGGCGCACGACAAACGCCGCGCACAAAGCTGCGCCCACGACAAGCGGGCCCCATACATAGGGGCTGATCAGCGCGAAGGACGATGCGTTGCTGAAGCCCAGCAGCACGCCTCCCAGGCCCAGGGTGGACAAGGAAAGCGACACCGCGTCCAGGCGGGCAGCGGCATCATGCGGCTTCGACGGTTTCACCAGCGCCAAGGCGCACACCGCCAACAAGCAGGTCAACGCCGTCAGCAGGACGAAGAAGCTGCGCCAGCCCCACGCCGATGCCATGGCGCCGCCCACGGTGGGCCCGATGTTGGGCGCGAAACCCATTGCCACCCCCGCGATGCCCATGGCCGTGGCCTGACGGCCCGGAGGGAAGCTGACCATGGCGATGGTGGTCATGAACGGCAAGAGGATACCGGTGGAAACCGCCTGCAGAACGCGCCCTGCCAGCAGCACCCAGAAGCAGGGCGCCGCCAAGCATATGAGCGAGCCCGCAAGGGAAAGCCCCATGCCAAGCAGGACATGCTGTCGAGCACTGAAGCGCTTGGAGATCCACGTGACCGCCGGCACGGCAACCCCGAGCATGAGCATATAGCCGGTGCTCAACCACTGCCCAAGCTCCACGGTGACGCCCATATCGGCCACGATGCCCATCATCATGGCGTTCACGGCGGTTTGCGACAGGTTGCCGCACGCCGTGGTAAGCACCACGAGAGCGAACAGCGCATATGCAGCGCGTTTGTCGATTGCAGGCAAAAGGCCCTCCTTTCGCAAGCCGCTCAGGCACGGCGAAACAAGCAAGCGGAGAAGCTAGCGAACAGGGGACGGAGTACGTTTACAGTGAAAACCCTGCGCCCCCGAAGGGCCACCGCGAACGCGCCCCCGCCCCCTATCCACCCGCACGGCGCTCGTTAGTTGAAGCGTTGCTGGGTTTTCTCCAGACCATCCGTGACCAGGCCCAGGGCGGCTTGGCTTGCCAGATGCGTGGCCTGGGCGAAATCGTCGGCCTGCTCCTTCTTCGGGCGGCCGAGCACCCAATCGACCACCGGCATGCGTCCCGGCGGGCGGCCGATACCGCAGCGCACGCGGAACCAGTCGCGCGTGCCCAGCTTGTCGCAGATGCTGCGAAGCCCGTTATGACCGGCATGGCCGCCGCCGAACTTCACGCGGATGGTACCCGGGTCGATATCCAGCTCGTCATGGATGACGATCAGGTGGTCGGCCTTCACGCCATACGCGTTCATCAGCTGCTTCACCGGCCCGCCCGACGTGTTCATATAGCTTTGCGGCTTTGCCAGCACCACATCGTGGTCGCGCCACACGCCCTTGGCCGTGAGCGCGCCGCACTCGGTCTTCCAATAGCGCGCTCCCGCTTCTTCCGCCACCAGATCAAGCGAATCGAAGCCGGCGTTGTGACGCGTGTGCTCATATTCCTCGCCTGGATTTCCCAGGCCAACGATTAGAAACATAGGTCCTTCCAAATCACCGATGCGCAACAGTTAGAAAGGGGCGCTTCTGCGCCGCACTTTCGCCTAGAACCGGAAACAGGGTTCGCCCTGGTTCCGGCATACGGCGAAGGCAAGCTGCAGAAGCGCCCGCGGTGTCGTATATGCTGCCGGCAGCGCGCCGGCGGATACGGCTACTCGAAGAGAGAGGCGACGGAGCCGTTGTTGTACACGTTCTTGATGGTCTGCGCGAACAGCGGGGCCAACGTGACAACCTTGATCTTGCCGGTCTGACGCTCGAGCGGCACGGGCACGGCGTTGGTGACCACGACCTCCTCGATGCAGGAGTTCTCAAGACGATCGTAGGCAGGGCCGCTGAACAGGCCGTGCGTTGCACAAGCGTAGATCTTCTTCGCGCCCTTGGCCTTGAGCGTGGTTGCGGCGGCCACCAGGCTGCCGGCGGTGTCGATCATGTCATCGTTGAGGATGCAGATCTTGTCCTTCACGTCGCCGATCAGGGCCGTGATCTCGGCCTGATTGTGCTTCGGGCGGTCCTTGTGCATGATGGCGATGTCGCAATCAAGCAGCGTGGAGAACTTCTTGGCGGCCTTGGCGCGACCCACGTCGGGGGACACCACGCACAGCTCCTCGGACTTGAAGCCCATCTGCTTGAAGTAGTCCACGAAGATGGGCATTGCCGTCATGTGGTTGACCGGCTTGTCGAAGAAGCCCTGGATGGCGTCCTGATGCAGGTCGATGGCGATGATGTTGTCGGCGCCGGCGGCGGTGAGCAGGTCGGCCACCAGCTTGGCGGTGATGGGCTCGCGCGGGGCGGCCTTGCGGTCCTGGCGCGCGTAACCGTAATGCGTGATGACGGCGCTGACGCTGTGCGCGCTGGCGCGCTTGGCCGCGTCGATCATGATGAGCAGCTCCATGAGGTTGTCGTTGACGTCGAAGCCATTGGGGCTCGAGCACACGGACTGCACGATGAACACATCGGCGCCGCGGACGCTTTCCTGGTAGCGAGCGTAGATTTCGCCGTTGGCGAACTTCTCCAGCTTCACATTGCCCAAGGAGATGCCGATCTCCCGTGCAATCTCATCGGCCAGCTTCAGGTTCGAGGAACCCGAAAACACTGCCATCCTCTTACGCTTTTCCATATCCGCAGTCATGCGCGTGCTCCTTCGCATCGCTTCGCAGTTGTTCATACGGAAGTCATTCTACCCGGCGGAAAAGGAAAAGGCCAGCTGGCACGTGAACCCTCTACCAGGACTTCACGGCCAGCCGGCCCAGCGGATTGCGGGAGGCTTATGGAAGACGCGGCTTACTTGCCTTCGGCGGCCTGACGGGCGCGCTTCTTGGCGGCCCAGCCGGGAATCTCCTGCTGCTCGGGGCGCGTAAGCGCCAGCGCGTCGGGCGCCACTTCCTTGGTGATGCACGACGCCGCACCGATGATGGCGCCGTCGCCGATAACGACGGGAGCAACCATCATGGTGTCGCTGCCCACGAACACGTTGTTGCCGATGGTGGTGGGCCACTTCTTCTTGCCGTCGTAGTTGCAGGTGATGGAGCCGGCGCCGATGTTGACGCCCTCGCCCATGGTGGTGTCGCCGATGTAGCTGAGGTGCGGCACCTTGCTGCCGCGGCCGATGGTGGATTTCTTGATCTCCACGTGCGTGCCGGCCTTCGCGCCCTCGCACAGGTGCGTGCCCGGGCGCAGGTAGGCGCGCGGGCCGGCGGTTGCGGCGTCGTCGATCCGCGCCTCGATGGACACCGTCTCCTCGATGACGCAGCCGCGGCCGACCTTCGTGTCGGTCAAGCGCGTGTTCGGGCCGATGACGCTGTCCTCGCCGATCTCGGTGGCGCCCATGAGCATGACCTGGGGAAGCAGCTCGACGTCCTGGGCAATCTTCACGTCGGGGCCGATCCACACCTGGTCGGGGTCGACCATGGTGACGCCGGCTGCCATGTGGGCATGGTTGATGCGGCGCTGCATGACCTTGGTGACCTGGGCCAGCTGGATGCGGGAGTTGACGCCCAGGCACTCGGTGGCGTCGTCGGTGGCAAGCGCCAGCACGGGGCGACCGGCGTTGCGGCAGATCTCAAGCACGTCGGTAAGATAGAACTCGCCCTGGGCGTTGTTGTTGCTGACCTGGGCCAACGCGTCGAACAGGGCGCGTGCGTCGAAGCAGTAGAAGCCGGAGTTGCACTCGTTGACCGCCGCCTCCTCGGGCGTGGCGTCCTTCTGCTCGACGATGCGCTCGACCTGGCCGTCGGCATCGCGGATGATGCGGCCGTAGCCGGTGGGGTCGTCCAGCTTCATGGTGAGCACCACCACGGCGGCGTTGTTCTCGTCGCGCACCTGTGCCAGTTGGGCGATGGTCTCGGGCTTGATGAGCGGGCAGTCGCCGGTGAGAACCGACAGCGAGCCGTCGAAGCCGGCGAAGGCGTCGGCGCAGGCGAGCACCGCGCCCGCCGTGCCGTTCTGCACTTCCTGCACCACTACCTGCGTGTCGCCCTCGACCAGCGGGATGACCTGCTCGCGGGCATGGCCGACCACCGTTGCCACCTGGGTGACGCCGGCGGCGTGGGCGGCGTCGACCACCCAGCGCACAAGCGGCTTGCCCAAAACCTCGTGGGCCACCTTGGGCTTTTTGGATTTCATGCGGGTACCCGCACCCGCAGCCAAAACGATAGCGGCAGCTTCCATGCGATCCTCCTTGGTCGAAAACGCGGGCGCCGCGAAACCGCAGCGCCCGCGGGCGCGCCCGCGGCCTTTGCCGCCGGGGCGCCATAGGCCGATGCGCGCATGAGCGCATCGGCGTTGCAAACGATTGAGCTGCCGAAAAGTATACCGCAACGATTCCCCCGCACGCCGCGCCTGCGCAGCTTGCGCACACAGCAGCGGCACCCCCGTCGCAAACGGCGGCGTTTTGGCAACGAACGCAGGGGCCGAGGGTGGAGCGAGGCCCGGGGCCGCCCTCGGCAGAGGGGCGGGGCCGAAGCAGGTCCCAACCGCAAAGCGGGGCCGGCGCGGGGGCCAGAGGCCCCCGCAGGGATCACGGCCTTAGCAAGCGCCACCCCGCAGCCGCTGCCCGCTTACGCTACGCCGCGCGGGTCGAGCTCTTCGTCGGCTTCCAGGTCGTAGAGCATCTCGCGGCCCTCGAGCGCAGCCTCGCGCGCCGCGGTGGGCAGCGCCTCAAGCTCCTCATCTGCGCTCTCGGCAGCCGGGTCCACAAACGCCACGCCCTGCTTCTGGGCGCCGCGCGCCTGCGCCAGCAGGAAGGTGAAGCCCAGCACGCCCGCCGCAAGCGACGCCAGCAGGATGCCCAGCTTCGCCGTTGCAACCAGCACCGCATCGGTGAAGGCCAGGTTCGCCACGAAGATGGCCATAGTGAAGCCGACGCCGCCCAGGATGGACGCGCCCAGCATATGCTGCCAGTTGACGTTCTCGGGCAGGCTTGCCAGCTTGAGCTTCACCACCAGAAAGCTCATGAGCATGATGCCGAGCGGCTTGCCCACCAGAAGGCCGAAGAAGATGCCGAAGAACACCGGGGAGGCGAACAGCGACCCCATGTCCATGCCGGCGAAGCTCACATCAGCGTTGGTCAGGGCGAACAGCGGCAGGATGCCGAAATACACCCACGGATACAGCTTGTGCTCCAGGCGCGTTGCCGGCGGCACCACCTGGCGCGCCACATGCGACAGGTGCCGGACGGTTTCCATGTAGCGACCCTGCGCCAGCACGGGCTCCTCGGGGTCGAAGGCACGATTCGCTTCCCGGACCTTGGAGTCGGACCAGGTGGCGAAGGTGCGCAGGTTCACGCGCGAACCGGACGGGATGGCGAACGCCAGCAGCACGCCGGCGATGGTGGAGTGCACGCCGGACATATACACGCAATACCAAAGCAGGGCGCCTACCAGCATATACGGAAGCAGCGAGTACACATGCCCCCTGTTCATGGCAACGAGCACGGCAAGCACCACGCCCGCGGCGAGCAACCACGCCGGCGAGGGGCTTTGCCCGTAGAAGATGGCGATGACCAGGATGGCGATGATGTCGTCGGCGACGGCGAGCGTGGACAGGAACACGCGCACGCCGGCCGGAACGCGGTTGCCCAGAAGCGCCAGGATGCCCAGCGCGAACGCGATGTCGGTTGCCGTGGGCACGCCCCAGCCGCCCACGGTTTGCGGGTTTGCGGCGTTGAACACCAGGTAGATGGCGATAGGCGCCAGAACGCCGCCGACCGCCGCCATGATGGGCAGCAACGCCTGGCGGATGTTCGTCAGCTCGCCCACCGTAAGCTCGTACTTCACTTCCAAGCCCACCAACAGGAAGAACACGGCCATGAACACGTCGTTGATCACGTGCGCAAGCGACATCTCGACGACGGATTCGCCGAAGAAGAAGCCCACGTGCGAATGCCAGAACTCCAGGAACGGCTCGTGCGCGGCGGTATTGGCCACGATCAGCGCCACCACGGCCGCCAGCAGCATGGCACCTGCCGCCTTCGTGGACGAATGGGTCAGCTGGATGAGCTTCTGATAACGATGCTGATGGCCCTGCACCTCTTTGATATAGATACGGCTGTCGGTCATGTCCTGCCTAACTTGCGGGAGGCGCCCAAGCCGCCCGCGAAACGAAGCTTGCTATTTCATAGGCCCGTTCCGCATCGAAACGAGCCGTCGGCGGGCCCGAGACGACCTTTCCCCGCCTTTCGCGATAGGAGCCTTGCGGGCCGCCCTCGCGGATTCGGCACAGTCTATCATGGCGGCGCTTAGACACACCCGGGAACGTGGCGTTGACGTTTTCAAATCGTTTACGAACGAACCCGAAAATACCGGGAATTCGCCGGTTAAATCAACGTAAAGTGCGCTATGCTGTACCTACAGATTCGACGGAAGGGGATGACCTGCCACCTATCGAGCCAATGCTTTTTATGGTTCTGAGCAGGAAAAACACCGTCGAACTTTTTTTAACCGCCGCGAAGAAGAGGTGATTGACATGAGCATTACCGTCACCGGACGCAAGATGCCTGTAACCGACGCGCTGCGCGAGTACGCCGAGGACAAGATCGGCAATTCCATGAAGGTCATGGACATCAATCCGCTGGATGCCGAAGTCGTGCTGCATGTGGAGAAGAACCCTGCCAACGCCACCCCCGCCATCTGCGAGGTCACGCTGCGCACCAAGGGCCACATCGTTCGCGTGGAGGAGTCCGAAGAGGACATGTACGCCGCCATCGACGTTGCAGCAGCCAAGGTGCTTCGCCAGCTTCGCAAGTTCAAGACCCGCGTACTCGACCGCAAGCCGCGCGAAGCCGCAGTCGCCCCTGTCGGCGAGTTCGATCCCGAAAGCCTGATGGCAGAGTTCACCGCCGATGAGGAGGTCGTGCGCGTGAAGGAGATCGAGTTCGCTCCGCTGACCGAGGAAGAGGCCCTGGTGCAGATCGACCTGCTGGGTCACGACTTCTTCGCTTACACCGACCGCGACACGAACCTGGTCAACGTGCTGTATCGCCGTGACGACGGCGGTTACGGCCTGCTGAAGCAGACTGAGTAACGCAAGCGCGTCGCGTCTGGCGAATCGCCAGTGCGGAACATATGCATTTTGCAAGGGGCGGCCTTCGGGCCGCCCCTTTTTTGTGCGCGACGTATTTGCTAGCGGGGCGCGCGGCTTGGGCGGGTTCGCGGCTTCTTGCGAATGGATGCAAAGGCTACTTCGTGGCCTCCTAGCAAACGAGAGGCGAAGCCGACCCGAACGATTCGTTGCTCGCTATCCCATTACCAGCTTGAAGGCAACAGGCAGCCGAAAAAGCGAAGACCGGCCACGGAAAGGTTACCGGGGCCGGTCTTCAACAGCCGACTTGGCGGTCGGCTGCAATCATTGCGCTGAGGTGTGCGCGATTGAGCGCGTTAACCTGGGGCTAACGTGTTCGATAAGCTTTGCGGCTTACAGGGAGTCGATGTACTCGACCAGCTGGCCGACGGTCTTCAGACCCTCGGGCTCGCCGAAGTCAACGTCGCACTTCTCCTCCAGGTCGCAGATCAGCTCGACCATGTCCAGGGAGTCGATGCCCAGGGAGTCGAACGTGGAGTCGTCGTTGACGGTTTCAGGATTGATGTCCAGGTTCTCTTCCAGGACTTCCTTAACGGTGTCGATGGTAGCCATGATGGCGATCCTTTCTCAAACTTTGCAACGCTCGTATGGTATCACACGCCGCGCCGCGCGCCCGGTTTTGCCCCGCGTCCCACACGTACGAACCATACGCGTTACGCCGATGAACCATGCGGACGGTGGGAGGCTGAGGTGCGGGCAAATCTATGAGTAACCCCTACCCCTAATGTTGACCCCGCAGCACGAACGCTCGAATCGGCTTCCGTGCGAAACCTGACAGCAGGGGCGGAAGTGGGCGCTATTCGTCTGCGAGCAGGCCCGCTTCCCGCAGGGCTTGCTTGGTTTGCGCGATGCTGTAAAGGCTGCCGAACGCGCAGACGATGCCGTCGGGGCCGGCTAGCTCGCCGGCCTTGCGGGCGGCCTCGGCATAGGTTTGCGCTGCGCAAATGGGCAGGTTTGCGTTAACGTCGGGCGATTCCGCGGCTATGCGGGCGGCTTCTGCGGCGTAATCTGCAGCAGGCAGCGCTCGGGGGTTGTCAGGCGTCACGGCAACGAACGCAGCGGCATGCGGCAGCACCGTGCGAAGCATGGCGGGATGGTCTTTGTCCGCCATGACGCCCGAGAGCAGCACGGCCTTGCGGTTCGCAAACACGTCCGCCAACGAATCAGCGAGCGCCTGGGCGCCCTGCGGATTGTGACCGCCGTCGATGACCACCGTAGGTTTACCCGGCACGTGCGGCAACACCTCGAAACGGCCGGCCCAGCGCGTGGCGGCGACGCCGCGCTCGATGGCAGATTGCGGGATGTCCCAGCCGCGGCGCTGCAGCGCAAAAACCGTTTCCAAGGCCAATGCGGCGTTTTGCGGCTGATAGCTGCCCAGCAACGTGGTTTCGTAGGCTTTGCCCTTGTAGGTGAACGGGCGGATGACCAAAGGTTTGCCGGGTTCGATTTGCCCGGAATCGAGATGGCGAACGGGCGCGATGTCCAGTTCACGGAAATCGGGCTGCGCGACCGCGCAGCCCGCCGCGTGCGCCACCGTTTCCACGGCCTCGACGGCTTCGGGTTCCTGCGGCCACGACACCACGGAGCTTCCCGACTTGATGATGCCGGCCTTCTCCGCGGCGATCTTGCCGATGGTGTCGCCGAGCAAGTCGGTATGATCGAGGCCGATGCGCGTGATGACGGCAACATCGGGGGCCGCGATGACGTTGGTGGAGTCAAGGCGACCGCCAAGACCGACTTCCAGCACCGCAACCTGGCATTCCACCTGGGCAAAGTGCAGGAGAGCCACCGCCGTCATGAGCTCGAACTCCGTCGGGTGGTCACCGGTTTCCACCGACATTTGCTCGGCATGCTCGCGCACTTGCAGCGTGACGCGCGCAAGGTCGGGCATGGCGATGTTCTTGCCGTCCACGCGGATGCGCTCTTCGAAGCGCTCGATGAACGGGCTGGAGAACCAGCCCACGCGGTAGCCAGCGGCCTGCAGCACGTTGGCGATATAGGCGCACGTGCTGCCTTTCCCGTTCGTGCCCGCAACATGCACGATGCGCAAATCGTTCTGGGGGTTGCCCAGGCGCGCAAGCAGCTCGCGGATACGATCGAGGCCCAAACGCGACGCCTGCCAACGGGGAGCGTTGATATAAGCGATGGGATCGAAGTTTTGCGGGGTTGTTTGAGGCATACGGGATTCACCTTGCTTGAACGTCTTTTATTCGTTAGCAGGTTAGCACGGGATGACAACCCAAACCCAAGCATGCGCAGGTTCTCCAAGCCGTTGAGCGATTGACCGCAGCGGCCAGACACTTGGGGACGGAGGCTTATCTGTCATAAATCGCTCGCAGCATGCGCGATCGGCGCGCCCCAAGCGATAACCCGACACGAAGCTCATGCCTTTGAGCCCGGGCAAACCAGCCAAGCTGCGTTTACCCTCTACACTTGCTCACCTATCCGGCCTTCTCCCCGATTCCGGCCCCTTTTGTTCTCGCCAACCCCTCAGCGCTTTTGCCGGCCTTCTCCCCCGTTGCGGTTACTGCCCGTTTTACTGCTCTGCCGCTTTCGCCGCCTGAGCCTTTTGCTCGTCTAGTTGGTGCAGCAGCTGGCCTAGGGTTACGAAGTCGTTTTCCAGGGCTTCGCGTTTTGCGCCGTCATAGAGCGCGGCGGCGGGATGGAAGATGGGAAAGACGAGGAACTTGCCCGCTCGCTGCACGCGACCGTGCAGGCGCGTGATCCCCACCTGCGTCTTCAGGACGAACTGCGTGGAGAACTTCCCAAGCGTGACCAGGACTTCCGGGTCGATGGTGCGCGTCTGCTCGCGCAGGTACGGCGTGCAGGTTTGGATTTCCTCGGGTCGCGGATCGCGGTTTCCGGGAGGGCGGCACTTCAGCACGTTGGCGATGAACACGTCCTCGCGGCGCAAACCGGCGCACCCGAGCAGCTCGTTGAGGTAGTGCCCGGCGGCGCCGACGAACGGCTCGCCCTGCAGATCCTCGTTTTTGCCCGGCGCCTCGCCGATGAACATCACACGTGCGTGCGGGTTGCCGACGCCGAACACCGTTTGCGTACGGCCGTCGCACAGCGGGCAGCGGCGGCACGATTCCACCTGCACGCGCAGCTCATCGAGCGGGATATGCGGTTTCGGCATGGCTTGCCCCTTTCCGTGCGCTGGATTCCGTGCGCTGGACGGCGATGTCTGCTGCGCGGCCGACAGGTTTGCGAACCGGAAGCCGACAGGTTTGCGAACCACGCGAGCCGAGGATGCGCTCGCGATGCAACAGGCAAAGCCAGGGAGCTCAACCGGGCATCCAGACCAGTATCCGCACAACATCGACAACGTTTTCCTTGGTCAACAGCCTAGCACAACAGCGGCAAGCGCGCGGCGAACGAAGTGGTGCTTGCTAATCCGCAAGAGGTGACTGCCGTATCCGTAAATGGCGATCGGGCAAGATCCACAGAGGCGACTTTCCGACCCCGAAAGAGGCAAGCGCAACTTCTGGGCGGTTTTGGAGGCTGGCGTGGGTTTTTGCCAATTTGCGACCTGGGCTTTTGCGGCGCGCGCCCGAAATTGTGCCCATAAAACAACCCAGAACTCCGAGGACCATGTCAAAATCAGGTCCTAAAAGCTGCAAAACCGCCCAGAAGTTGGGAGAGTCGCGCACGAACATGCCGCAAAACGCCCAGCACTTGGGAGGGTCGCGCACGAACGTGCCGCCAAGCGCCCAGCACTAGGAAGGGGTCGCGCAAACAAAACGCGCAGCCGTGCCGTTAACCGTCCAGAGCAAACAAGCCCCATTACCGTTCGCGCGGCGTCCGCGGCCGGTGGGATACCTTTGCTAACGGTTGCGTTAAATCGCGGAAACATCGGGCTGCGACAGGCTTGTCAGCTGCTACGATGAACGATAAGTCGAATCATCTTCCTTAAGGAGAGACCATGCCTACACGCGATGAGAGAAAAGCCGCCGCCGCAAGCAACCTTGCGCTGATGCGCGGGGCGTTTTCCAAAGACACCCAGGAAACCATCGATGCCGCGATCATCTACGAAGATGGCGAGGGGCGCGAGCTCGAGCTGCCCGAAGTCGAGGAGGGCGCGGCAACCACCACCAGCGTGACCAGCGATTTCGCCGTGAAGGCGGTGCACAGCGCGAAGGGCAAGACCGTGGTCGTGGACCCGTGCTCGTTCATGCGCCCGGGCGGCGCGTACGAGGACGGCGCGTTCGGGCCTGAGCAGATCCTGTGCTCGGAGAGCAACCTGTACCCGGTTTTGTGCGGCTGCAAAAACACGTATCATGCCGCAAACCGCGGGTTTGCGTCCGGCCAGCTCTACACCGACCGCGCGCTGTACCTGCCCCAGGTGACGTTCGTCCACGACGGCGATATCCGCCGCGCCGACGTGCTGGCCATCCCCGAGCCCAACCGCACCCATGCGTTGGAGAACCACCGCTCCGAGCGCGAGGTCGAGACGGCGTTGCGCGCCCGCGTGGAGGCACTGCTGCGCATCGCCGCAGCTAACGGGGCTGAAACGCTGATCGTGGGCGCATTCGGCGCCGGTCCGCAGGGCTTCGATGCCGAAGTGGTCATCGAGCTGTTCCGCGCCTGGATCGCCGCGCACCCCGGGACCATCGGCCACATCACGTTCGCCGTGCCGCGCGCCGTCTTCGCCCCGTTCGAGGATGCGTTCGGCGAAGAGCGCGAACCCGAGCCCGTCATCGTCGCACCCACCGAAGCCGAAGAGGACGACGAAGACGATTTCGACCCCAACGACCTGCCCGAAGGCATCACGTTCCGCTCCTAATGCATCTGCATAAAGCAAAACATGGGTGGCAAAGACATAATCAGGGAATTCACCGTTTGCGGCAATCACGTGACCGTGCACGTGCCGGCGCATTGCGCAGGCGAAGGGCTCCTGGATAGCGAGCGCTTCGGTCGCTGCTCCCAACAACAAGCTTGCAGCAGCCGGAATCAGCACGCAGACGACAATGGACGCAACGAAGGCCACGCCCTAAAGCCGTCATGCGGCCAAGAACGCGCAGATGCCCGAAGCGGCAAGCATACCGACAGGGCAAACCCTTCCCCCTCGGACGGCCTTCCAGCGGTTTACCTGCATGTCCATGACGGCGACGGGACCGAGGTGCTGCGTCTTTGCCGCGAGCTTGGTTGCCGGGATTTCGTGCTTGCCGCCATACGGCCGCGTTGTTGGAACGACGACCTGACACCTTGGGAATGCCCCGGGCTGTTCGCCGATGACGCGCCGTTCGCGGGCAAGGCGGCCGAGCAACTCCGCCTGCTCGAAAGCGAGATCATCCCGCGCATTGAGGGAGACGCGCCGCGCAAACCCGAGCAACGCGTGCTGGCGGGTTACTCGCTTGCCGGGCTGTTCGCCACATGGGCCTGCTTCAATAGCGCGGCGTTCGGACGCGTTGCAAGCGCATCAGGGTCGCTGTGGTACCCGGATTTCACCGGCTATGCCGCCGCGAACGAGTTCGCCCGCAAACCTGCCTGCGCATATTTCTCGCTTGGCAGCAAGGAGGCGCGCACGCCTAGCCGGCTTTTGCGCAACGTGGCGCAAGGCACACGCGATGTCGTCGAGCTGTTCGAGGCCAGAGGCGTGCCCACCGTCTTCGAGCAAAACCCCGGCAACCACTTCAAGGAACCCGCCTTACGTATGGCGAAGGGCATCGTCTGGGCGCTGGGCAGATAACCTTATCGCTCGGCCGCTTCGCCACACGCGCGCTTCGTCACACGCTGGACATGGCGATGGCGTAAAATCATCTGCAACGCGAATCGCGGACAACGGGACAACACGGCAAAGGAGACGCAATGGACGCAAGCACCGCACGCATCGGGTTCATCGGGTTCGGCAACATGGCACAGGCCATGGCGAAGGGGCTGGTGGAACACGCCGGCCTGGAAGGCAGCCGCATCACCGCCTGCGCCGCGCACTTCGACAAACTGGAGGCAAGCTGCAAGCCGCTGGGGGCGAACGCCGTGCACACCCCCGCCGAGGTCGCCGAGGCGAGCGACCTGGTCATCGTGGCCGTGAAGCCCTATATGGTGGCCGACGTGCTGGCGCCGGCGCGCGAGGCGCTTGCCGACAAAGCCGTGGTATCGGTTGCCGCGGGCCTGCTGTTCGACTTCTACGAGGACCTGCTGGGGGCCGGCAGCCACCACCTTTCCACCATCCCCAACACGCCTATCGCCGTGGGCTGCGGCGTGATCGCCTGCGAGCAAAAACACTCGCTCAGCGACGACGAATGGGAGACGTTCGCCGGGCTGTTCGGCGGCATCGCGCTCATCGAGCCCGTTGCTGGCCATCTGCTCTCGACCGCCAGCGCCGTCGCCGGGTGCGGCCCCGCCTTCGCCGCCATGTTCCTGGAGTCGCTGGCAGACGGCGGCGTGAAGAACGGCCTGCCCCGCGCCACCGCGTACCGCCTGGCGGCGCAGATGATGGCCGGCACCGCGCAGCTGCATCTGACCACCGGCACGCACCCCGGCGCCATGAAGGACGCCGTGTGCAGCCCCGGCGGAACCACCATCAAGGGCGTGGCGGCACTTGAAGCGGCCGGCCTGCGCAACGCACTCATCAGCGCCGTCGACGCCACGCTGCAGTAGCGGGAAAGCGTCGCTCGCCAGAGAGAACGCCACGGCGAAAGGCGCCGCAAACGGAAACGGGGAGATTCCCAAGGCGCCATCGCGTAAGCGGCGCGCATCGAATAGCGTGGCGGGGTACCTCAAAGCCCGATACCGCATTCTATTCGGGCCATCGTTCAACGCGCGCCCCGACCCACCCCGGTAAATCAGTGACCCAAAACCGATGGTGCGCCTAACCCCTAAAACCGCATACGAAAAAAAGGCCTTCTGCATCCCGACCACAGGGAAGCAGAAGGCCTTTTCATTCACTTGAGAAGAGTTACCAGATGCCAGCTTTGACAACTTACATAGGGAGATTTGAGCAGAGCCTCTTGACGCGGAATCACCCCGGGCGCAAGCCCTCATGTCGGAGCACCTGCGGCGCAGTCGCTCCGGCGCAGCCCCGCTTCCCCGCTTACACGTAGTAGCGCGGCATGCGTTGGGCGAAGCCGATGCACAGCTCGTGCGGGATGGTGTTCAGGGTTTCGCACATCTCCTCGATGGTGACCATGGCGTCGCCTTGCTGGCCCACGATAAGGACCTCGTCGCCCACCTGGGGATCGACGCGGCGACGGCGCGCGTAGCTGCGCAAATCCACCTCGAACATGCACTGATCCATGCAGATGTTGCCCACCTGGCGGCAGCGCACGCCGTCGACCAGGAAGTCCGTGCGGCTTGACAGCCCGCGGCGCAGGCCGTCGCCGTAGCCGACGGGCACGGTGCAGATCTTCACGCTGCCGGGGCTGCGGTAGTTCAGCCCGTAGCTGACGCCCTCGCTCATGGGCACCAGGCGCGTATCGGTGATGCGCGCATGCACGCTCATGGCAGGGCGCAGCTCGATGAGCGGCGTGGTTTCGGGGCAGGGCTGGTAGCCGTACAGGCCGATGCCCAGGCGCACCATGTCGAAGCGCACGTCGGGGTAACGGATAGCGGCGGCGGAGTTCGCGCAGTGCACGATGCCCGGGTTGATGCCCGCCGCGCGCAGCCCCTCGACGGCCTCGATGTAGCGCTTCGCCTGGATATGGAAGTCAAGCGTTTCCGGGCAATCCGCCGTGGCGAAGTGCGTGAACGTGCCCACGAGGTCGAGCGCGCGATGGAAGCTCACCTGCCCCATGAACTCGACCACTTCGTCGTGGCGCACGCCGATGCGGTTCATACCCGTGTTCACCGCCAGGTGGTACGGAGCGCGCACGCCGTACGCGTCGGCGGCCTCGGCGTACTGGATGGCGAACTCGGAGGTATAGACGCTCGGCATGACCTTGTAAGCCAGAAGCAGCGGGATGGCCGTGGCCGGGGGCTCGCCCAAAATGAGGATAGGGGCGTTCACGTAAGCCTCGCGCAGGGCGATGGCCTCGTCCACCGTGGCCACGCCCAAGTACTCGGCCCCGGAGTTCAGCGCCGTCTTGGCGCACTGCACGGCGCCGTGGCCGTAGCCGTCGGCCTTCACCACGGCCATGAGCCGGGTGCCCGGATTCAGGCGCCGCTTCACGGCCGAGGCGTTGTGGCGGATGGCGTTCAGGTCGATCTCCACCCAGGCCCAGCGCCGATCGGTCTCGGGGATGCGGGCGAGCTTGTCCGGGTCGAAGCGCGGAGCGCCGGCAGCCGCCGTGCCCTGCTCGGCGAAGCGCAGCACGTCGCTGGCCGCCGATGACAGCTGGGACAGGGGGCGTGCTCCGGCCCCGCGAGCCGCCACATCTAAGCCGCCCTCGGCAGCGATATTCGCGCCGGCGCGCTCGGCGCCGGCCGGCGACCAAGCCTCGGCCAGATTGCGGGCCTGGGCCTGCTTGCGCGCCGCGAACGGCGTGTCGTCGTACCGCGAGCCGCGCAGGGCGTCGCCCGCGGACACGAAGTTCGGATCTCGGTGCGAAAACCCCGTGAACCCATTGGGAAGATCAGTCATAGTGCTACCACCTCAAACAGCCGCGCCCCTATCGAGCGCGGCCGCATCTAGAACACGTTCCTCATGAAGTATAGCGCAGACCCGACGCACGGGAACGCGCTCTTTTGGCATGGGGCAAAGACTTCCGACCGCGAGAGCCCAGTCCCGGAAAGCCATACGGCAAGCGCATCCGCAGCCAACCCTCCATCGCGACTTCGAAGCCAAAGGCCCCTGCGCGCCCGCTGCCTTACCCGAGCTCGCCCCGAGCTGCCGCGGCGGCGAGTTTCTCCGAGAGATCCTTCTGCGTACTATGGCCCTCGCCGGCCATCATCTTCACGGCATGGGGCAGCGCCTCCACGATACCTTCCCAGTTCTCCGTAGCCGCCTTAGTGGAGCCGGGCAGGTTGATGATGAGCGTGTGCCCGCGCTGGGCGCAGATGGCGCGCGAGAGCATGGCGAAGGGCGTGATGGCGACACTGTGGGCGCGCATGGCCTCGGCGATGCCCGGCACCTCGCGGTCGGCCACGTCGCGGGTGGCCTCGGGGGTCACGTCGCGCAGCGAGAGACCCGAGCCGCCGCAGGTGAGCACGATGTCGGCGTCAGTGTTGTCGCAGGCGTCGATGAGCGCGCCGGCGATGAACGGGCGCTCGTCCATTTCCACAACGCGGCGGACGCACTCCCAGCCCTGCTCGGCAATGAGTTGTTCAAGCTTCTGGCCGGCCTCGTCAGTTTCCATAGTGCGGGTATCGGAGCACGTGATGATGGCGAATTTTATGGTCATGGCTTCTCCTAGAGAACGACTTCTTCCGGAATATCGAGCAGCAGGCAATCGACGATGGAGCCCGCAGGTTGAGGCTCGGTGCCCTCGGGCATGACGGCCAGGCAGTTGGTCTTCTGGATGGGGCCGAAC